>PBVL01000032.1 GCA_002728675.1 Gammaproteobacteria bacterium
CTGTGGCGGCGCATTGCGGATGTGTCGCCGAAGTTCGGCAATCCGGAACGGTTCTGCGGAGATGTCTCGTTGACCTCGTGGGAGTCGTTCACCGTAACGCTCAGAGACGGGCGCTTCTTGGAACTCATGGAACACTTCACAGGGAACAGGGCCGGCACGGGCGGACTCGTCACTTTCAAACATTCAGGATGGTTGTTGTCCGTCGTGTTGGCGCATCAGCCGCATTTCGAAGGACAGCCTGACGAGACCCATGTTTTCTGGGGCTACGGTCTGCATCCGGAGCGCGACGGAGACGCCGTCGCGAAGCCGATGTACTCATGCAACGGTGACGAGATTCTGGAGGAATCTGGCCCATCATCTGCGTCTGCCCGAGCGCGCGGGTTCCATGTTCGAAGACGCGGTGTGCATACCCTGCGTGATGCCGCACATCACCGCCCAGTTCATGCCGCGATACCCCGGTGACCGCCCCGCCGTACTGCCCGTCCCCCGGTCCAATTTCGCGTTCCTGGGCCAATTCTGCGAGATGCCGGACGACACCGTGTTCACGGTCGANTACTCGGTACGTTCGGCGCAGACGGCCGTGTACGGTCTGTACGACGTTGGGCGGGATGTCACACCGTTGTATCGCGGATTCGAAGACCCCAGCGTCAAGGCGCGAGCGCTACTGACGCTGTCTACCAACGGCCGGGAACTGCCACGCTANGCCGCANCCGGCCTGGGGGCTTGTCCACGATCAGCCCGCTACGCCGGGCTGAGCGCCGCTGCCCGGCGCCGCTCCCGCCAATTGTCGAAGCGAATCAGCAGAGGCGGCAGGTACAACAGGTCGAGCAACCACGCCACGATGATGATCGGCGCAAGCAACAGCGCGACGTTCTGGAAGTGGAACGTGTTCGAGAACACCAGTATGAACACGCCGATCGAGAGCGAGACGGTCGTGATCGTGATTGCNGAGCCCGCTTTGTCCAGCGAGTAGTCGACCGNCTCTTCCGGCGTGCTGCCCCGTTTACGCGCCGTGATGTATTTCGACAGGACGTGCACCGAGTCGTCCACGACCAGCCCNATGCTGATCGAGAAGAGCATCAGGATGTACGGCGACAGCTCCCCGATGAAGACGCCCCAGAACCCGAACACGATCGTCGCGGGCGCAACGTTCGGGAGAATGCTGATCGTGCCGTACGTGAAGCTTCTGAGCCCGATAAGCATCGTCAGGGTGATCAGAACGAAGCTCAGCGAGAAGCCTTTCATCAGTTCCGTCGCAATCNCCTGGTCCAGGCGCGCCCATAAAATGGTGTTGTTGCCGTGCAGCACCTCGTACCGCGGATCGAGGTTNGCTTCGAGCCAGGCATCGATGCGGTCGTTCAGCGCGACCATCTCGCCATTCGACAGGTTGCTTGTGCCGATCACGACGCGAATGGACGAGTAGTCTGCGTTGAAGATCGGTTCGACGTTCGGCTCGATTTCCTGGATGAGCTGGTAGCTGACCAGGTAGTCGATGATCTGCAGCTTGTCGTCCGGGACCTTGTCGTACGCGGGGTCGTCGTCGTGCTCCGACTTGTTGAGCGAACGCAGCAGGTCCGTGTAGCTNGAGACAAACGATGCTTCCGGCTGTGCCTCCACCCAGGCGGAGAACAACTCCACCTGCCCCAGAAACCCGGGCTCGGTAATTCCGTAGTACTCGCCGCTCTGGATCGAGTAGACGAGACTCTGATCGTTGCCGATCTTCTCCGCGAGCGCCGTGATCACGTGATGGAGGTCCGAGTCTTCATCGACAAAGCTGTAGCGNTTGAANTCGAGCTTGTTGAGNGGGAGCAACACCAGGGTCACCGCGATGAGCAGCGATGCGCCCCAGAACAGTGCCGTTCCCCGCGTTCTGACGATACCGCTCACGGCTTCGATGAAACGCTGCACGCCAAGCGGCTTGGGTGTCTTGTTGGTGGGAAGCCACAGCAGCAGAGTCGGCAGGACGGCCAGCGTCATCATGAACGCCCACAACACGCCCAGCGCAACGACGTTCCCAAAGCCGTAGATCCCCGGCGATGACGAGTAGTTCAGGCACAGGAAGCCCATGGCCGTCGTCACGCTCGCGAGNGTNACCGGCTGCAGGTTGACGGCGAGACTCTCGCGCATTGCATCTTCCTTGTCTCGTCNTTCCGCGAGACCCTGCGCGTAAATCGCCGCAATGTGGATGCCGTGGGCCATGGCAACGACCAGGACCACCAGCGGCCCGAGCGCGGATATCTGATTGAAGGCGATCCCCAGCCAGCCGAAGCTTCCNACGGACAGCCCGATCGAGATGAACGCGACCGCAAACAGACACAGCGAGTAGGCGAGCGACTTGAGACAGAACCACAGCAGAAAGATCGATATGGAGATGACGATCGGGAAGAGGAACATGCGGTCCTTCACGGTCGCGTTGTAGCCGTCGAGTTCGAACAGGACACTCCCAAGGGTGTAAACCCGAACGCCCGGGTACGCTTCACGCAGGGCGTCGCGCAATGCATAGATGGAGTTGCCAACCGCGTGTCGCGTCTCCTGCGTGTCCGGAGTCGCCGTGTATTTCACAACCGCCAGCGCCATGTCCCCGCTGGGCGAAATGAGCCGCTTGGTGAGATCCTCATCGGCGAGCGCAATGTCGCGGACCTGAGCCAGATCAGCCTCGGTCACTCCGTCGAGCACGGGGACCAGATAGTCGCGCCCGTAACGCTCCGCATCCTGATCGTTCAGACGTCGACTGAGCAGCGAGCCCACCGAAATCGCACCGTGGATCTCTGAAAATCGCGCTTCGAGCGACTCCATCGCGCGCAGTGCTTCGAGGTTGAAGACGTCCGTGTCGGTCTCGAAGACGAACATCACGCTCGTGCTTGGCGGGAAGTCGGTGCGGGTCTGTTCAACCTCCTTCATGTAGGGGTCGCTGTCACTCAGAATCGCGCGCGTTCCCGTCTCGGTTCCGGTGAGCGTGATTCCCCACGCCACGACCAGCGCGACGATGATGGCTGCTCCCGAGAACAGGTAGCGGCGATAGACGAGTGCTCGGATGAGGTCTGACATAGTCGCGGTGCGCCCGATTGGCCGTCCGATGGACGAATGGAATTGAACGACAGCGAGCCGTGTCCTACAGTCGCCGAAGAGTTACGGGATTGTTCACGATGTTAAGACTGGTTTCACGCCCTCTCGCGCTTGCTGCGGCATTTGCGCTCGGTTTTTTGCCCCCGGCAGCCTCCGCAGGCGAGCGGATTGGCGACTTTGCGCTGATCGATCATCGGGGGCAGCATCATCAGCTTTCGTACTACAGCGACCAGAAGGCGGTCGTGTTGGCGGCGCACGGCATCGATGAAGCAGCGGGCTTCGAAGCACCCGGAGGCGTCACGTTCCTCTATATCAACGCGCTGCAGACCGAGGGACGGTCGCGGCTGACAGACGTCACGCCGGAGGCGAGCGCGCCCATCCTCGTCGACGAATCGCAGATGGTCTCCGCCTCGCTCGGACTCAACCGCGTTGGTGACATGCTGATCGTCAATCCGGCGAGCATGCAGACGCGATACCGCGGCAACGTGAGTGAGTTGCGTGACGTCTTGCCCGCCGTCTTGTCCGGGGCCGAGGGTCCGGTGATGGGTCAGCCCGGCAACGGCAGGGCAATCACTTCGGCCGCATTCGAGCCCGTCTCGTATACGAACGACATTGCGCCGATGCTCGCCGAGCACTGCGCCGGTTGTCATCACGAGGGCGGCATCGCCCCCTGGGCGATGACCAATCACGCGATGATCAAGGGCTGGAGTGCAATGATCCGTGAGGTGGTGCAGACCAGGCGAATGCCGCCGGGCCAGATCGACACGCACGTTGGCAAACCGATCCTGGACGTCGCCGGTCTAACACCGGATGAGCACCGCACACTGCTCCGCTGGATCGACGCCGGCGCACCGTCTGACGTCAACACCGAGACACCCGATCCGCTCACCGGGCTCGAGTACGACACGAAGCGGTTCTCACTTGGCGAGCCGGATCTCGTCTACACGGTCCCCGTACAGGAGATTCCCGCGACGGGCGTCATCGACTATCGCTACGTTCCGGTCCCCCTGAAACTCGACCGGGACGTGTGGGTACGCGCGATGGAGTTCATTCCCGGTGACCGGCAGGTCCTCCACCATGTGATCGCATACGTGTCGACGCCGTCAGACCGATCCATGCGCGGCATCCAGACGGGTGTGGCACGTGGAGAGAGCGTGGGCGGTTTTGCGCCCGGTCGCCAGCCGGATCAGTTCCGCGACAACAGCGGCCGCCTGATCCGGAAAGGTTCCAGCCTGCTCCTGCAGATGCACTACACGACCACCGGCCGTGCCACGACCGATGAAACCGAAATCGGCATCTACCTGCACGACGCGCCCCCCCAACATGTGATGTCGGGTGGCGTTGCCGGGCAACGCCGGTTCATGGTTCCGCCACACGCCAGGGAGCACAAGCTAGAAGGCGTTCAGGAGATTGCCCGCGACGCCTGGCTGTACGAACTGAACCCGCACATGCACTTCCGCGGGAAGTACATGAACTACTCGGTCGAGTACCCCGACGGGCGGAGCGAAATGGTGCTCTCTGTTCCGAAGTACGACTTCAACTGGCAGTTCAACTACGTGCTCGCCGACCCGTTGTTCCTCCCGGCCGGCTCGAAGATCATTGCACGTGGCGCGATGGACAATTCCGCGCAGAATCCGGGCAACCCCGACCCGTCCACGCCGGTGCACTTTGGACTGCAGACGAAACACGAAATGTTCTTTGGCTTCACGACCCTCAGATACGTCGGCGACAAGCCACCCGCGCTCGTCGCTCGATAGGCACCACGGCTAGACGACCCTGTGTCGGGTACAGGAATCCTGACGGTCCCTTTGGCCGGTGGTACTGCATCCAGCAAGATGAAGGCCTAAGCATCACGAGCCGAACCATGCAGCGTCGATCTTTTCTGAAAGCTCCGGCATTCGCCCTTGCAACTCTGCCAGCAAGTGCCTTCGCCCTCAACGCCGCGCGCCAGACATCGCTGCAACCGACCGCCGACGAGGTCACCGGGCTGCCACTGCTGAGGCTGCCACCTGATTTCACCTATCGCGCGCTCGCCTGGACGGGCGCACCGATGCCGGGCGGCGGACCAACACCGGGCAAACATGACGGCATGGGCTGGTACCGACACGGTGACAGTGCGTTCCTGCTGCGCAATCACGAATTGGTGATCAGCCCACGCATCGCGGGCGGTGACGTTCCCGTGTACGACGGTCTGGCCGTGGCACCCGGAATCGTTTCGAGCCTGCCCGACGGATTCCCAGGTTTCGCCGGCGGCGTCACCGGCGTGGCACTCGATGGTGCAGCACAGGGCTCGTCGATACCGCTCCTCGCGGGCACCGCACAGAACTGCGCGGGTGGCATGACACCGTGGGGAAGCTGGCTGACCTGCGAGGAGATTGTCCTGCGGGGCTCGAAGCTCAAGACGGACGCGGGCGACGGCAAGGACCAAGGCTACGTATTCGAGGTCCCCACCCCCGGGGACGCGCGCTTCCGCGAAGCCCATCGTCGACATGGGTTTCATGAGACACGAGGCCGCCGTCGTCGCCGGCGACGGCAACGTGTATCTCACCGAAGACGGGGGACCTTCCGGGTTTTATCGCATGCGCCCGTACGATCGAGCCCACGAGGTGGGCGCCCTCGACAAAGGCGGCAAGCTCCAGATGCTGCGTGCCCGCAATCCCGACGGCAGCCGAGTGACCGATCTGACGTCTGTCGGGGCCGGCGCAACCTTTGATGCCGATTGGGTTCCGATCGACAATCCGGACCAGGATCCCGAGGCGCTGGTTGCCTCGCCGGGTTCAGCCTTCGAGATCGTCGGTTCGGGCCGCTCCGGCCCGTTCATGCAGGGCGAGGCACAGGGGGGCGCAGCCTTTCGGAGACTCGAAGGCTGCTACTACAGCGCCGGCGTCGTCTATTTCACCGACACGTCAGGCGGCCGGGCAGGACGGGGCAGTCTTTGGGCCTATGACCTCCACGAATCAACGCTCCAGCTGATCTACGCGTCTCCGGGCATCGATGAGTCCAACCACATCGACAATGTGACGGTGAGCGATTCAGGCCTGATCATCGCCTGCGAAGACGGTGCCGCCCGTCCTGGCGGAGGATCACGCATGCAGGCACTTGCACCGGGTCGCGACGCTGTCACGGTCGCCGAGAACAACATCGTTCTCGGCAGAGGCAACACGCTCGGCATCGCAGCGGCCGACTACCGCGACGCGGAATGGGCGGGCGCAACGTTCGATGCCGACGGCAAGACGTTGTACGCCAACATCCAAACGCCCGGCATCACCTTCGCGATCACGGGCCCCTGGGATCGGGTCATGGGCTGAGCGCGCGTCGACCCGCCGGGCTTCCGCGCCTGAGCCCCGGCCGGGGCCGCGCGTCTCCGTTCCCGACTGATTCCTCCACAGAGCAGTCGGCAGTCAGTTGCCCAAGAGCCCGAAAGAGACCGAACGGGGCGGCCCCGTGCCGGACTTGCCCGGGCCAGATCCGGCTCAGCCGCCTCCGGCGAGCCGTTCTTCTGCCGATTCACCGAAATCGAAACCCGTGTATCCCGCCTCCGCGATCTCGACGCACTTCTGGCGGTACGGTCCGACCCCTCCCGCGTAAGGCATGAACACACGCGGCTTGCCAGGGATGTTGGCACCGAGATACCAGGAGTTCGCCTGCATGTAGAGCGTCTGTGACGCGACGTCATTCACGTGCTGTACCCAGTCCGCCTGCGCTTTCGCTTCCGGCTGCACCGTGTCCACGCCGCGTTCGCGCATGTCCGCAATGAGATCGGCGATCCACTCGATGTGCTGCTCGATCGACACGGGCATGTTGGACAGGACGGACGGACTGCCCGGCCCCGTGATCATGAAGAAGTTGGGGAACCGGTCGACCTGCAGCCCGAGATACGTCTTGGGGCCTTCTGCCCAGGCGTCCTTCAGCTCGTAGCCGCCTTCTCCACGGATATCCATGCGGAAGAAGCTACCTGTCATCGCGTCGAAGCCCGTCGCAAAGACGATGATGTCGAAGTCGAACTGCTCGCTTTCCGTGTCGATGCCGGTCTCGGTAATGCGGACGATCGGATCCTTCTTGAGATCCACGAGCGCAACGTTGTCGCGGTTGTAGGTTTCGAAGTAGTTGGTGTCGATGAGCGCGCGCTTGGAGCCGAGCGGGTGATCCAGCGGCAGCAGCTTCTCAACCATGGCCGGGTCTTTCACGGTCGCGCGGATCTTGTTCCGAATGAACTCGGATGCGGTGAAGTTGGAGTCGAGGTCGGTCGTGATGTCCCGGAACGAGCCGAAGATGAAACGGTGACCGCCCGTTTCCCAGCCGGCCTCGTAGATTGCCCGCCGCTCCTCCTCGGTCACCTCGGATGCCAGTCGCTCGGTGAAGTCGACGTCGATACCGCCCGCCGACCAACGTGCCTTTTCGAGAATCTCCGCGTAGTTCGGCTTGACCTGCTCTTCGAGAAACTTGCGATCGACGGTGCCGTGACGCGCCGGAATTGTGTATTGCGCCGTGCGCTGAAAGACCGTCAGGTGTTCAGCCTGCTCGGCGATCACGGGAATCGACTGTACCCCGCTCGAACCCGTGCCAATCACAGCCACGCGTTTGCCCGTGAAGTCAACACCCTCATGCGGCCATGCGCCGGTGTGGTGCCAGGCGCCCCTGAAGCTCTCGAGACCGGGGATGTCGGGAATGTTGCCCGTCGAGATACACCCGATGCCGCTGATCAGATGCTGCGCCGTCGCCGTCTCGCCATCGTCCGTGGTCACCCGCCAACAGGAGGTTTCTTCGTCCCAGTGGGCGGCGGTCACACGCGTTTCGAACTGAATGTCGCGGCGCAGATCGAAACGATCGGCCACGTGCTGCAGGTACCGAAGAATTTCGGGTTGCTCGGGGTACTTGCCGCTCCAGTTCCAGTCCTGCAGCAGGTCCTCCGAGAACGAGAAGCAGTAGATGTAGCTCTCCGAGTCGCAGCGTGCTCCCGGATAGCGATTCCAGTACCAGGTCCCACCGACATCGTCGCCGCGCTCGAAGACGCGCACGTTCAGCCCAAGTTCCTCGCGAAGTCGCCACAACATGCCGAGCCCTGAAAACCCAGCTCCAATGACGATCGCGTCATAGTCCGTACGAATACCAGGCACGCGCTTCTCCCCTTTTTTGAGTCGCCGGGGGGATAGTCCCGCAACCTTCGCGATCTGACAACCACCGACATGAATCAGAAACCTCGAGCGCGGTGGCCGGGCAGGCCACTCTCGAGCACACTGCCTATGATGACGTCATTGCCCGTCAGTACGGCCCCGGGTCGAGGCGTTGCCAGGGCGGGCCTCTCCAGGTGCCGGGCATGCAGCAAGAGCAGCAACGCTGCTCGGGAACGTCGGCTCATGGCAATCGGTGGGGTAACAGAGCCGGTGAGACCAACGCCCGCGCTCCCGACCGGGCAGCGCGAATCCGACGACCACATCGAGCATCCCGGGATGTCCATCTGAAATATCCCGTACCAGGAGGGAAGCGTTGACCGACATCGTCGAGGTAGAAGCACTCTCACGCTGGTTCGGCACGAAGCAGGCACTCGCAAACGTGTCCTATCGGGCCAGCAAAGGGCTCATCTATGGGCTCGTCGGCGTCAACGGCGCCGGCAAAACGACCCTCATCAAACACCTACTCGGACTGCTGCGGGCCAGGTCCGGTTCCGTGCGCATCTTTGGCAAAGACCCCGCGCGTCATCCCGTCGAAGTGCTGCAAGAGGTGGGTTACCTCTCCGAAGAGCGTGACTTGCCGGACTGGATGACCATCGCGCAGTTGCTCACCTTCACCGAGGCGCACTACCCAACCTGGGACGGAACCTACGCGCAGGAGTTGATCGACACGTTCGGCCTCGACCCGAACAACCGGATCAAGGACCTGTCGAAGGGCATGCGCGCGCAGGCGGGCCTGATCGCCGCGGTTGCCCATCGCCCGCAGCTGCTCATCCTCGATGAGCCGTCATCCGGCCTCGACGCGGTTGTGCGGGAGGACATTCTGAACGCTGTCCTGAGGGCAGTGAGCGAAGACGGCCGGACCGTCATTTTCTCCTCACACCTCCTGGACGAAGTCGAGCGCATGTCGGATCACGTTACGATGATCAATGCCGGGACGGTNCATCTGGNCGCGCGCCTCACGGAACTGCAGGCACAACATCACANGGCAGTGGTCAGCCTGGACNCGTCGGCTCGNTCGGTCAGCGAACTCCCCGGCGTNATCTCCGCGNAACAGGACGCACNGGGTCGCTGGACCGCATTGCACGAATCGACGNATGCGGCATTCGAGACCGCGGTGGCNGGCGCAGGCGGGACAGTCGAGCAAAGCCGGCAGGCCACCCTCATGGAAGNGTTCATTGCGCGGGTCGGACGCAGCGCTTTGGAGGACTCGGCCCGGGAGGCAGCTGAGTGACGGGGTACCTGCGCATCGCCGGTGCGCTCGCATGGGAGTCGTGGATGCTCCTGCGCTGGGGCCTGCTGACGCGCATCGCCCTTTCCCTGGCATTTGTGGCCCTTTTCTCGGCATTGGCCCTGAACGACCCGGCTTCCTCCGACTCGGAGTTCACCGGACTGAAAGCCGCAATCATGTTTGTCGGCATGGCGTAGGTGATCAGCGGCCTGACGATGGGGATCAGCCGCGAGGGAAAACCCGGCTTCCCGTTCGCGCTGGCATTCACGAGCCCCGCGCCAACGTGGCTCTTCGTTTCAGTTCCACTCTTCATGCGCGCCGGCGCTACCATGGCGCTCTGGTTCGTGCCGGTCTACGCGGGTCACCTGTACTGGGAGATTCCGGATCTCGGCTTGTGGGAACGCTGCTGATACTGCCGGTCGGGCTGCTTGCCGTGACGAGTGCGTGATGGACGACCCGCTCGGGTGCCGTGCGCCTCGGCGGGTTTGTAGTCGCCTACTTCAGCGCGAGCATGATCCTCTACTACGGGCTGCACTTCGACGTCGTCAGGTTTGGCGACGACGCGGCCTGGTGGAACTTCCGGTTCGATCTGACCGACTGGCTCATGATCATCATCCTGAGCGTGGACTCCACCGGCTTCTGCATCTACGGTGTGTCCAGGCAGCGACAGGGCGAGCCGCTCTTCGCGGGCGAGATGAAGGACGACCAGACTGACTGGGTCATGTCGCTCTTCGAGACGCGCTGCCCTACGTCATCCTCGGCGCGAGCGGAACTCTGGGGTGAGCTCCAGGGGCGCGGTTTGCCAACCGTCGTCTGGAGTACGCTTGCGGCGTTCGCCATTCCGCTCATGTGGTTCATCACCGCCCTGCTCGATTCGATAAACCTGGGGTTCGTCGTCACCTACGACGTCCTCCTGATTCCACTTGCCAAAGGCACACCTACCTTCCGTGTGCGCATCAAGGAGGGGACCGCCGCGCTCAGCCTGTTCGACGCCACGCGACCGCTGACAACCGCCTGGCTGACATTCACGAAAGCGTCGGTTTCGATCGTGAGCATTTCGCTCGGCGTTGGCGTCCTGTTCGCAAGTTTCTGGTTTGCCGCTCCGCTCGCCGAGCATCACGTCGAATTCATGGAGCCACTTCAGTCAGCGGCACGGAATTATTTCCGAAACACCGCCGCCATCGAGATCACAGCTGAGCTGTTCG
This sequence comes from Gammaproteobacteria bacterium, assembly GCA_002728675.1. Lineage (GTDB taxonomy): Bacteria > Pseudomonadota > Gammaproteobacteria > Pseudomonadales > Azotimanducaceae. The sequence goes on from PBVL01000032.1 coordinate 10,674, forward strand.
TCCTCTTCATGCAGTTTGCGACGATGGTCGTCGTGCTGGCCGTCATGCAGACCGCATACGCGGTCCATGGCGACGGGTTGACCTACGGCCTGCTCGCACTTCTCGTCTACGCCGGCATCCTCACCCTGATGATTGCGATGGAGCTTATCTCGGTGGAGTTCGGGCTCGCCCACCTCTGGATGATTCTTGCGCTGGTCGCGGGTGTGACGATCTGGTTCAGCCTCCTGCTGCTGCGGGACGAGGTACTGAGCCTTGGACAACTCACGGCAGTTGTCGGCATCTGGGGACTGTATGCCCTCGCCTACCTGTTCACGCTCGACATTGGCGGGCTCCTGCGATAGGACACGCCCCCGGCCTTTCTCGGCTTTCGCGCCGCGGTGTGTACGCTGACGCTGCTCGTCTTCCTGTCGGCCCCGCTCACGTTCGATCGCGCGAGACACGGGTAGGTGCCGCTGTGACCGGGAAACCTGCTACCGAAAAACGCTCCGGCGAAAAACAGCGACGCTGGCTCCAGCTCATCAGTATCATTGTCGTCATGCTTGCGATCCCCATCGTGGGCCATCGCTACCTTCCGGAGCCGGGAGACCCCTTCATGGAACTCTATCAGGAGCGGTGCGCGGTCTGTCACGGGAATCACATGGAGGGCGCGGCACAGGGTCCGGCGCTGGTCGGGCGTCCGCTCCGGACCGGCGACTCGGTCGACAAACTGCGCGTCGCCATCACCCAGGGGATCCCGGATCGCGGAATGCCCGCCTGGCAGGACATTCTCGACGAAGGACAAATCTCGAGCGTGGCACTGCTCATCGCGGAGCGACGGCAGGACCTGGCCTGGGCAGCCTGATCGCTGACGACTTCATCAAGGTGCCGACCCAGGTCATGGAGACCGAGCTGCACCAGTTTCGGCTCGAGACCGTCGCGGAAGACCTCGACCCACTGACCTACTCAATCGCCCCGCTCCCCGACGGTACGCTGCTGCTCTCAGAGAAACGCTGGGGCCTGTCAATCATCCGCATGGACGGT
>PBVL01000033.1 GCA_002728675.1 Gammaproteobacteria bacterium
GAGGCTTGTCCTGCTCGGCGCGCTCGCGGCGTGCGAGGTACAGGGGATTGTTTGCGAGTTGCTCGTCCTGCGGACGAACTTCTTTGGCGTTGCGTGACATGGGCAGCCATCCTCGGAGGCGAGCGTTGAGGATACTGCGGATTGCGTCGGTCCGTCAGCCTGGACCAGCGCGTGTCACCGGTGCGGCGGCTCCCGGAGCGCAGGGCGTAGGGACCACTCCCGAGACAACGCAGGGATATCGATGGTTGACCAGGGTTCCGGTGTGCTACCAGTTCGGAGCACACCGGAGGCAGGCATTACAGAGGCTTGATCTGCTCTGCCTGAGGGCCCTTTTTCCCCTGTGTGATGATGAACTCGACCTTTTGACCTTCGGCGAGGGACCTGAATCCCGAACCGACGATAGAGTTGAAGTGCGCAAAGACGTCCGGACCGGACTCCTGCTCAATGAACCCATAGCCTTTTGCGTCGTTGAACCACTTCACAGTACCGGTGACTGTTTCTGACATTGTTATTAACTCGAATTGGATGTATTCAGCCGCGTATGAGGCGGCTCAGTTGGTAGCGTGAAGAAAACTCGATTGAACTTCGGCAACGCCAGGGCGACGTCTGGAGGGCAAATGGCTTCGTTCGCACTTGGCCCGGACGGTACGCACAAAGCGAAATGAGGTCAAGGAACGATTTGGGATCCGGCTGATCCCCAAGGGACGAATCCGGCGCCGTTTGGGCTGCGTTGGCGCTGGCGGGGGTGTCTGGCGGTCGCCGGGAAACCGGACCCGTCTGGAGCTAACTCCCGAGCCGCCGCCCGAACTCGATCGTGCTCGATCGCATCGGGAACACCTCGCGCTCGCGATCGTTGAAGAAATGTCGAAGCGTGTCGGTGACAACCGGAAACGCAAGCTGCTCCCAGGGAATCTGATCTTCACGGAACAGTTCGACCGCAAGCGACTCTTCGCCTGCCTGGAAAACCGGCTCGGGCAGTCGCGCGAGAAAGAACATGTAGACCTGCGAGATATGCGGCAGGCTGAACAGCGTGTAGAGATTGTCGATCTCGACGTGGGCGCAGGCTTCTTCCATCGTCTCCCGCCGCGCACCTTCTTCGGCCGACTCGCCGTTTTCCATGAATCCCGCGGGCAGCGTCCAGAGCCCGGAACGCGGTTCGATGGCACGTCGGCAGAGCAGCACGCGGTCCTCGAACACCGGCAGACAACCGGTCACGATTTTCGGGTTGAGGTAATGGATCGTGGCGCAACGATCGCAGATGGAGCGTTCGCGGTTGTCACCGTCCGGCACGCGGACGGTGAGGCCATGGCCGCATTCGCTGCAGAATTTCATGATTGTCCCACGCCGTTTTGCTGGCCATTATACGGGAACGCATGCTGCGCTCAGGGAGCGGCCCGTCCTCTTGCTGAAACCGAACTGTAAATGCCGTGATGTGGACCCGCCGGATCAGGCAGGCGCCAGCATCTGCGCGTTCGAGTGTTCGTTCTGCGCAAGTTGCGCCGGGGTCATGGGTGGTCAATGTCTGAACTTCGGCGGCGAACTCGTTCCAGGGCGGGCGCGTGGTGCTGCGCTTTTGGGGAGGCTCCCCGCATCGACTGAGCGGGTGCACGCCTGGCGGTCCTGTCCGGACGTCGCGTGATCAAGTACTTCCACGTCGGGATGAAGGGCGTCATCCGGCATCCGAAGGACGATCGGGTCCTGTTGATGAAGATGCACAATGGTGCCTGGGATCTGCCGGGCGGGCGCTTGGACGAGGGCGAGCGGGGTTTCGAAGAAACCCTGACACGCGAGTTGCATGAGGAATTGCCCGGCATCCGGGACGTCACGGTTGGCCGGCAACTGGGCGCGGTGCGCATGGCCCACGATCTTGGGCCGCGTGCCCTGGAACAGGGCGTCGACACCTCGATGTTGCCGGGCGGCGGGGTTCGCCTGGTCACCGTGCTGTACGACGTCCGCGCGAGCCTGCCGGACCCCGTGCAGGTGAGCGACGAGCACGCCTCGTTTGCCTGGACCACGCGCGCCGGTGCCGCCGGGGCCTTCCCGCATGCGAGCCACCTGTTCGTTCCGCAATGACCCGGCGCGAAGTCCTCAAGCGCTTCAGCGAGGCTGTCGGGGCGGGAGATACGGCCGCAATTGCGCGCATCTCCGAGTCAGGCCCGGGCATCGTCAACGCCGCCAACGCGCACCGCAACGTACCGCTCGGGGTCGCGATCGGGACGGGGCGGCTCGACATCGTCCGGCAGCTCGTCGAACTCGGCGCCGATCCCGGGCACTGCAATCACGGCGGGCACAGCATGCTCGACGCGGCTGCGTACGGCGGGCACGAGGGTATTGCGCGATATCTGATCGAGCCGGGGGGCTGCACCATCGATCCTGCATCACGCCGCCCTCGGTGACCTCGCGGCAGTGAAGCGGGACTGGACCGGTCAGCTGGTTCAGGCCGGAGGGCGATGGCGTATGGCGCCCCTGCACGCTGCCGTGCGCGCCTGCAATCTCCCCGCGGTCACAGGCCTGCTCGAATTCTGCGAGCCCGACCCGAAAGATCACAACGGGCATACCCCGCTTGCGTTGGTGCCTGAACTGGCTGGCGCAAAGCCGCGTGCGTTGCTCGCAACAGCACTGCTGGATGCCTGTGCGTCAGTCGACGCACAGGCGGGTCACTTCAGCGGCACCGTTCTGCATCGGGCGATCGTCAACGGTCAGCTTGACCTGGTGGAGGTTCTGGTGGCGCGCGGCGCCGACCTCACGCTGCAGGACCACGCCGGCAAGACGCCGCTTCACGAGGCGGTTGCGAAAGGTGTGAAGTACGTCGAACTGCTGCTTGCCGGAGACGTCGATTTCGCGATTCGGTCCCGGGACGGCGAGACGCCGCTCGGGTTTGCCCGGCGACGGAAGAAGAAGACCGTCGCCGCGCTGCTGGAGGCGGCAGGCGGGTCCTGAGCATCTCCGGTTTGGTGAATGCGCGGCACCCCTTATGATCCCGGGCAGCGTCTCTGGCGGTTAACTCTATGGAAACCATGGTCTATCCGGTCCCGTCTCCGGCCCCTGCGGCGTACCTGACGCTGCTCGGAGTCGCACTGTTCCTGACGTCCCTGGCACTGGGCTTCGCCTGGCTTGGCTGGTCGATGAGCCGGGTTGCCGTTGCCGTGGATGCCGACTCCGTTGAGCTTCGGGCACCGTTTTACGGGCGCACGATTCCCCGAAGTTCACTGCTCACGGACGGGGTCAGGGTGGTGGACCTGGCGGACGAGCCGGATCTGCATCCGGGTTTGAGGACAAACGGCGTGGGGTTGCCCGGCTTCCTGCTGGGCTGGTTTCGGCTGGCCAGCGGCGACAGGGCGTTGCTCGCCGTGACGGATCGGTCACAGGTGCTTTACCTGCCGCATGCAGACGGCGTGGTCCTGGCAAGTTTCTCGGACCCCGTCCGGCTTGTGGCAGAACTGCGCGCGGCGCCTCGCTGATGCGCGTGTTCGTCACCGGTGCTGCGGGGAATATTGGTTCGCGGCTCTGTCCCGTTTTGGCAGGGACGGGAATCGAATACACCGCGATGGATCGGGTACGACAGGACTCTGAAGGTCTGCGGGGTGACATGCTCGACAGCGCGGTTGGTGCCTGGTTCGAAGGGCACGACGCACTCATCCATCTCGCGTCGGTGCCGGGCGATGCGACGGAGGAAGAGACCTTTCGCTCCAACGTGTTGGGTGCGTGGCGCGTGCTCAGTGCAGCGAGTCGGTCGGGGATCAGGCGAATCGTGCTGACGTCATCGGCGCCGGTCCATCTGGATCAGTCGCGCGCGGGCCTCGGCGACACGCCGCTCGCGACGGGAACCGACGACGATCGGGTCTACGACGTATCGAAGCGTCTGCAGGAGAGCCTTGCCGAAGACGTCGCACAGCACGGTGTGGCAGACGGTCTGACGGTGCTCTGCCTCAGGCTGGGGCACGTGGTTGACCCCGGGGCGGCGGCCGACTTCGAGGGTCGCGGCCTCGCGGAGCTCAGCTATTGCCGTGGCGGTTGGGTGGACGTCGCGGACGCGACCGCGGCGCTGGTCGCCGCCGTATCGGTTGACGCCAGACCGGGATTTCACCTGCACCACGTGATTGGTGACTCAGCCGCCCGTGCGCGGTACAAGGTGGCCGAGGCGGAGGCGTTTCTCGGAATCACGTTTCAGGAACGGTTCGATGACTACCGTGGAGAGTCTGAATGAACGATAGCGTCCACCGGCGCACGAGCTTTCTGCTCGAAGTTGAGCAACTCAAGGCGGTGCTCCGCAAGAACACGCCCGTTGGCCTGACCCGGAACGAGAACGCTGCAGAGCACAGTTGGCATACGACGCTCGCCGCGATGCTGTTCGCCGAAGGAACGCCGGTCGCAATCGACGTGCCGACTGTCCTGCGGATGCTGCTGATCCACGACATCGTCGAGGTTGACGCCGGCGACGTGATCATCTTCGACGAGGCGGCGCGCGAGGCGAACGAGGCCGTCGAACGCGCGGCGGCGGAGCGGTTGTTCGGCATGTTGCCGGACACGCAGGGCCAGGAGCTGAAGCGTCTCTGGGAGACGTTCGAGGCGGGCGAGACACCCGAAGCGCAGTTTGCCAAAGCGGCCGACCGGATCATGCCCGTCCTGCAGAATCTCGAGCAGCAGGGGGGCAGCTGGGTCGAGCACGGCATCAGCCGTGCGCAGGTGCTGGCCAAAGTCGAGTGCATCGCAACCGTGTGTCCGGACCTGTGGCGCGACCTCGAGTCCCGCCTGCGGAACGCAACGTTCTGGGACGAGGCGGGCAAAGTTGTCTGAACGGTTTCGGGGCAGCTGCCTGTGCGGCGAAGTGCGGTTCGAACTCACCGGACCACCTGAGCGGGCAAGCCGGTGCTTCTGCAGTCTCTGCCGGAAGCAAAGTGGCTCCGCGTTTGGCGCATACGCGTACGTGCGTGGCGACCGGTTTCGTTTTGTTGCCGGGGCATCTTCAGTGCGCGGCTACGTGTCTTCCCCTGGCGTCACGCGGACGTTCTGCTCGCGCTGCGGCGCGTCGTTGCACTGGAAGCGGGACGGCAAAGACGGGTTTGGCCTTGCGCTCGGGTCGCTCGACGACGATCCGCGCGTTGAACCGACGCTCGATCTCCATCCTGAGGATGCCGCGTTCTGGTACCCCGTCAGGCATTAGCGTCCTGTAGCCTGATGGTCCGTGTGGGATGCACCCGGATGGTGGTCAAGCGACCGCTGAGCGCCGTTGAAGAAGTCGTTACGTGATCGCCCGCCCGGAAGGGACCCGGGGCAACGTGAGCGGGCCGGATTCGTTTGCCAAGCCAGCTGCCCGATTGCTAGGCTCGCGCGCCGTCGCCCTGAAGGAGCACGCTGTGATCTATTCCCTCGAAGACCGCCACGTCGAAGTCAAAGGTGACTACTTCGTGGCCGACAATGCGACCGTCCTTGGTTCGGTGGTGCTCCACAATGATGTGAGCGTCTGGTTCAACGCCGTCATCCGCGGCGACAACGACCTGATCACCATCGGTGAAGGCTCAAACGTTCAGGACGGTGCGGTCATTCATACCGATCCGGGCGATCAGGTGGTCCTCGGAAAAGGTGTCACCGTCGGCCATCAGGCAATGCTGCACGGCTGCCGGATTGGCGACAACACGCTGATCGGCATGCAGGTCATCATCATGGATGGCGCGAAGGTGGGCAGTAACTGCCTGATCGCGGCCGGTGCGGTCATTCTCGAAGGCAAGGAGATCCCCGACAACTCGCTGGTGGTGGGTTCACCCGGCAAGGTCCTCCGTGAAGTGGATGACGAGCGGATTGCCTGGATGAAGGAACGCGCCGAAATCTACGTAGCGAACTACAAGCGGTACAAGTCGACCCTGCGTCCGGCTGACCATCTCTGAGGTTGTCGGCCCACTCCGTCAGGTACCACTGAATCAGCGCGACACCCGTGCTGTGGCCAATCAGGATGGATTGGGTGGGCAGGCTCGCCGCCGCGTCCGCGAGGAATTGCAGGTCGTTCCCCATCGTGCCGAAGCGGGCGGCGCGTCAGCGCGGGGCCGGTATTGGAACTGCTTCACCCAGGCGCTATAGTTAGCGCGCTTCCTATTCAGTTCGACTTGCAGATGGCAATGGCAACACAGGCAACACAGCGTCAGCCGGAGGGTCTTCGCCCTGCCGGCGTCGTTCTGCGCCTGTCGCGCACCGCCCATGGTCTGCTTCTGCTACGACTGCCGTTGTAGGCGGCCGTCTAAATCCTACTTGGCGTTTCTCGCCTGTCGTGCGCGGTTCCCGACGCGGCAGGAAGGCAAATAGCCCAATAGTCGAATGAGAGATTACTACCAGTCATGAACGCAGAAGACTCTTCCGTATCGAACACGGATGCGCAACAGCGTATGCCGTTCCACAAGTACAAACCCTTCAAGCCGGTCGCGCTGAAGGACCGCACCTGGCCGGATCAGGTCATCACCAAAGCGCCCCGCTGGTGCAGCGTCGACCTGCGCGATGGGAACCAGGCGCTCATCGAGCCGATGACGCCGAACGAGAAGCTCAAGATGTACAGGCTGCTTCTCGAGATCGGCTTCAAGGAGATCGAGGTCGGGTTCCCGGCGGCGTCGCAGACCGATTTCGATTTCGTCAGGCTGATCATCGAAGAAGGGATGATCCCGGACGACGTCACAATTCAGATTCTGTGCCAGGCGCGTGAAGAACTCATCGCGCGTAGCTGCGAGGCGCTCAAAGGCGCGAAGAAGGTCATCTTTCACCTCTATAACTCGACGTCGACGCTGCAGCGCAAGGTCGTCTTCAGGATGGAGCGTCCCGAGATCATCAAGCTCGCGACGGACGCGACTGAAATCGTGAAGCGCTACACGTCAGAGCTCGAAGCGGACGGCACCGACGTCACCCTCGAATACTCGCCCGAGAGCTACACGGCAACGGAGATGGACTTCGCGGTTGAGATCTGTGCCGCGGTGTCCGAAGTCTGGGGGCCGACGCCCGAGAAGAAGATGATCCTCAATCTCCCCGCGACGGTGGAGATGGCGACCCCGAACATCTATGCCGATCAGCTGGAATGGTTCATCCGCCATTTGCCGAATCGGGAGTCCTGCCTCATCAGTCTGCACACGCACAATGACCGGGGCACCGGAATCGCCGCGTCGGAGCTTGGGCTCATGGCGGGCGCGGATCGGATCGAGGGCACGTTGTTCGGCAACGGTGAGCGCACCGGCAACTGCGATGTCATCACGATGGCAATGAACCTCTTCTCGCAGGGGGTCGACCCGGAGCTGTATCTTTCGGACATGCCGAAGATCGTCGCGGTCTCGGAAGAATGCACGAAGATCCCCATTCACATCCGCCAGCCCTACGCGGGCGAGCTCGTGTTTACCGCGTTCTCGGGTTCGCACCAGGATGCGATCCGTAAAGGCATGAACCAGGTCGACACGGCCGACGGCGCGCAGTGGGAAGTGCCCTACCTGCCGATCGACCCGGCGGACGTCGGCGGCTCGTACCGTGAAACCGTGCGGGTCAACAGCCAGTCCGGCAAAGGCGGCGTCGCGTTCATTCTCGAGAACTTCTACGGCATCACGCTGCCGCGGCAGCTGCTGCTCGAGTTCAGCCCGATCATCCAGCAGTTGACGGAGAATGACGGCGGCGAACTGTCGCCGGAGACGATCTGGAACGCATTCAACGAAGAGTTCATCGAGGTCGACGGGCAGTACCAGCTGATCGACTACGAGATGACCTCCGTTGGCGACGGGGCGGAGACGTGCAAGGCGCGGATTCGCGTTGGCGACAATGAGCTTGACGTCAACGGTTCGGGCTCGGGACCAATCGATGCGTTCGTCGACGGCCTGGCCCAGGCGTTGAACGAGCCGCTGAACGTCTCCGAGTATCAGGAGTACGCGCTGAACGAAGGTAAGGAGGCGCAAGCCATCTGCATCCTTGCGATCACGGATGAGAAGACCAATCGGTACTACGGTGTCGGCATCAGCCAGAACACCACGACCGCGGCCTTCAGGTCGATCATCGCGGCCGTCAACCGTATGTGGCGTCAGTAGGCACCATGACCTCCTGAGCGACACTGCTTGAGCGACCTCCTGCGGCACCTTATGGTGTCCGCAGGAGGACGTTTGGATGCGTCGATTTTTCACTGTTCTTGTTGCCGCTCTGATTCTGACCGGTTGCGCCACCACCACTGACAGCACAGGGTCCAAAGCCATGGTTGAGTCGAATTTCGAAGCGTCGCTCGAGTCGCGCTATGCGGACAGCAGTGGTGTGAAAATCCACTACAAGACCGCGGGTGAAGGTCCACTCGTGGTCTTCGTGCACGGTTTTCCGGACTTCTGGTACTCCTGGATTCACCAGATGGAGGGCCTCGCAGACGGTTACCAGGTCGCCGCGCTCGATACCCGCGGCTACAACCTCTCTGATCAGCCAAGCGGCTTAGAGAACTACGACATGTCGCTGCTCGTTGGCGACGTCGCGGCCGTCATCGCCAACGAAGGTCGGGAGAAGGCGATCATCGTCGGGCACGACTGGGGCGGCATGATCGCGTGGAGCTTTGCGATGTTCATGCCGCAGATGACCGAGAAGCTCATCATCGTGAATCTGCCGCACCCCGCGGGGATGTCGCGGGAACTCGCGAATAATGAAGATCAGCAGAAGAATTCCCAGTACGCCCGGGATTTCCAGAAGCCGGACTCCCACAAGGCGCTGTCCGCCGCGGGCCTCGCGCAGTTTCTCGCGATGGGTGACGCCGCGAAGGGCGCGAAGTACGAAGCTGCCTTCGGGAAGTCGAACTTCGAAGGCATGATGAACTACTACAAGGCGAATTATCCCGGCGGCATCGACGGCAACGTGGGGACACCGTCGTTCCCGAAGGTGCAGTCCCCGGTGCTGCAGTTCCACGGTCTCGAAGACACGGCGCTTCACCACTACGGGCTCAACAAGACCTGGGAACACCTGGAGCAGGACTACACACTTGTGACCATTCCGGGCGTCGGGCACTGGGCGCACCATCAGAAGCCGGAACTCGTCACGCGCACAATGCGGTTCTGGCTGGACATGCGCCGCTAGTTGGTGGATCTGCCCGGGTTGCAGCGGCGAGCGGGCGAGATCCGCTCGCTGGACGAAGTCGGGGACATGGTCGACAGGGGATTGAAGCGCGGTCGCTGAAGGCCGCATTCGGGTAGAACGTGACCTCGCGGGAAGCGCTTTGAGATCATCGATTCAGTGGCGCCCGGACGATCTGCGACCCAATCGTCAGTCCGTGTATGGCACGCCCTCCTGCTCTGTCTCATTTCGGCCGCCGGCGCCGCCTGGATACAGACAGGCGGCGGCGAGGTCGCGGTCAGTGACCTGCGCTGGGAGACGCCCTCCGTGCACATGATGAGCGCGTTGCTGTTCCGTCCGGTGTCTGCCACCGCCGAGAGTCCGGCCCCCGCAATCGTGGTCAGCCACGGCTGGTTCAACAACCGCGAGATGCAGGATCTGAATTTCGTCGAACTCTCGCGGCGCGGTTACGTGACCCTTTCGATCGACATGTACGGGCACGGCAACTCGGAGGCGCTGCCTCGCGCGGAACTGATGAAACGCGGGATCGGCATGTATGACGCGGTGGAACTTCTGGCTGCGCTGCCTTATGTGAACCGCGATCAGATCGGGGTGAGCGGGCATTCGAACGGAGCCATGGCGGCAAACCTCTCCGTCGCGGAGGACAACCTCGCCGAAGACAGACTCATTGCCGCTGTACTGTTGGTCGACCGGGACCCGGTCTACACCGACGCAGAGACCCGTGAGCACGCGAACGTTTACGGCGGTCGCGACGTCGGCGTGATTCAGGCGGAGTACGACGAGTTCTTCTTCCGCAGCAGGGGCCCGGACGGGGCGGTGCTGACCCCACCGCGGGAGTACCTCACGACTCCCAATGCACAGTCGTTCCTGCACTTTGGTGTGGACCCGGAAACATTGTCCACAAGGCGGGAAGGCCGCAGGCTCTAGGAGCAGGTGGTCGACGGGGAGCAGGCGTTCCGGGTGATCTACAACCTTGATCAGATTCACCCGTGGACCCATTTTTCCGCTGACGCCGTGCGTGATCAGGTTGCGTTCTTCGAGCGCGCATTCGGCGCTCCCGATCCGATCGACCCAACGTCGCAGGTCTGGCAGGTGCGTACCGCATTCACCGCGCTTGGCCTCATCGGGTTCACGATTTTCCTCGTCACCTTCAGCCGCTGGCTCCTCGCCCAGCCGCTCTTTGCACCGGTGGCCAGGGTCGGTCGGCCGGCGCGAACAGCACTCGACGACGAGCGCATCTGGTTCTGGTGTGGACTGGCGTTGCTCGCCGTCGTTTCGGGCGTCAGCTACATCGCGCTCTTCCCGGTGGCCGCGGCGCTGCAGCCGGAGTGGCTGCCCCAGGCGCCCCCCTTCTTCATTGGTCTGTGGGCCGCCGTCAATGGCGTTGTCACGCTGCTCTGGGTGGGGGCGTGTACTACGCCTCGGGTCGGCGCAACGGAATGGACCTTTCGGCGCACGGGGTCCGCGCGCCGATTGAGACGCTTGCGGCGTCAGGGCAGCTTGCACTCGTCGTGGTGCCGGCCGCCTTTGCGCTCGTGTTCGCAGCGGACTATTTCTTCAAGACAGACTTCCGCGTCTGGGTTGTCGCCATCAAGGCCTTCACGCCTGACAAGATCGCGATTGCAGTGCTCTACCTGCCGCTGTTCCTGGTTTACTTCGTCGCGAACTCGCTCGCGCTGAACAGCTTCAGCCGGTACCTGACGTTCGGGCGGGAGTCGTACAACACTGCTCTGCTGGCGGGAGCAAACGCGTTCGGGCCTCTGGTGCTCGTCATCGCACAGTACTGGACGTTCTTCAGCACCGGCCATACGCTGCCTTGGTTTCCGGGTATCACGAGCATCTGGCTGTTCCCGATCATCGTCTTCCTGCTGGTTGCGGGAATCATTTCCCGCAAGCTCTATCGGGCGACCGGTAATCCGTATGTGGGAGCGTTTGTGAATGCAGCTGTCGTGACGATGATCTCCGTCAGCAACACGCTCACGATGGGGTGAAGGGACGCCGAAAGGCATGCCGCATGCGGGCGCGGTTCAATGAATCGCTTTCTGGGTGCTGACTCGTAGTCTTCCCGCGGAATCCAAACGAGCAGGATGAACAACATGCCTGCCTGCAGGCCGTCACGCGCCATCACCGGCTGCAAGCTCCGCCTCGGCGACCCGAGTCAGGAAGTCCCCGGGGTCGGTCTCGTGGTAGATGTGCTCGGACGGCTCAATCTGGTCGAGGAACGTCTGAAAGACGACCGCCATCCGCGCGTCCGCGAGGCGCATCGCCAGTTCCGCTGCCTGCTCGACATCGGCATGGGGGCCTTCTCACGCCAGGCGTTCAGCCATGCTTCCCGTACCGCCGCCGCATGCGGTCCGGCACGGTCGAGCAAACCGGGGAAGTCGAGCAGCGGATGGCCGATCACACAGTCTCCCCAGTCGAGCATGACAAGCTCGAGCCCCGTGCCGCGCCAGTTGCCGGGATGGTAGTCGCCGTGAACCAGGGATACCGGTAAATCGCAGTCGTCGAGGCGCGCAAGGCGTTCGGGCAGTCGTTCGACAAATTGGAACAACCCCGCGCGCCGCGACCCGGACATCGTGTGTGCATGTCGGCGGATCACTGCGGGGATCGTTGCTGCGAGCACGTCGCTGCCGCGGTCGGGGACTCCGGCCGCCCTGAGCGCATCGAGGCGCGGCGCCCAACGCCATTGCAGATCGACCAGTTGCCGGACCATGTGCTCCATCTGCGCCCGGTCTGCGCCATAGGCGTCTTCCCCCGGAATGTGTTCGAGCAGCATGTCACCGCCGCGGCTGGCCACCAACCGGGGCATGCCCGGTTCGCCGTGATCGGCGAAGAGCGTCAGTACACGTGACTCGTGAGCAAAAAATGTTGGCACCGCCTTCACCCAGAACGTTGCGGACCCAGTGTCGAGGCGCCAGATCGAGGAGAGATTCCAGGTGCGTTGCTGGGTCCGTCGCACGACCTTGTGTCCGATGCGATCGAGTTCACCCTCGGCCCAGTCCAGGAGGCGTCTGGGTCCGCCGATCTCGGCATAGTCCGACCGGAGCGGATGTGGTTCGAGCGCGTGAGGCGAGGGTTCGAGTCCATTCGGCGTTTCGCCCTCGAACTGTGCAAGGTAGTCGACGCGCATAACGGGCTGGTCTTCGTCGGCAACGGTCAGGAGCCTGACGACCTGAACCCCGATGTCGTGCTCCGCGCGGACCTGGTCAATCAGGTCAGTCACTTCCTGGAACCAGGGCTGGTCCAGCAGGTAGCGCCTGGTCATGCCGACGATTCCGCCGTCACCACCGCAGAGTACGACTCGGGCGAATCGATGGCGCTCGTGAAAGGGGGTCATGCTGCCTGCGCAGGTGAGAGGAGGACGGGTCTGACGGCGGACCAGCATACCCTGCGGCGGTGCGGGCGCGGAGGGTTCCGGATGTCCGCCTTCCCGCAGCTGCTGCGGCGGTGCGGGCGGGGAGGGTTCCGTCCACCTTCCCGCAGCTGATTCAGATAGGATGGCGGCCGACGCAACATACGACAGTCAGACATCGACAGTGGGGCAGTGCCCGCACTCCTGGGAGGACACATGAAACTCGGCATTCTCGGCGGCAATATTGGCCGCACGACCGGCATCAACATCGATGCCATCCGTCATGCGGAGAACCTTGGTTACGACTCGGTCTGGACGGCGGAAGCCTGGGGCTCCGACGCCATCACCCCCGCAACCTGGATTTTGGCGCAGACGGAAAAGATCAATGTCGGCACGGCCATCATGCAGATGCCTGCACGGACGCCCGCGATGGCCGCAATGACGGCGATGAGTCTCGCGGAACTGTCGAATGGCCGCTTCATCGTGGGACTTGGCGCCTCGGGACCGCAGGTGGTCGAAGGCTGGCACGGCGTGCCCTACGGCAAACCGATGACCCGGCTGCGCGAGTACATCGAGATCATGCGTAAGATTTTCGCGCGGGAAGAGAAACTTGTCTTCGAAGGGGACCAGTACCAGATTCCGTTCACGGGCCCCGGATCGACGGGTCTTGGCAAGCCGCTGAAGAGCATCCTGCACAACGAACACGACATCCGGATTTTTGCCGCCAGTATCACGCCGAAGGGCGTGCAAACTGCGGCCGAAGTTGCGGACGGCTTCTTTCCGATCTGGATGGACCCGGAGAAACATTCCGTATTCGACGAGCCGATCAACAAGGGGCTTGCGGCCAACGGCAACAAACATGCGTCCCAGTTCGAGGTGTCGCCGTTCGTCACTGTCGTCATTGGTGACGACGTCGAGCAGTGCATGATGCCGCTGCGGGGCAACATGGCCCTCTACATCGGAGGCATGGGCGCGCGTGAGAAGAACTTCTACAACAACTACGCGAAGGCGCTCGGTTTCGAGGACGCCGCCGTTGAGATCCAGGATCACTTTCTCTCCGGCCGACGTGATGAGGCGATGGCGGCGGTACCCGCCGAACTGATCGATGCCTGCCACCTCGTCGGGCCGGCCGATCGAATCCGCGAGCGACTCGCACGCTGGAAGACCGCCGGAGAGGCGGGCCAGGTGCACAACATGCTGATCGGCACGCAGCAGCCCGAAGCACTCGAACTCATCGCAAGTGAGATGCTCTGATGGCGCTTTTACGGGACTTCATCGAAACCGAGAAGCGCATGGGGTTCACCCAGGCGGTTGCGGTCGAGGCGAGCGGCACGCGCACGATCTACATCTCTGGCCAGACCGGCGAGTCGGAAGGGCTCGAAGCGCAGTCGCACGAGGCGTTCGGGAATCTCGCCCGTCGTCTCGAGGCGGCGGGGGCAACGCCGGCGGACGTTGTGAAGCTGACAACCTACATCGTCGACTACACGCCCGAGAAGGCGGGTGCGGCGTTTGCCGGCTTCGGCGCGGTCTTCACCGACAGGGACCATCCGCCCGCGAACACGCTGATCGGCGTGCAAGCGCTCTTTCAGCCGCACCTGCAACTGGAGGTCGAGGCCATCGCGGTCGTTGAAGCCTAGGCGCCCTTCGTCGGTTGCATCTCCCCCGGCTGCTCCGCAGCCGGGCGGAAATACCTGAAACGATTGGACGGCACACCTTCGTTCCCGTACGACGTCCACGTGGTAAAGCCCAGCAGTTGGCGTTCGCGCTCGGTGAGCGTTGCGACCACTTCGGGCCGCAGCGAGTACGGATAGTTCACGAGCGGCCGGATCATCGGTGCCACGTAGTTGTTGGTGACGCCGATCCGATATTGGTCTGCCGTCACGTTGGCACCGGTCGCGTGCCAGATGCGCCCATCCCAAAGGATCACGGAGCCGGCGGGCGCTTCCGCGGAGTGAGCGACCGCAAACGGCGCCCGCGGTTCCGGCTGACACCCCGAGAGATGACTGTCGGGAACGAAGACCGTCGCGCCGTTCTCGCGGGTGAAGTCCGTCAGTGTCCACATCAGTGTGACCATGCACGCGGGAAAGAGCGGCCGTCTTGGGGTTGCAGCCGTGGCGCGTTCGAGGACGTCATAGCGCAGGTCACCAAGCCGTGGATTGGGCGTTCCGCTCTCCGGCAATGGCGGTGTCCAATGCTGGTCGGCGTGCATGGCCATCCGCGCGGTGCCTGGTCCCGCAATCGGCGCGTTGGAGCAGGAGAGGATGTAGTCGTTGTCGAGCTCGTGTCGCACGAGGTCGTGGGACGCATCGGCGCACGACAGCAGTTCCATGAACGCCGCGCCCTTGTTCAGCACGTTGCCGACCCACTGGGTGTTGCCGTCCTGAAGGTTCGCGACCGACTGCTCGCGCTCGGCGGCAGCCTGCTCCTGCACCCGTGCGACGAGGCGGGCGCGCAACGCGTCGGAGATCAGGTTGGTGAGGATGCAGTAACCGGATGTGTCGAGGTCACGCCGGGCGACGTCGAGGTCGCGCGTTGGGCGGACAGGCGTCTCAGGCATCGTCTCGCGGGCCGCCCGCAATAAACGGCGTCTCCACCCAGCCGCCCTCGTACGGCGCAAACAGCTTTGGGTCGATGATCATGGCTTCGAACCGCCATCCGTCCCCGGTTCGCACATACCTGTCGCGGTAACGCGCCGCGAGCCAGATTCCCCTGGATTCCCCGTTGCGGCGGGTCTGTGAACACGGTTGCCAGAGGTACCACTGGCCGCGCGCCCGGTCTCCGTCGACTTCGATAATGGGGTTCGTCACGTGGTGAATCGCGAAGCCCATGACCGCAGATGTGCCTGCAAAGTGCTCGCGAATTGCATCGCGACCTTCGAACCGGCCCATGAAGCCGCCGTCCCAGATACCTGCTTCGACAAAGAGCGACGCGATGCCGTCCGGATCGTAGGCGTTGTCGCAGTATTCGCAGTAACGGCCTTTGAGGACCTTGATTGCAGACTCGTCTTCGAGCCGCTGCACGCGTTCTTCGAGCGAGGCCACCGGCTAGACTCCGATTATCTCGCCAACGCCGCCGTAGAACGCATCGCGCACGTTCGCCGGCTGGCCGTCGAGCTGACGGTCGAAGATGGCAACCGGGTCTGCCGCGCCCTCCACGTGCGGGAAGTCGCTCGAGAAACACAGGAGCTCGGGCGGGACCTGCTGAATGACGGTGTCGATGGGGTGCGAAGTAGGGAGTGGCGTGACCCGTACCTGACGCTGCAGGTATTCGAGCGGCGTCAGGGGCAAGGTATAGGTGTCGCCCGGCGCAAGGTTGGCCGGCCGATACTCGCCGTCCTGAATGTGCTCGGGTCGACGTCCAATACTGGCATCGAGCGCTGCAACGAGCGGCGGCAGCCAGTCGATCCCAACCTCCTCGACGACAACGGTGAGCCGGGGGTGGCGCTCCAGCAAGCCGTCGAATGCCATTGCGGCCAGCATGAGCTGCGTGCCCGCGGCCGAGGCCACAATGCTCTGCAGCACGGTGAAGGTACGCACACTGTCCCTGCCATTGTTCGCCCAGCCCGGGTTGATTCGTTCCCGCGCGAAGCCAACGTGGGCAAAGGCGGCCATGCCGAGGTCCTCTGCGGCGTCCCAGATGGGCTCGAAGTCCGGATGGGTGATCGAACGCGCGAGCCCGCCGGCGCGTCCCACGGGCGATTCGGGTATGGCAAAGGCTCGGCTGCCCTGCTCGCGCATGCGGGCCATTTCTCCAAGCGAGAACGGGATGTCGGCAAGGTCGATCTGCGTGACCGGGATGAGTCGCGATTCGTGCCCGGCCACCTGGCCCGCGGCCCAGGTATTCCACGCGCCGCGGATCGACTGGATCAGTTGCCCTTTGCGCTGTCCGGCCGCCTGGACGATGGGATTGACCAGAAATGAGGGGTTCAGGAACTGCACGTCGATACCGCGTTCGTCGCAGAAGCGGGTGCGCTCTTCCGCCTGGAAGAAGACAGCTTTCCCCGCATCGTCGTGGGAGACAGGTTCACGGTCTTCGGTCATCTGCAGATGCTCGATGAACCCCGGCAGGATGTTCTCCCACACGTCCTGCGGCTGCTGATGCTCCGGCAACACAGAGAAGGTCGAAGGAATCCCGCCGAACAGAGGCCCCGCGATTTCCATGAACCGCGCGGGTGGTCCAAGCTGATCGGCGATGTCGGGCGCGGTGCGCTGCAGCCAGTCGATGGGTTCGTGGAAATGGGCGTCGACGTCGATGATGCGCACGGGCTGCCTCCGGTTACTGATCGTACGGGGTGTAGTTGATGACGCTGGTGTCCGCGACGAGCGGCGGGCGTTTCTCGAGTAGCGCACGCCCGGCTTCGGTCGTGTACATCGCCCGGAACTCATCGTGCGCGTGCTGTTCGGAATGGTGCAGGGTCAGCCATACCGCGGTGTCTTCGCCGTCCGGACCCTTGCTCTTGTACGGACCGCCGTGCCGCTGGATGCCGTGTTCGTCCCAGAGTTCCAGAATGTCGTCGGCCCAGGACCAGTAGTCGTCGGTGCGACCGGGTTCGACGGTGACGTATACGGCGCGCAGGATCATGGCGGGACTCGATGACGGGGTCTGCCGACCCTACCGCCTGCGGCGGGGCGTGCCAAGCACGCCGCTGGTCGCGGTGAAGCTACAATCGTCTTCGCTGTACTGCACGGACTGACCGAATGACGAGTTTCCTTCGCACTGACGAAGCCAGCTTCAAGAACCTCGAAGGCTTCGACTTCACGCCGAACTATCACACCTGGCAGGACATGCGCGTCCACTACGTCGATGAAGGCCCGAAAGACGCGCCGGTGATGCTGCTGTTGCACGGCATGCCAACCTGGTCATTCCTCTACCGAACCATGATCCCGAAGCTCGTTCATGCGGGGTATCGCTGCATTGCGCCCGATCATCTCGGCTTTGGCCGCTCGGACAAGCCGACCGACATCCACTGGTACACGATTGCCCGGCACACCGAGGTCCTCAGTTCGCTGATTGTCGAGCTTGATCTGCAGAACGTCACCCTCGTCTGCCAGGACTGGGGTGGGCCGACCGGCCTCGCCCAGGCCGCGATGATGCCGGATCGTTTCGAGCACCTCGTCATCATGAACACGTGGCTGCATCACGAAGGGTACGAGTACTCCGGGGGCATCCGACGCTGGAATGCGAGCTGGCACGGCGACGGCAGGTTCGTGCGCGAGCGGCCCGATGTTGGCTTGCTGCTGTTGCTGAGCAGCGGCCTTGCGGGGCCAGGGGTCGTCTTCCCCGCGCTCGAGCAGGGTACGGAGCCGGAACTCACCGGGGAGGCATTGGATGTCTACCGCGGTTATTCGGCCCCCTATCGCGGCCTTCCCGATGAGGGCTTTAACGGCTTCCGTCGCTTCCCTCTCTCGATTCCACTCGACAGCTATCACAACGGCAACGCGGCTGCCCAGGAGCTGCACTACCGGACGCTGCTCGGCTGGGACAAACGCTGTCAGTTCATCTGGGGGTGTGCGGACGACGTATTCACCGAAGCGTGGGGACGGGAATGGAGTGCGCGCATGAGTGCCCGCTTCGACGGTTTCCCCGATGCGGGGCATTTCCTGCAGGACACCCACGGCGGGCAGATCGTCGAGCTGATTCTGGACGAGCGTGGCTGACACGCAGCATCAGGGCCCAACCGTCTGCCCGGCCCAGGATCGTCCCCTGTGAGCGTCAGGGAAGCCCTGACTCTCGTCGGCAGTGGAGCCGTCTGCGACGGTGCCTCGTACGGAACGCGTCGGATTGGGCGCTGCTGTTTGCACGAGTCCCCCGCACCTCGTCGGGGAAAGCTCAGTCGGCCGCGAGGCTTGCGTCCTCGTACTGGTCGAAGTAGCGAGCGCCGGTCTCGCGCTGGTTCTCGTAGATGGACCCCTGGTACACGGCACGCGGTAGAGGCAGGCGCACGGGCACGTCCTCCAGGCGCGGTTGCAGCGTTGGTTCGCCGTGCACGATCCGGCTGTTGAACTCGGTGAGGTCGCCGACGGACTCCACGCCCGCGAGCGGCCAGGCATCAACTGCCGCGTACTCGAAGAACAGCACACGCCGGGGCTGCGTTGACGTATTCATCGCGGAGCCGTGGATGAGCCGCGCGTGATGGATCGACATGTCGCCCGCCTTGCCGGTGACCGTCACTGCGGAGCTCACGTCGAGATCCGGGTCGGCGGCGTTGATCGCGCCGCAAAAGGCTCCATGGCTGTGATGATCGAGCACGGGACCCCGGTGGGTCCCCGGCACCACCTGCAGCGGCCCGTTCTCTTCGGTCATGTCATCGAGCAGAATGCCGACCGCGAGCACACTCTGGTTGGTATGAGGATAGAACGCCCAGTCCTGGTGCCATTCGACGGGTGAGCCGTAGGTGGGTGCCTTGATGTTGATCTTGCCGCCGGCGCGCAAACGGATGTGTTCACCCATCAGCGGGATCAGCGCGTCCATGACGGGCTGGTAGCCGGCAAGGTCGCGATAGAAGTCGTCGACCAGGTGAGGCTGCTTGATCCGTCGGACCCGGGGTCGTTCCGGGGTGTGGCTCGCTTCGAGGTCAAGCACATTGGTGTGCTCGGCAACCTCGGCCGCGCTTTCGATGATGCGATCGGTGACGTCCCGCAACTGCTGCAGGACATGCGGTTCGAGTACACCCCGGACGAACGTGTAGCCGTCCTGTTCGTACTGTCTGACTTGCGCTTCGCTCAACATAACCGTGCCCGGGCCGGAACGCTTGATTCAAGTGTACGCTCTGCGCACGGATCCTGGCGAACACCCTGAGGAGCTTCCATGAATCTCGAACCACTGAGAGGTCTGACGTTCGGCGCCAACGTGTCCGGCCTGACCATGCATGAGATCAATGCGGGCGACTGGTCCCGAATCGAGGTGGGCCTTGCCGACTTCGGACTGCTGCGCCTTCGCGGCCAGCAGTTCGACGCACGCTCGGTTGCGGCATTCGCGCGTCGATTCGGAGAACTCGAAAGGGACATCGGGGAGGCACGCGGCATCTCGAACAAGGGTTAGGATGCAGCACCCCTCGACATGGGCGATCCGGCGTGGCTCACCCGCGCCTACCCCACCCGCTACTGGCACGCCGATGGCACCTTCAACCGGGTGGCGCCCCGCGTGTGCGTGCTGGCGGGCGCGGCGATTCCGGCGGCAGGGGCGTGTACGGAGTTTGCCGACATGTGCGCAGCCTGGGACATGCTGGACTATGCGCAGCAGAGCGAACTCGAACCGCTCACCTGCTTTCACTCGAACCTTGTCGGCTCGACCCGGGTGTTGCCAGCGGCGCATGCCTTGGTGCTCGAGTCCCAACTGCATCCGGCACCGGTCGACGGGTCCTACGGCCTCGGGTACCGCACTGAGGTGCCTTTGCGGTCACTGGTGCGCCGTCACCCGGGCAACGGGCGCAAAGTGCTCGCGATTGGCCGGCATGCCTTCGGGGTGGTGGGGCTCGACCCGGAAGCATCGGACCAACTCCTACGCGGCCTCGAAGCACGCGCGTGCCAGCCGCCGCGGGTTTTCCGCCAGGAATGGTGGGTCGGCGATGTTGTCGTCTTCGACAATCGTCGCGTCCTGCATCGGGCCGAGGCCTGCGCCGAGACGGGTGACGAGCGCCTGCTGTTGAACTGCAGGGTCAAGGGGGATCCGGTGCACGACGCCGGGCTCGACACCCCGGAGGCGCAGGCAAGCGCCGCGTGTCAGCACGCGGAACTGCAGCGCCTGCGGCGTGCGAAGCGTTTGGGACAGGCAAAGGGGCTGGGTCGCGCCGGGGATGCAGCCGTGTAGCGGTTCACGGCTTGTGACATGCTAACGCGCTCTCAAGAGACCAACGACAAGAGGGCAAACGTGAGCGAGAAACGACTGGATGGAAAGGTAGCCTGGGTGACGGGGTCGTCCCGGGGGATCGGTCGGGTGGTTGCCGCGCATCTTGCCGAGCTCGGCGCAAAGGTTGCCGTGCACGGCACGACGCCGACATCGTCACGCCAGCTGAACGAAGCAGACTCGCTCGAAGCGGTCGCGCAGGCGATCGCGGATGAGACCGGCTCTGAGGTCATGGCCGTTCACGGCGATCTGACTGACGAGTCTGTCGTGGCGCAGAACGTGGCGGACATTCGTGGGCGCCTCGGCAAGATCGACATTCTCGTCAACAACGCGGGCGGTGACATCGGTACCGCGGGCGTCACCGCGGAGCGCGCGGGCAAGCCGATCCAGAATGACGCGCTGTTCATCGACCTTGCTGAAG
This sequence comes from Gammaproteobacteria bacterium, assembly GCA_002728675.1. Lineage (GTDB taxonomy): Bacteria > Pseudomonadota > Gammaproteobacteria > Pseudomonadales > Azotimanducaceae. The sequence goes on from PBVL01000033.1 coordinate 20,676, forward strand.
TCGAAACCATCATCGATCGCAACCTGCGGACCTGCATCCTCGTCAGCCGCGCGGTGGTTCCGGAGATGATCGAGCGCAATCAGGGTTGGGTCGTGAGCGTCGGTAGCATTGCCGGACTCTCTGGCCACCCCTCTGAGGTGTCCTACAGCGTCTCGAAGGCTGCGATGCACGAATACACGCGCTGCCTTGCCGCGCAGCTTCGCCCGCACGGCGTCTATGCGAACGTCATCGCGCCCGGAGAGATCATCACGCCGCGCTTCGAGGCGAGCCGCCCGACGAAGGATGAGCGAAAAGTCGAGGAAGGTGCGCTGACCCGCTACGGTTGGCCGATCGAGGTGGCACGGGCCGTGGAGTTTTTCGTGACCAGCGACTCATCGTACGTGACGGGGCAGGTCCTGCGCGTCGATGGCGGCGCGCAACTCTGGCCCGCGTAGAGATTCGCGACGACCTGTCACCGCACGGCGGGAGTCGCCGGGGTCACCGTCGGGTGCTTCATGGGTCGGATCCGGTCTGGTCGGGGAGGGCGGTTTTCGAGACCTTCGCGGTCCCGACCCGGTTCCCCATGATCTGCACGATCTCGATCCGGTAGTCGCCGATCCTACAGCAGACGTTCGACTCGGGGATCGCCTCCATGTGCTCCGTGATCAGACCGTTCAGGGTCTTCGGTCCGTCGGTGGGCAAGTCCCACTCGAGCCAGCGGTTGAGGCGTCGAAGGTTCGCGCTGCCATCGATGAGGAGCGTGCCGTCGTCCTGGGGATGGACGTCGACGTTGATTTGCGCGAGGTCGGTCGTGAATTCGCCCACGATCTCTTCGAGGATGTCTTCGAGTGTGACGATGCCCTGCATGTCACCGTACTCGTCAACGACGACACCGATGCGTTCCTTCTGCTGCTGAAACTTCAGCAGTTGGGTGGGCAGCGGCGTCTTCGCCGGAACGAAGTAGGGCTGGTTCGCGGTCCGGACGATGTGTTCTGTCGTCACTTCCGGCTCGGTGAGGAACTTCGCCGCGTCACGCAGATGCAGCACGCCGACGATATCGTCGATGTCGTTGCGAAAGAGCGGCATGCGCGTGTGTGTGGCGGATCGAATCTGCCGGATGATCTCGTCGACCGGCGTTTCGATGTCGATGCCCGACACCTCCGCCCGGGGCACCATGATGTCATCGACCGTGACTTTGTCGAGTTCGAGGATGCCCAGCATCATGTTCTGGTGCTGGGTCTCGATCTGGGCGCGCTCGTTCACGACCGTGCGCAGTTCCTCCTGGCTGAGATGATCTTCTGCGGCATGTTCCGCGCGGAAGCCGAACACCCGCAGAATCCTGTTGGTCACACCGTTGATGACCCAGACGATCGGGTACCCGATCCAGCCAAGGAAGTTGAGGATGTAAGAGGACGGCAGCGCAATCTTCTCCGGATGCGCGGCCGAAATCGTCTTGGGCGCAATCTCCGCGAAGATCAGGAAGACGATCGTGCAGGCCACGGGCGCGATGGCAACGCCGATATCGCCAAAGAGACCAATCGCCAGCAGCGTCGCCAGAGATGCTGCTGAGAGTTCACCAGGTTATTGCCGATCAGAATGACGCTGAGGAGTTGGTCCGGGCGTTCGAGCAGCTTGGCGGCGATCTTCGCGCCGGTATGTCCCTCGTTGGCGAGATGGCGCAGCCTGAAGGTGTTCAGGCGCATCATAGCGGTTTCGGAGCCGGAGAAGTAAGCGGAAAGAAAGACGAGCAGCAGGATGGCGACGGATAACGTGCCGAAGGACGGATCATCCAAAAATGGAGACCTCGTGCTGGTGTGGGAGTGCCCGTTTACGGAGGTCGCCTGAAGGTGTCAAGCGGGCAGGAGGAGGGCTCTGGCGCCTCACTCAGGCGGATTCAAGGACCAGTTCGAGCACCGCTTTGCTGCCGAAATAGCCGAGCAGCAGCAGGGCAAAGCCGCTCATCGCCCAGCGCGCTGCCTGTGCGCCGCGCCAGCCGAGGCGGAACCGCCCCCAGATCAGCACGGCGAAGACGATCCAGGATGCGAGTGTGATGACGATGTGGTGCACCATCCCGCGCCGCTCGAAGATGTCTTCTATGAAGAGAAAGCCGCTCGCGACCGCGAACGTCAGGCAGGCGACACCGAAGAGAAGCAGTTCGAACAGCAATGCCTCCATCGTCTGCAAAGGTGGCAACGACGTCAGCAGGGAAGGGCGTTTAGCGCGCAGACTTCGATCCTGCAGCCACACCACCACCGCCTGCACGGCAGCGACGGTGAGCAACCCGTAAGCGGTCACCGACGCCAGCACATGCGCGAACACGCCGTTCGGTAATGCGGTGCGCGGCGAGTAGGTATCGCCGGTAAAGAGCGACAGCACCAGGGAAATGGCCGCGAAGGGCAGGATTACGACCAACAGGTTTTCGAGCGGCCGCCACAGCGCGGACAGCACCACGATCGCGACGACGACCAGGGAGATTGCCGACGCCATGTCGAACAGGCCAAAGGCGACGCCGGTCTCGCGCAGGACCTCCTGCCAGCCGGCTATGCCGTGGAGCACCGCGGCCATGATGCCGAGCCCGACGACCGCAGCCCGATTGGGTGAAACGGCCTGCCGCAACGCCGTGAACTGGAAAGCCGCAGCGAGGAAATAGAGCAGGCAGGCGGTCAGGCCGAGGACGGAGGTCATTGGGGTGCGGTCACGCGCATTATGGTCCTGAAGCGTAAGCATTATAATGAACCTTTTCCGCCCGGATTTAACGCAGTGTTCGACACTCTGACGGAACGCCTGTCAAAAACTCTCGCCTCGCTGAGCGGCAAGGCGGTCCTTTCGGAAGACAATATCCAGGGAACACTCCGGGAAGTCCGGATGGCGTTGCTGGAAGCGGACGTTGCGCTTCCGGTCGTCAAGGACTTCGTGGATCAGGTCAAGGCCCGCGCCATCGGCGTCGAGGTGAGCGCCAGCCTCAATCCGGGGCAGGCCTTCCTGAAGATCGTCAATGACGAACTGATCGGCGTGATGGGTGAGGCGTCCGCGGGGCTCGAACTGAACGTCCAGCCGCCGGCGATCGTGCTTCTGGCGGGCCTGCAGGGCGCTGGCAAGACAACCTCCGCTGTCAAGCTCGCGCACTGGCTGCAGTCCCGCGACGACAAGAAGGTCATGGTGGTCTCAACGGACGTCTATCGCCCGGCGGCCATTGACCAGTTGCGCACGCTGGCCTCCGAAGCGGGCGTCGCGTTCTGCGAGAGTTCGACCGACCAGAAGCCGGACGCGATCGCAAAGGCCGCGGTCAGCGAAGCCTCGAAGCAATTCATGGACGTCCTCATCGTCGACACGGCGGGACGTCTGGCCGTCGATGAAGCCATGATGGCGGAGATAGCGGCGCTGCACGGCACGGTCAATCCGACCGAGACCCTGTTCGTCGTCGACGCGATGACCGGCCAGGACGCCGCCAACACCGCAAAGGCGTTCGCTGACGTGCTGCCTCTGACTGGCGTCATCCTGACGAAGGCTGATGGCGACGCGCGGGGCGGTGCCGCGCTTTCGGTGCGGCACATCACCGGCAAGCCGATCAAGTTCATGGCGGTCGGCGAGAAGGTCGACGCGCTCGATGCCTTCTATCCGGATCGGATCGCGTCACGGATTCTCGGTATGGGCGATGTGCTCTCGCTCATCGAGGAAGCCGAGCACAAGATCGACAAGAAGAAGGCGGGCAAGCTCGCCAAGAAGATCAAGAAGGGCAAGAAGTTCGATCTGAACGACTTCCGTGACCAGATTCAGCAGATGAACAACATGGGCGGCGTTGCCAACCTGATGGACAAGATGCCCGGCATGGGCAACCTGGGTAAGGCGAGCGAAGCCGTGAGCGACAAGTCGTTCAATCAGATGGAAGCCATCATCAACTCCATGACGCCCGGAGAGCGGCGCTACCCCGACAGCATCACCGGGTCCCGCAAGCGCCGGATCGCCGGTGGCTCGGGAACCCAGGTGCAGGACGTCAATCGGCTGCTGAAGCAGCACAAGCAGATGCAGAAGATGATGAAAAAACTGTCGAAAAAGGGCGGCATGGCGAACATGATGCGCGGCCTGCAGGGCCAGTTGGGCGGGTTCCGCTAACTCCGACCCGGTCTCCGCGGACGCACGGCCAACGGGCCGCTCAGGCGTCCGCAAACAGCCGTTTAAGCCCTTGAAAGGCGGCGGGAAAATCCGTGCCTCTCAGTCTTTCCATCGGGCGGCCTTTCCCTTAAACTATGGCGCCTTTTCGCCCTGGCCCGATGCCGAGGGCCAGACGATACGACGAGGAATACCATGGTAGTCATCAGACTGGCGCGCGGTGGCAGCAAGAAGCGCCCGTTCTATCACATCACCGTTGCGGACAAGCGTCGTTCGCGTGACGGCCGGTTCATCGAGCGTCTCGGTTTCTTCAATCCGCTTGCGCGGGGTGGCGAAGAGCGTCTTCGGATCGACATCGAGCGTCTCGAATACTGGGTTCGACTCGGTGCGCAGATGTCCGACCGCGTGAAGGCCCTGCACAGGGACTGGCGTCGTGCGGCCAAGGCTGCTCCCGCTGAGCCAGCACCCGTGTCACCGACTCCGGCACCTGAGGGTGGTGACGGGACGGCCTCCGATGGGGCCGAACAGGCTGCGTGAGTGTGCGCCACCGTCCGAGACGCTGGTCATCGGGCGCGTAGGAGGGCCCTACGGAATTAAAGGCTGGGTACGGCTGATTTCGTACGCGGATCCTCGCGAAGCAATATTTGAGTACGGCACGTTCTCGTCCCCCCGGGGGGAGATGGTGCTTGAACAGGGCAGGCCGCATGGGAAGGGCCTGGTAGCAAAATTCGAGGGGGTTGAAGACCGCACGACCGCTGAGTCGATACGTAACGTCGATCTTGTCATTGCCAAGTCGGACCTGCCGGACCTCGAGAACGGGGACTATTACTGGCACGACCTCGTGGGGCTCCAGGTCATCGGAGCGGAGGGAGTCGCCCTCGGGACGGTCAGGGAACTGTTGGCGACTGGCGCACACGATGTGCTTGTCGTGGCCGGAGAGGACGGGCAAGAGCATCTGATTCCGTTTGTGATGGATGAGATCGTGCAGGAAGTTGACCTCTCATCGGCGACGATGCGGGTGGCATGGCAGGCTGACTACTGACCACCAGATGCCTCCCGGTGGGTCAGAGTGCGGGATGGCAGGAACGAGGCTGACACGACGGAGGCGCCTCGGATGTGGTTTGGAATGGTCACGCTGTTCCCGGAGATGTTCCGGGCGATCACCGGATTCGGGATTACCGGCCGGGCGGTCGAGCGGGGCCTGGTGCGGCTTACGTGCTGGAATCCTCGGGATTTCACCCACGACAGGCACCGGACGGTGGACGACTCGCCATACGGTGGGGGGCCGGGGATGGTGCTGAAGGCTGAACCCGTGCTCGCGGCGATTCGCGCGGCACGGGAAGCGGCTCCGGCGGGGACGCAGGTTGTGCTGATGTCGCCCCAGGGCGCACCGCTGACCCAGTCACGGCTGGAGCTGTTGGCAGAGGAACCCGGTCTTGTGCTGGTGTCCGGTCGGTATGAAGGTATCGACGAAAGGGTCGCAGAGAGTGCGATCGACGCCGAGATTTCGGTGGGAGATTTTGTGGTCTCCGGAGGCGAGCTGCCGTCAATGCTCCTTGTTGACGGGATTACCCGGCTCATCCCTGGGGTTGTGGGCCACGAAGACTCCGTTGCGCTGGATTCGTTCGGCGACGGGTTGTTGGATCACCCGCATTACACGCGACCAGAGGTGGTCGAGGGGATGGGGGTGCCGGAAGTGTTGCTGTCGGGTGATCACCAAGCGATCTCCCGCTGGCGGGAGATGCAGGCCCTCGGGCGTACGCGGGAGCGGCGGCCGGACCTGCTGGAAGACCGCACGCTGAGCGAGGCTCAGCAGGGACTGCTCGATGAATACGAGCAGTCCGGGTCAGACGATAGAATTGAAGTTGAAGATTAACTGCGATAGAGGTGCCTGATGAGCGGTGTGAAGGACAAGGTCATTGCGGAACTCGAAGCCGCCCAGATGAAAGCCATTCCGGACTTTGCGCCGGGAGATACCGTGGTGGTTCAGGTGCGTGTCCGCGAGGGCAACCGCGAGCGACTTCAGGCGTTCGAAGGTGTCGTGATTGGCAAGCGCAATCGCGGCCTCAACTCTGCATTCACCGTGCGCAAGATCTCGCACGGTGTTGGCGTCGAGCGGACCTTCCAGTCGCACAGCCCGCTGATCGAGAGCATTTCGGTCAAGCGCCGGGGTGACGTGCGCCAGGCGAAGCTCTACTACCTCCGCGAGCGCAGTGGCCGCTCGGCGCGGATCAAGGAAAAGCTCAGCTGATCTGTTGCCGGGGCGTATCCCCGGCGATCGCGGCCTTCGCCTGAGGAGGTCGCACCCACGTCCGGGGCGCACCTCCCTGCGCCGCGGTCATCATTGCGGAACTCGCGATCTGCCACGTCTGGCGGGTAGATCGCCAACTCCGGCCGTGCAAAGAAACCCATCGCGATCAGCCGCTACCCCCGCGGATGATGCTGTTCGTGGAGTTCCGCCATCCGCTGCCGCGCGACGTGGGTATAGATCTGGGTCGTCGAGAGGTCGCTGTGACCGAGCAGGAGCTGGACCACCCGTAAATCCGCCCCGTGATTGACGAGATGGGTGGCGAACGCGTGCCGCAGCGTGTGTGGTGAGAGCTTTTTCGTGATGCCTGCGTTTGCCGCATGGCGCTTGATCAGGTGCCAGAATGTCTGACGTGTCATTGCGGTGCCCCGGTTACTTGGAAACACGGCTGGCGAGCCCTGGTTGCCACGCAGGAGTTCAACGCGCGAGTCCGCAAAGTAGCGGGTCAGCCAACTGAGGGCCTCCTCTCCGAGCGGCACCAGCCGCTCCTTGCTCCCCTTGCCCATCACGCGCACGACACCCTGGCGCAGATTCAGATCGCTGACCTCGAGCCCAACCAGTTCGCTCACGCGCAGACCGCACGCGTACAGAACCTCCAGCATGGTGCGGTCCCGCATGCCAAGCACCGTGCCGACGTCAGGCGCGGCGAGGAGCCGTTCGACCTCACCCTCTGTCAGGCTGCCGGGGAGTCCGCGCCCGAGCTTGGGGTTTGCGACTTCCAGTGTTGGATCTGACCGGCCGGTATCGCGTGTCCGGCGCTGGTAGAAACGGCGCAGGCTCGACAGGGCGCGTGCGGTGGAACGGGGTTTGGCGCCGGTCTCGTAGCGATGTGCGAGGTAGCCGAGCAGGTCTTCCTTGCGCGCGGTCCCGAGGGAGTGTCGCGAGTCGCGTAGCCATGCGGAGAAGGCGCGCAGGTCACGCCCGTAGGCGTCGAGTGTATTTCGAGACAGCCCTTTTTCGAGCCAGAGGGTGTCCAGGAATGCCTCGATCAGCGCGCTGTCGTCAGGATCGATGTTCCGCATGGGGCGTGTTGCTGGCCTCAGCAAGTCGGGAGGTCGGAAAAGCAGGCTACTTTAGTGTGTCCGCCCCGCGGGGTCATTAGTGCGCCCGCGGGGTCATTAGTCTGTCCGCCCTGTGGGCTTGCGGCACCGCTCATCGCTGCGGAGGGGCCGTTCGTACCTGGCCGGAATCAAATCCGCGGGCTGGCGGTCTCTGCTAGGGCCATTTGCGCTGCCGGCAGGTCAACGTGAGCGGTTATACTGAGTTTACCCACCAGCCTTCCGGCTGGTCTTCGAGGCCCGACAGATGAATCTGACACGACTCCCGGCGCTATTCGCCTGTGCACTGATGCTGAGCGTTGCCGCTCATGCCGAGGTCGACGTTGCCGACGTCAAGGCGAAGCTGCTGCAGGCGCGACCCAACCTGCCCATCGAGTCGATCCGGACCGCCGAGTTGCCCGGCTTCGTGCAGGTGAACCTCACTGGCGGACACATGCTCTACGTCAGCGAGGATGCGAAGTATTTCATTGCGGGCGATCTCTATCGGGTCGACCAGACTGACTTCGTCAATGTGTCCGATGAGGAACGCAACGTCTCCCGGAAGGCACTGATCGACTCGCTCGACGAAGAAGACATGCTGGTCTTCACCCCCGGTGCGGGCAAGGTCAAAGCGACTGTCACGGTGTTCACCGACATTGACTGCGGATACTGCCGCAAGCTCCACCAGGAAGTGCCTGAACTCAACCGCCTCGGCATTGCGGTCCGCTACCTGGCGTATCCGCGCGCCGGCATCGATTCCGACTCCTACAACAAGATCGTGTCCGCGTGGTGCTCGAACGATCCACTCGGCGCGCTGACGAAGGCCAAGCGCGGCGAGGCGATTCCGACGCGCAAGTGTGACAACCCGGTGGCTCGTCAGTACGCGCTGGGCAGCGAGGTTGGCGTGACCGGCACCCCGACCCTGATCTATGACAACGGCTTCATGCAGGGCGGTTACCTGCCGGCGAAACGCCTGGCCGATCGTCTGGGCATTGAGGTCGCCTCCAACTAGCCACCCGTTGCCAGCCGTGAGGTTGGCGACCGCTTGCCGAACGGTGTCTGGTCACTGACAGTCGAGCAATGCCCGGCAAACCGAATGCCACGGGATTGTCGCGGTTTCCTTCAAGTTCGACCGCCAACGCCGTATAGTGTGCGGCTTCGATCGCAAGCCCAGCAGAGTGATGGACGAGTTCCCGCGCATCAAGCGCCTGCCCCCCTACATCTTCAGTATCACTGACTCTCTGAGGCGTGAGGCGCGCAGTCGCGGCGAGGACATCATCGACTTCGGGATGGGTAACCCGGATCAGCCGACGCCCCGCCACATCGTCGACAAACTCGTCGAGACGGTGCAGCGCGGGGACACGCACCGGTACTCCCAGTCGAAAGGGATACCCCGCTTGCGCAAGGCGATCTGCGACTGGTATCAGCGGCGCTACGATGTGGACCTCGATCCCGAGACCGAAGCGATCGTGACGCTCGGTTCGAAGGAAGGGATCGCGCACCTCGCGCTCGCGATTCTGGGTCCGGGCGACACCGTGCTGGTCCCCAACCCGTCATACCCGATCCATCCGTTCGGTTTTGTCATAGCGGACGCGGACGTGAAGCACGTACCGCTGACGCCCGGCGTGGACTTCTTCTCCGAACTCGAGTCGGCCATCCGCAACTCGTGGCCGAAACCCAAGGTGCTGGTCGTCAACTTCCCGGGCAACCCGACGACCCAGTGCGTCGAACTCGAATTCTTCGAGAAGCTTGTCGCGATCGCGAAGGAGAACAGCATCTGGGTCGTACAGGATCTCGCATACGCGGACCTGGTGTTCGACGGCTACGAAGCGCCTTCGATTCTCCAGGTGCCGGGCGCCAAGGAGATCGCGGTGGAATTCTTCTCGCTCTCGAAAAGCTACAACATGCCAGGTTGGCGCATGGGTTTCTGTGTTGGCAATCCGACACTCGTTGGCGCGCTGTCACGGATCAAGAGCTACATGGACTACGGCATGTTCACGCCGATCCAGGTTGCGGCAATCGCGGCACTCGAAGGCGACCAGACGTGTGTCGAAGAGATTCGGGACATGTACCAAAGTCGCCGCGACGTGTTGTGCGAAGGCCTGAACGCGGCCGGTTGGGAAGTCGAGGCGCCGAAGGCGACGATGTTCGTCTGGGCGAAGATACCGCCGCAGTTCCAGAACATGGGCTCGCTCGAGTTCTCCAAGTACCTGCTGAAAGAGGCCAAGGTGGCCGTCTCGCCTGGGATTGGTTTCGGCCAGTACGGCGATGATCACGTCCGCTTCGCGCTGATCGAGAACGAACACCGAACGCGACAGGCGTTGCGCGGGATTCGTCGAATGTTGCGTAACGCCACACCCGAAGCGGCCGGCTGAACGGCTGCACGTGCGCGCACATCGCGCGCTCCGCAACGACATTGACTTCAAAGGACTAGCGATATGGCTGAGGGGCTGGGTGTTGGAATCTGCGGTCTCGGCACGGTGGGATCGGGCACGTTCAACCTGCTCTTTGGCAACCGGGCTGAAATCGAGAGCAAGGTCGGGACGCCCGTCGAGGTGCGCCTGGTGGGATGCCGCCGGGATCATCCGGACTGCGATCTGGCGGGCACGCGCGTCACGCGCGACATCTTCGACGTTGTCGGCGACAGTGAGGTTGATGTCGTCTGCGAACTCATCGGCGGTACGGACGCCGCGCTCGAACTCGTGCGCGGGGCGCTCGACGCGGGTCAGCATGTGGTCACAGCAAACAAGGCGCTGATCGCCGAACACGGTGCGGCACTGTTCGAGCTTGCTGCGGAGAAGGGTGTGCAGCTTCGCTTCGAGGCCGCCATCGCGGGGGGCATTCCCATCGTCAAGGCGGTGCGGGAGGGACTCTCGGGCAACCGTATCGAGGGGATCGCCGGCATCATCAACGGCACCTCGAACTTCATCCTGACGGAGATGTCCGGACTGGGGAATCGCGGCTTCGACGAGGTGCTCGCCGAGGCCCAGGAACTGGGCTATGCGGAAGCTGATCCAACCTTCGACGTGGAAGGGATCGATGCGGCGCACAAGCTGACGATTCTCTCTTCGATCGCCTTTGGTGTGCCGCTCGCGTTCGAGCACATCTATACAGAAGGCATCTCGGCAGTCACCGTCGACGACATTCGTTACGCGCAGGAACTCGGCTACCGGCTGAAACATCTCGGCATCACGCGACGCCGGGAATCCGGGGTGGAACTCCGGGTGCATCCAACGCTCGTGCCGGAAACGGAACTGATCGCGAAGGTGGATGGCGTCATGAATGCGGTGCTGGTGTCGTCCGACGCTGCCGGCACAACCCTGTACTACGGCGCGGGCGCCGGTTCGTTGCCGACCGCGTCCTCGGTGGTTGCGGATGTCATCGACGTGGCACGGTCTGTCGGTGCGACCCACGCGGTGTCGAACCTCGGCTTTGCCGGGGGGACCAGCGACGCCCGGGTGCTGCCCATCGACGAGACCCGCTCGGCGTTCTATCTCAAGCTCACGGTCGAGGATCGTCCCGGCGTCATGGCGAGTCTGTCGACGACGCTGTCCGAGCACGACATCAGTATCGAGAGCCTCATCCAGAAGGACGCGAGCGGTGGTCAGGTGCCGATCGTGCTCATCACGAACGAGGTACAGGAGTCGCAGTTCGACGCGGCGGTCCGGGCGATCGAGTCTGCTGACTACACGCAGGGTGAGGTGACGCGAATTCGCGTGGTGGCGTTCAACTGATTCCTGTCCCGAACGACCGGGTGCACGTTATGCTCGGAGCGTGACCAAGACCCTCATTCGACGCGACGCCCCGGGCACGGCCCTTTCGGCTGATCTGCCCCCGCTGCTCAATCGCCTGTATGCCAGTCGCGGCGTCACGACGAGCGAAGACCTGGACCTCGCGCTCAGGCACCTGCTCCCGCCGGCGGACCTGAAGGGGATTCCGGAGGCGGTCGCGGTGCTCTCGGCAGCCCTGGACGCCGGGGAGCGCATCCTCATCGTGGGCGACTTCGACTGTGACGGCGCGACGAGTTCGGCCCTGATGGTCTCGGTGCTCCGGAGCATGGGCGCAACGGCCGAGTACCTCGTGCCCAACCGGTTCGAATACGGCTACGGACTGACTCCCGAGATTGTCGATGTCGGGCTCGGGCTCGAACCAAACGTGATCGTGACCGTCGATAACGGCATCTCGAGCATGGCGGGGGTCCGGTACGCGAAAGACATGGGGTTGAGGGTGGTCGTGACGGATCATCACCTCCCCGCCGCGGAACTCCCGCCCGCGGACGCGATCGTCAATCCGAATCAGCCCGGTTGCGGCTTCCCCTCGAAGAACCTTGCGGGCGTCGGCGTAGCGTTCTATCTGCTGTCGGCGCTCCGGGCATCGCTGCGCCGGCGTGGCTGGTTCGAGGCGAATGGGGTGCCCGAGCCGAATCTTGCGGACCGGCTGGACCTCGTGTCGCTTGGTACGGTGGCCGACGTCGTGCCGCTTGACCGCAACAACCGTGTCCTCGTCAACGAAGGGTTACGGCGCATCCGGGCGGGGCGCGGCCTGCCGGGGATCAACGCGCTGATTGCCGCTTCCGGCAAAGATGCGCGGTTCCTGACTTCGGTCGACATGGCATTTGCGCTGGCGCCAAGACTGAACGCAGCGGGCCGCCTCGAGGACATGTCGCTCGGCATCAACTGCCTGCTGGAACCTCAGCCGGACAAGGCCCGCGAGATGGCGGGACGGCTGAACGAACTCAACGTCTCGCGCCGTGGGATCGAGCTCGACATGAAGGAACAGGCAGAGGCTTCGCTTGCCAGGGTCGAGGCGGTCGATGCGATGGCAGTGGGACTGGCGCTCTACGAGCCGGACTGGCACCAGGGCGTCGTGGGTATTGTGGCGTCGCGCATCAAGGACCGGTACAACCGGCCGGTGTTCGCGTTTGCGCCGGGAGACCCGGGCGAGCTGAAAGGCTCGGGGCGGTCGATCGAGGGCCTGCACATCCGCGACGCCCTCGATGCCATCGCCGCCCGCTACCAGGGACTCGTCATCAAGTTTGGCGGGCACGCCATGGCCGCCGGACTCTCGATTCGGGAGGCCGACTTCCCCGCGTTCCGTGACGCGTTCGATGAGGAAGCGCGCCGCTGGCTCGCCCGGGACGATCTCGAGGCAACGATCCTTTCGGACGGTGAACTCGAGTGCCAGGTCGACGTTTCGCTCGCCCGGCAGGTCCTGGAAGGTGGACCATGGGGGCAGGGCTTCCCGCCCCCCGTCTTCGACGGCAACTTCGAAATCCTCTCCCAGAAGATCGTCGGGGGGCGGCATCTGAAACTGAAAGCGCGGCATGCGAAAACCGATCAGGTGTTCGATGCCATCGCGTTCGGCAAGGATCGCCTGATCGAGAATCGCCACTGTCGGCTCGTGTTTCGTATCGACGTGAATCTGTACAACGGGCTCATGTCCGTACAGTTGATCGTGGATGAGGTGGACCCGGTCATGAAAACCGCCTGAGCGCCTCCGCGGCGCGCTGCGATATAGTCGGGCTCAACATTCGGAGGGGATTGGTGATGGGGCGACTGGCGTGGGTTGCGGTATTGGGTTGGATGGTCGCGGCGGCGGCTGTCGCGGAAGACTGGTATCCGTCGAAATGGGGTGCTGACGATACGCTAGGCGCCATCAATACCCTGTCTCCTGAGAAGGTGATTCAGGCCGCGCGCCTCGTGAAGACCGGCAAGACCTACCGGCTCGGCGTGGTCACCGGCCCCAACACACCGGCCTATCCGCCGCGCAGCTTCTCGCTCACCGTGCTGCAGCTGAACGACGGCACGGGGACGCCGCTCGGGACCAACAAGGCGACCGGCAATGACGACCTGATGTTCATGTGGATGGGGATTGGCAGTCAGATCGACGGTCTTGGCCACATGGGGCTCGACCACGTGTACTACAACGGCAACCGGGCGCAGGACTTCGTGCAGAACACGGGACTGACGAAGCTCTCGGTCGACAAGCTGCCGCCGATCGTGACCCGCGGCGTGCTGCTCGACATGACCGACCATTTCGGCACGGACATGCTCGAAGCGGGTACCGCGTTCAACTCGAAGGAGATCAAGGCGCAGGCGAGGAAGCAGGGCGTGACAATCGGCAAAGGCGATGTCGTGCTCTTTCACACCGGCTGGCTGAACCTCGTCGGGGTCGACAACGAGCGATTCATGGCGGGCCAGCCCGGACTCGGGGTCGACGGCGCGGAGTACCTCGCGAGCCTCGACGTCGTGGCGATCGGCTCGGACGGCTGGGCGCTCGAGGTCCTGCCGGGCGAAGATCCCGCGCTTGCCTTCCCCGTGCATCCGATCCTGCTGGCCAAGCATGGCATCTACATCCTCGAGGTGATGGACACGCGTGAGCTTGCCAAAGACAAGGTCTCCGAGTTTCTGTTCGTGCTGGGCCAGCCGCGCTTCGAGGGCTCCGTGCAGGCAGTGATCAACCCGGTCGCCATCCGTTAGGCACGCGGCGTCTCGCATCGTGCGCGTTCTGCTGCTGTCCGCGTACGACGCCCGCAGCCACCGGTACTGGCGCGAGGGCGTCGTCGCGCACCTGCCCGAGTTCGACTTCGAGGTGCATACGCTGCCGGCCAGGTTCTTCTCATGGCGCTTCCGGGGCAACTCGCTGACGTGGGCGGACGCGGACTTCGGCGAACACGACGTCATTCTGGCGACATCCATGACGGACCTGTCCGCACTGCGCGGCCTGAACCGCCGGGTTGCTGCAACACCCGCGGTGCTCTACTTCCATGAGAACCAGTTCGCCTATCCGAGTGACGAACCCGCCGCTCATCTGGTCGATCGTCAGGTCACCAGCATCTACGGCGCGCTTGCCGCCGAGCGAATCGCGTTCAACTCGGACTACAACCGGCACACGTTCCTCGACGGCGCTCGCGCTCTGCTGAAACGTCTGCCGGACGGCGTGCCAAAAGGGACGGTGGACAGGCTGGCGGCCCGCAGCACTGTACTACCTGTTCCCCTCGGCGAGGAGTGTTTTGCCGGAGCGAAGCGACGGAGCACGGACACGTTCGACATCGTGTGGAATCACCGCTGGGAGGCGGACAAGGGACCCGCACGTCTGCTGGCGGTGGTCGCGGCGCTGCTGGGTCGCGGCACGCCGTTCCGGATGCACCTGCTTGGCGGTGACGTGACGAGACCGCATCCCGAGATCGAGAGGGCGGCGGCGCTGCTGCGTGAGCGAGGCTGTCTTGGACATTACGGCCAGCTCCCTCAGCGGGATGACTACCTCGAGTGTCTCCGCACATCACATGTCGTGCTCTCGACAACCCTGCACGAGTTTCAGGGACTTGCCGTGCAGGAGGCAATGGCGCTCGGCTGCATTCCGGTGGTGCCGAACAGACTGGCTTATCCCGGGTACGTCCCCGAAGCACTGCGGTATGCGGGCAGTGACGATGTTGCGCTTGAGGCGTCCGCGGCGGCAGATCTGATCGACCGGGTCGCCCGGGGGGTGGACGTGCAGTGTGATTTGATGAAGGACGTTGCCTGGCCCGTCATGGCTCAGCGGTACCGTGACCTGCTTGTTGACGCAGTCTCCGCGCGCGGGTCATCCCAGCCGAATTCGCTGTAGCGCAGGCCGATCCGCCCCCATTCGAGCGCCGCTCTCACGTAGGGGAATATGTTGTCCGGCAGCGCGTCGAGGTCGAACCAGCCCAGATCGTCGCACTTGTCTGGCTCCTGGTTCCGTGGTTCGCCGACCCAGTATTTGGTTGTGAAGAAGAACGACAGTCGCTCGGCATCGCCCATCCGGTGCGTGACATGGAAGAGCGTGAGGTCGTCAGGAACGATGATCAGCCCCGCCTCTTCATCGGCCTCCCTCGCCATCGCCTCACGGGCTGTCTCGTTGCCGTCAAAGTGCCCGGCGACAACCGAGTACTGACCGTCGGCGTAGCCCGTGTTGAAGCGCCGCAGGAGCAGTGTCTCGTTGCCCCGGAAGAGCACAAGGTGCGCTTCCGGGATCGCCTTGAATCGCTCGGTCATGCGATTCAGAACGAGCGCGGCATGTTCAGCACGTGCTCGCCGATGTACGACAGGATCAGGTTCGTCGAGATCGGCGCGATCTGATAAAGGCGGGTCTCCCGGAACTTGCGTTCAATGTGGTACTCCTTCGCGAACGCGAAGCCGCCGTGCGTCTGCATGCAGACGTCGCCCGCTTTCCACGACGCTTCGGAGGAGAGCATCTTCGCCATGTTCGCTTCGGCGCCGCAGGGCTCGCCCGCATCGAACATGCGCGCGGCCTTCTCGACCATGAGCCACGCGGCCTCGACCTCGGTATAGCTTCTCGCGATCGGAAACTGGACGCCCTGGTTTTGGCCGATCGGACGCCCGAAGACCTCGCGGTCGGTTGCGTAGGCGCTGGCCTTGTCGATGAAGTAGCGTCCGTCGCCGACACACTCCGCGGCGATCAGCACGCGCTCGGCATTCATGCCGTCGAGGATCACCTTGAAGCCTTTGCCTTCTTCACCCAGCAGATTCTCGGCCGGGATATGCAGGTCGTCGAAAAAGAGTTCGCACGAGTGGTGGTTGATCATCGACTCGATGGGACGGATCTCGAGGCCGTTGCCCTGGGCCGCCTGCACATCGACGATGAAAGCAGACAGGCCGTCGGTCTTCTTGGCGACCTCTGCACGGTCGGTCGTGCGCGCGAGCAGGACCATGAGGTCCGAATGCTCTATGCGGCTGATCCAGACTTTCTGGCCGTTGACGACGTAATTGTCGCCGTCCCGGCGTGCCATGGTCTTGAGGTTGGTCGTGTCCGTGCCGGTGGTGGGTTCGGTGACGCCAAAGCTCTGCAGGCGCAGCTCACCCGATGCAATCTTCGGCAGGTAGGCCTTCTTCTGTTCGTCGTTGCCGTGGCGCAGCACCGAGCCCATGACATACATCTGCGCGTGGCAGGCGCCCGCGTGTGCCCCTGCCCGACAGATCTCCTCCATGACGACCGCGGCTTCGTAAACGCCGAGCCCGGCGCCGCCGTACTCTTCGGGGATCAGCACGGTCAGGAATCCGGAGGTCGTGAGTTCCTTGACGAACTCGGTCGGATACCCGCGTTCCCTGTCCAGTTCCAGCCAGTAGTCCTCGCCATAGCGGTCGCACAGCTGACGTACGGACTTGCGAATTTCATCGATGTCGGTGGCGCTCATGTCGGGGCTCCCGGGACCACAGATGGAAACGCGCTGCACGTTACCGCAGCGCCGGTGACCTGTCATGTCGGTGGGCTGTGTGGTGGTGACCTGAGAGGTCAATGTATGTGCTGCAGGCCGCCGACGGGGGATGTCCGCATGCGGATTCGTCGTGTGGATGAACTGCGCCGGGCACGCAGAGGGTTCGGAGCAGTGCCCGTTCCTCGGGTACACCCGCGTGGGCCGGGCAGAAATGTGCCTTAATGGGGGAATCGTTCGCCTGTGCGGACCAGAATCGTCAGCAAGGGGATCAGCATGGCCAGCTTTCCACTACCGCTACGCCACGGTCCGGTCACCCGGTTCGCGGAAGGCGTGCACTGTGTGCGCGGCACCTTCCGGATGGGCCCCGGCATGATGATCGGGCGAACAATGACGGTTCTGACCTCGGACGACAGGCTTGTCGTCCTGAATGCGACGCGCATGGATGACGCGGGACAGGCTGAGTTCGAATCGCTCGGGCCGGTCGCGCATCTCGTCAAGCTCAGTGAATCCCACGGCATCGATGAGCCCTGGTACGAGGATTGCTACCAGCCGACGACATGGACGCTGCCGGACTCGAAGCCGGACGGCATCGCGCCCGGCAATCCCCTGACGGGAGAGGGTCCCGTTGCCGGAGGCGAAGTGATCGACTTCGGCGCGACCGATGGCTGGCGCGAAGCGGCGTATTGGGGCCCGCCGCGGGCGGTACGCTCGTGACCTGCGATGCGGTGCAGAATCAGGCGGATACGGAATTTGCCTCGTTCGGCGGCAAGCTGATGATGTCGGCCATGGGCTTCAAGGGAGGCGTCATCGTGCCGCCGATGTGGCGGCGCTTCCAGAAGCTGTCGGGCGATGCGCTGAGGCAAAAGCTGAGTCTGCCTCGCAGAACTGTCGTTCGAGAACCTTGTGACCGGCCACGGTCCCTGTGTGGTGGGCGGCGCGGATCAGCAGGTCCGTGCCGCGATCCGGAGCGTCACAGGCTCCTAGGCCCGGGACGCTCCGGCAGCCGAGGACTGGGGGCGGAGCGACTGAAGTCGTGACGTGCCCGGGTCCCGCCGCTACAATGGCGCTCCTCCTGTTTCACCGTTTCGAGCCCTCACGGAAGCCGTCATGATCGAAGTCACCGCCTTTCTTGCCCGCATCAAGGATCTGAAAGAGCGCGTGGACGTGCTCCGGAGGTATCTTTGACTACGCTCATTCGAAAGACCGCCTCGCAGAAGTAGAGCTCGAACTCGCGGACCCTTCCGTCTGGGAAGATGCCGAGCGCGCGCAGAAGCTCGGTCGCGAGCGGTCCTCCCTCGAACTCATCGTCAGGACGATCGAGACCCTCGATGCCGGTCTGGGTGACGCGGACGAGATGGTCGAGCTCGCTGCAGAGGAAGATGACGAAGAGTTGATGGACGAGGTCACGGGCGAACTCGACCGGATGACCGCCGAGCTCGAAGTCCTCGAATTCCGGCGGATGTTCGCTGGCGAGATGGATCCCAACAACGCCTACGTTGACATTCAGGCGGGCTCCGGCGGTACCGAGGCCCAGGACTGGGCTGAAATGCTGCTCCGGATGTATCTCAGGTGGGGTGAGAACAAAGGCTTCAAGACCGAGCTGATGGAATGCTCACAGGGCGAGGTCGCCGGGGTCAAAGGGGCGACGATTCACTTCCAGGGTGACTACGCGTTTGGCTGGCTGCGTACCGAAACAGGCGTGCATCGACTGGTAAGGAACTCGCCGTTCGATTCCGGCAACCGCCGCCACACCTCGTTTGCGTCCGTGTTCGTATCGCCGGAACTCGACGACGACATCGAGATTGACCTCGACATGAACGAAGTGCGTGTCGACACCTACCGCGCGAGCGGTGCCGGTGGGCAGCATGTCAACAAGACCGATTCGGCAATCCGCCTGACCCATGAACCGAGCGGGATCGTCGTGCAGTGCCAAAGCGAGCGCTCCCAGCACAAGAACAAGGACATGGCGATCAAGCAGCTGCGCGCGAAGCTCTATGAGATGGAGGAGTTCAAACGTCGCGAGGAGCAGCAGCTCGTCGAAGACTCGAAGTCCGACATCGGCTGGGGCAGTCAGATCCGTTCCTACGTTCTCGACTCGGCGCGCATCAAGGATCACCGCACGAACGTCGAGAACTCCAACACCGGCGGCGTGCTGGACGGCGACCTGGACGGATTCATCGAGGCAAGTCTCAAGGCAGGGCTGTAGACAGTGAACGACGAAACGGGTGCCGCTGACGGCCAGGCGGACGAACCGTCAGAACACGAACTGATTGCCGCGCGGCGCGAGAAGCTCGCGCGACTGCAGGAGCAGGGCAACGCGTTCCCCAACGACTTCCGCCGCTCGCACAGGGCGGTCGAGCTGCACGACCTGTTCACTGACAAGGACAAGGACGCCCTCGAAGGATCAACCGACGAGGTGGCTGTCGCCGGCCGCATCATGCTGCGGCGCCTCATGGGCAAGGCAGGCTTCATCACGTTGCAGGACGTCTCCGGCCGGATTCAGCTTTACGTGCGCCAGAACGTCATTGGCAAGGACGCGTTCGAGGCATTCAAAGACCTCGACATTGGCGACATAGTTGGTGCGACCGGCACCATGATGCGGACCAACAAAGGGGAACTGTCGGTGCGCGTCACGGCGCTCCGGTTGTTGACGAAGTCGCTCCGCCCGCTCCCGGAGAAACACCACGGACTCAAAGACACCGAAACGCGCTATCGCCAGCGCTATCTCGACCTGATCGTGAACGAGCAAGCGCGCGACGTCTTCATCAAGCGCACGAAGATCATCGACGGCATTCGCCGCTATTTCATCGACCGTGACTACATGGAGGTCGAGACGCCCATGATGGCGTCGACACCCGGCGGCGCGACTGCCGAGCCGTTCGTGACCCACTACAACGCACTCGATGTGGACATGTATCTGCGGGTCGCGCCTGAGCTCAATCTCAAGCGGCTGGTGGTGGGCGGCTTCGAGCGTGTCTTCGAGATCAACCGCAATTTCCGCAACGAAGGGATGAGTACCAAGCACAGTCCCGAGTTCACGATGCTCGAGTTCTATCAGGCCTATGCGGACTTCAACGACCTGATGGACCTGACCGAAGACATGCTGCGCGGCCTTGCGCGGGAGGTGCTCGGCTCGACCGAGTTCGTCTACCAGAACACCACAATCGACTTCGGTCAGCCGTTTGCGCGCCTGACGATGGAAGAAGCGATCCTGCAGCACAATCCCGGGATCGAACCGGATTCGCTGACCGACCTCGGCAAGGCCCGATCGCTCGCTAAAAGCCGTGGCATCGAGGTCAACAGTGCCTGGGGGTTGGGCAAACTCATCATGGAACTGTTCGAGGCGCTGGTCGAAGACCACATCGAGCAGCCGACGTTCATCACCCAGCACCCGACCGAGGTGTCCCCGCTGGCGCGGCGCAACGACGACAATCCCGGGATCACCGATCGTTTCGAGATTTTCCTCATGGGCAAGGAACTCGGTAATGGCTTCTCCGAGTTGAACGATGCGGACGATCAGGCGGAACGATTCCGCGGTCAGGTCGAGGCACGTGAGGCCGGTGACGCCGAGGCGATGCACTTCGACGATGACTACATCACGGCGCTCGAGTACGGGCTGCCGCCGACCGCGGGCCAGGGTCTCGGGATCGACCGGCTCGTGATGTTCTTCACCGATTCACCCTCGATTCGCGACGTGGTGCTCTTTCCGCACATGCGCCCCCGGCGCTGACACGGCATGGCGGGCGGCGTGAACCTCGAACCCAGCTGGCTCGCGCAGGTCGGGGGCGAGTTCGGGCAGCCGTACATGCAGGAACTTCGGGCATTTCTGGCGGCCGAACGCGAGTCGGGCAAAGTCGTGTATCCACGCGCCAGCCTCTGGTTCAACGCACTTGATTCGACGCCTTTTGACGCAGTGAAGGTGGTCATCCTGGGACAGGATCCCTACCACGGACCGGGTCAGGCGCATGGACTGTGTTTTTCTGTGCCGCGCGGTGTGAAGCCGCCGCCTTCGCTGCTGAACATCTTTCGCGAGATCAAGGAGGACCTGGCGCTGCCGGGTACACCGTTCTCACACGGATGCCTCGAACACTGGGCGCGGCAGGGGGTGTTGCTCCTCAACAGCGTGCTGACGGTTGAGCGCAGTCGCGCGGCGTCGCATCAGGGCAAAGGCTGGGAGACGTTCACCGATCTGATCGTGCGACGGCTGTCAGAGCAACGCTCGGGCATCGTCTTCATGCTCTGGGGAGCGTATGCACAGAAAAAGGGTTCGGTGATCGATGCGTCGAAACACCTGGTACTCAAAGCCCGGCACCCTTCACCGCTTTCAGCGCATGGCGGGTTCTTCGGGTGCAAACACTTCTCGCAATGCAACGCCTGGCTCGAAGCCCGGGGTGAGTCGGGCATCGAGTGGGAGCGCCTCGACTAAATGGTTAGCGGCTCTTACAGCAGGGCTGTGTCGCCAGGAATTTGCACTCGGGGGTAAAGATTCCCGACCGACGGGTACGCCAAACCTGCTGCTGGGGCCTCTGTGGTACGCTCCCGGCCCGCAAAACCAGCATGGTTCAGGCACGTAAGGAGCTAACACCCATGGCAGACAACCTTCCGGTATACATCGACGGCGGATTCCGTCAGAGCGCCTCGACCGAGTCCATTCCCGTCACGAATCCGGCAACCCAGGGCGTGCTCGTCCATGCCCCCCAGACGACCATGGCCGAGATCGATCAGGCGGTGGCGGCGGCCAAGGCTGCGTTCGCGGAATGGCGGCAGGTCCCCGCCCCGGAGCGTGCGCGACTGTTGATGCTCTATCAGGCGAAGCTGAAGGAAGAGCAGGACGCGATTGCCGAAATCATCTGCCAGGAAACGGGCAAGGTGTTTGCCGACGCGCAGGGTGACGTCTGGCGCGGGATCGAGGTTGTCGAGCAGGCCTGCAACATCCCCTCGCTCATGATGGGCGAGACGGCTGAGAACGTGGCGCGCGGGATCGACACCTACAGCTACATTCAGCCACTGGGCGTCTGCGTTGGGATCACGCCGTTCAACTTTCCCGCGATGATTCCGCTCTGGATGTTCCCGCTGGCCATCGCGGCGGGCAATACGTTCATCCTGAAGCCGTCCGAGCAGGATCCGATGACGCCCAACCGACTTGTGGAACTCTTCTACGAGTGCGGCTTCCCGAAGGACATCCTGCAGATCGTGCATGGCGGCAAAGATCAGGTGAATGCGCTGATCGAACACAAAGACACCAAAGCGATCTCGTTCGTCGGCTCAGTCCCCGTCGGCCAGCATGTCTACCGCCTGGGCACCCAGAACCTGAAGCGCGTGCAGTGCATGGCGGGTGCCAAGAACCACCTAGTGATCATGCCGGACGCGGACAAGGATCAGGTCATCAGCGGCCTCGTCGGCGCCTCCTGCGGCGCGGCGGGTCAGCGGTGCATGGCAATCAGCGCAGCTGTCTTCGTGGGCGAGGCACAGGCCTGGATTCCCGATGTGGCGGAAGCGATGTCCGCGGTTCACCCCGGCGCCTGGAATCAGGACGGCGCGGGCTACGGACCGCAGATTTCGGTGGCCGCGACGCAACGCATCAAGTCCTACATCGCCAAGGGCAAAGAGGAAGGGGCAACCTGTGTCCTCGACGGCTCCGAGGCGACGGTCGAAGGGTTCCCGGACGGCAACTGGGTGGGCCCCACCCTGTTCTCGGACGTGACACCCGAGATGTCCATCTACACAGACGAGATTTTCGGTCCGGTGCTCGTCGGCCTGAATGTCGACACCCTCGACGACGCGCTGGACCTCATCAACGACTGTCCCTTTGGCAACGGCGTCTCGATCTTCACGTCGAGCGGCGGGGCGGCGCGCAAATTCCAGCTCGAAGTCGAGGTGGGTCAGGTTGGCGTCAACATTCCCATTCCAGTGCCGCTGCCGTTCTTCTCGTTCACGGGCTGGAAGGACTCGTTCTACGGCGACCAGCATGCGTACGGTAAACAGGCGGTTCGTTTCTACACGGAAACGAAAACGATCACGTCCCGCTGGTTCTCGTCCGAGCCCGCCACGGGGCCGAACATGACCATCGCGCTCAAGTAGGCAGAACGCGGGCTGTGGACTTCGCGCTGAGCGAGGACCAGGTTGCCTTTCGGGACGCCGCGCGGACGTTCGCTGATGCGGAATTCGCGCCTCACGCGGCCACCTGGGACAAGGACAAGACGTTCCCCCGCGCGACCATCGCGCGCGCGGGCGAACTCGGTTTCTGTGGCCTGTACACGCCCGAAGCGCTGGGCGGCATGGGCCTGCCGCGCCTCGACTCGGCCATTGTGCTGGAGGCGCTGGCGGGAGGCTGCACGAGCACGACGGCGTTCATCTCCATCCACAACATGGCCACGTGGATGGTGGCGGAGTTCGGGGCTGCGGACGTATTCGCGCCGCTCGTGGCGGAACTCGCGGCAGGGCGTGCGCTCGCCTCTTATTGCCTGACCGAGCCCGGCGCCGGATCGGACGCGGGCTCACTCGTGACCCGCGCCGAGCGCGACGGCGACAGTTATGTGATCAACGGCGGCAAGACCTTCATCTCCGGCGCCGGTGCAACCGATGTGCTGGTGCTCATGGCACGTACAGCCGCGACCGGCAACAAGGGCATCAGCACGTTTGTCGTGCCGGCGGATGCCGACGGCATCAGCTATGGGGGCAACCTCGAGAAGCTCGGGTGGCACTCCCAGCCGACGCGCGAGGTACGCTTCGACGACGTAAGCGTTGACGCGACCCGGCGCCTCGGCGACGAGGGTGACGGCTTCCGGATCGCGATGCGCGGACTCGACGGCGGGCGGATCAACATCGCTGCCTGCTCCGTCGGCACGGCAGACGCCGCAATCGAGGCAGCGCGCACGCACATGGGCGAGCGCCGTCAGTTTGGCCAGGCGCTGGCGGAGTTTCAGGCACTTCAGTTCAAGCTGGCGGACATGGTGACGAATCTGACCGCGTCCCGGCAGATGGTGCACCTTGCCGCGTCGATGCTGGATGCGGGTGACCCGGACGCCGCGACCTACTGTGCGATGGCCAAACGGTTTGCCACGGACGCCTGTTTCGACATCTGCAACCATGCACTGCAGTTGCACGGTGGCTATGGCTACATGGAGGAATACCCGCTCGAACGGTTTGTGCGCGATACACGTGTGCACCAGATCCTCGAAGGGACGAATGAAATCATGCGCCTCATCATTGCCCGGCGGCTGCTGGCTGATGGTGCCCGGCGCCTCGGAGGCTGACATGACAGACAAGCTGCGTAGCGAGATCCGGGGCCATACGGCTCTCGTGACAATCGACAACCCGCCTGCGAACACCTGGGATGCGGACAACCTGAGTGCACTCGAGGAACTGATCGCGAGCCTCAACGCGAATCGAGAGGTCTACAGCCTCGTCATGACCGGGCAAGGCGAGAAGTTCTTCTCCGCGGGGGCCGACCTGAACCTCTTTGCCGACGGCGACAAGAGCAACGCGAGCGAAATGGCGGAGCGGTTCGGCCGCGCGTTCGAGACCCTCGCGCAGTTTCGCGGCGTTTCGGTAGCGGCGATCAACGGTTACGCGATGGGTGGGGGGCTCGAGTGTGCGCTGGCGTGCGACGTACGCATCGCGGAGGCGCAGGCGCAGATGGCACTACCCGAGGCTTCCGTCGGGTTGCTGCCTTGCGGTGGCGGTACGCAGAACCTTGCCTGGACGGTTGGCGAAGGCTGGGCCAAGCGGATGATTCTCATGGGTGAGCGACTGGATGCCGAGACCGCCGCGCGCATTGGTTTGATCGAGGAGGTTGTCGAGCAGGGCACGGCGGTCGAGAAGGCGCTCGCCCTCGCGGATCAGGTGGGCAATCAGAGTCCGTCGTCGGTCGCGGCCTGCAAGGGGCTGATCCAGGCGGCGCGGTCCGGGAACATGGCGGACGCCTACCGGATCGAGCGGCGGTCGTTTGTCGGGCTGTTCGATACGGCCGATCAGGCGGAAGGCGTGAACGCGTTCCTCGAGAAGCGCAAGCCCGACTGGAAGAATGCCTGACCACTCAAGGCCTCGAAAGGACACCACGATGAGCGACGCCCCGGTTCGTTTTGAGACCCTGCCAACCGCGAGCAGCCATGCAATTGGTGTGATCACGCTCGACGTCCCGGCGACCCTCAACAGTCTCAGCCTCGAGATGATCGATCTGCTCGCCGAGCGTCTCCGTGCGTGGCGGGACGATGCCTCGATTGCCGCGGTATTCGTGCAGGGGGCGGGCGATCGAGCATTCTGTGCCGGGGGAGACATCCAGGCGTTGTACCGGTCCATGCGTGAGGCGCCAACGGGCCCCAACGAGTACGCAATGGCGTTCTTTTCCCGCGAATATCGCCTCAACTACATGATTCACACCTATCCGAAGCCCATGCTCGCCTGGGGGCACGGCATCGTGATGGGTGGTGGGCTCGGCATTCTTGGCGCCTGCAGCCATCGGGTGGGTACCGAGACGACCCGGATCGCGCTGCCCGAGATCACGATCGGGCTCTTTCCGGACGCTGGCGCGACGGTCTATCTCGCCAGGATGGAAAGCACGCTCGCCCATTACATGGCCTTGACCGGAACGCAGCTCAACGCCGCTGACTCCGTACGCGCGCACCTGATCGATCACCTCGTGCCGAACGACGCGCGTGAGGGGGCACTCGAAGCGATGGAAGCGACCGTCTGGACGGGGAATGCGGACGACGCGTCGCTGCTGACCCAGATCCTCATGAGCCTCGAGGACAGCAGCGGGTTTCCGCCAGGGAAACTGGCTGCGCAATGGCCGACGCTCGAAGCGGTGTTCGGAGCGAGTGCGGGCGAACGCGCCGCGCTGGCGGAGGTCGTCTCGCGCATCGCGCTCGTTGACGACGAGCACGCGTGGCTGGCGAAGGCGGGCGACGCACTCACCGGCGGGTGTCCGGTGACGGCGCACCTCATCATGGAGCAGATCGAGCGCGCCCGAACACTGTCCATCGCCGACATGTTCAGGCAGGAGTTGTGCCTTGCCATGCAGTGCGCGACGCATCCCGATTTTGCCGAGGGAGTCCGCGCCCTGCTCATCGACAAGGACCGGCAACCGAAGTGGGTGTACCCGACAATTGCCGATGTGCCCCGTGAGTACGTGCTCGCGCACTTCGAAGGCCCGTGGGATGGCGAGCACCCGCTCGCCGACCTTGGCTGATCCGCACGCGTCCAGACGCGAGACCTGAATCCGGCACGCTGGCGCCGGAGCACAGACTCAGGCCGGCGCGTCGTTGAACATCCAACTCGGCGCTGTCAGCGCCGGTGTGTTGTCAGCCGAGATAGCTGCGTCCGACCCGGCTGCCTTTCGGATCGGTCACGACGTGTATGACCGCAGGCCGGTTTGCGCCGATCGCACGCTGCAGGGCGCCTTCCAGATCGGCCGGGTCCTCAACGCGTTCGGCATGCCCGTCGACGAGCTCGGCGAACTTCTCGTAGTTAGCCGGGAGCAGCTTCGCGATCCGCGGCGAATCTTCCGGGAACATGCGGTCCTGAATGGTGTGGCCCGCAATGCCTTCGTTGTTGCAGACGACGAACACGACGTTGGCCCCGACCCGTGCCGCGGTCTCCACCTCGAGTGCGGCGGCGCCAAATGCGTAGTCACCGACCACCGCGACGGAGACGCGGTCGGGTCTGGCGAGCTTTGCACCGATCGCGTACGGCACGCCCGTACCCATGCAACCGGTCGTGCCCGCGTTCAGGCGTGAACGGGGTTCGTAACTGGGAAGCAGGACGCGCCCGATTCCCATCGTGATTTCGCCGTCGACCGCGAGGTGCGCGTCTCTCGGCAGCGAGTCGCGCACGGCGGCGATGACCCGGTGCGGGTCGATTGGTACGGCATCGGAGGTCACGCGATCTTCGATGCGCGCGGCATTGTCCGCGCTCGCACGGGCGAGACTGCTGGCCCAGTCGGTCGAGGTTGTGCGCAACTCCCGGCCCGACAGGCGTTCGGCAAGTGCGCGCGCCGCGTGACGGGCATCCGCCACGACGCCAATCTCGACGTCTGCCGCGTTGGTCAGTTCCTCGGGGACGATGTCGATCTGTGCGATCCTGACGCCTTCGGCGTAACGCGGCGCGCGGCCGAACTGGAAGATCCAGTTGAAGCGGCCGCCTACCATCAGGACGGCATCCGCGCCGGTGAGTGCCTGGGATCGCGCGCCGTTCATGAACATTGCGTTGTCATCGGGGATGACTCCGCGTCCCATGGGTGACGTCACGTATGGGATGCCCAGGTTGACGAGTGCTTCGAGTTCCCCGCCCGCGTCAGCCCAGCCCGCGCCTTTACCCAGTATGATGAGCGGACGCTCGGCGGTTGCCAGCATGTCTGCAACGCGATCCATCGCAACGGGGTCCGGGTGCGGTGCATAGATGTCCGGGGCGTGATCGCTGATCCCCGCGTCGTCTTCCGCGATGGTGCGTGCGACGGTTTCGCCCGGGAAATCCAGGTAGACGCCGCCGGGACGACCCAGGACGGACCGTGCGAGGGCGAGCCGCGTGAGTTCGGCGATGCGCTGCGTGCTGTCAACCCGTTGAACCCACTTGCTGCCCGGTCGCGCGAAGGCGGTCTGATCGGCTTCCTGGAAGCCGCCCAGGCCGTTGGTTGCGCTGGCCGACGAGCCGCCGAGTACCACGAGCGGCATGGCCGACTCCGTCGCGACGTGCAGGGACGTGACGGTGTTTGTCATGCCGGGGCCGGAAGCGGCCACCATGACGCCGGGTTTGCGATTGACGAAGCCCCAGGCGCTGGCCATGAAACACGCGGACTCCTCGTGTCGGCAGTTGACGACCTTGAGCCCCACCTCGGTCGCTCCGGCAAACACCTGGATCATCGGCCCCCCGACCACGCCGAAGATGGTGTCGATGCCCGCTGCCTTGATCTGTCGGGCGGCGATCTGTCCGCCGTTGAGTTCCGTCATGTGTCTTCTCCCGTAGTCGTCAGCCCAACGATGTGACGTAGTGCGATCGCGAGGCGCCAGTCCTGCGATTGAAACACGGCAACCGGGCTCGCTGCAGGGGCGCGCTGACGGCGCACGCAATGCGGAGGGGGTACACTGCCCGCCCGATTCAACGAGCGTCGTGAAGGAGTGGCCTGATGGCAAGTGTGGGTTTTATTGGGCTCGGCAACATGGGCGGACCGATGGCCGCCAATCTGCTCGCCGCCGGGCATGCTGTACGGTGTTTCGATCTTGTTCCGGACCTCGTCGCGCAGAGCGTTGCCGTCGGCGCGCAGGAAGCACCGTCCGCGGCCGCGGCCGCGACCGGGGTGGATGTACTGATTTCCATGCTGCCGGCATCGCCGCATGTCGAGGCGCTCTACCTTGGAGAGGACTGCATTCTTCCGGCGATCGATCCGTCGACGCTCGTCATCGACTCGAGCACGATTTCGCCCTCGAGCGCGCGCAAGGTTGCCGAGGCGGCAGCAGCGCGTGGCGTTGCAATGCTCGACGCGCCGGTGTCGGGCGGGGTGGGCGGCGCGGTCGCCGGAACGCTGACGTTCATCGTGGGTGGCACTGCAGATGCGCTTGCGCGCGGCCGGCCGCTGCTCGAAGCCATGGGCGGCAACATCTTCCACGCCGGCGACGCGGGCGCCGGGCAGGTTGCGAAGATCTGCAACAACATGCTGCTCGCCGTGCAGATGACCGGGACGGCCGAAGCGCTCGCCCTCGGCGTACAGAACGGCCTCGACCCCGCCACGCTCAGCGAGATCATGCGCAAGAGTTCGGGTGGCAACTGGCCTCTCGAAGTCTACAACCCCTGGCCGGGAGTCATGGACGGTGTGCCCGCTTCCAACGACTACGACGGCGGGTTTCTGACCCGATTGATGGTCAAGGATCTCGGGCTTGCGATGGAGGCCGCGCTCGAGACGGGGGCGGCGACGCCGATGGGAGCGCTGGCGAGGAGTCTCTATGCCGGGCTTGCCAATCAGGGCCTCGGCGACAAGGATTTCTCTTCGATTCAGAAGCTCTTCGACTGATTGCCCCATGGCCATGATTGACGTCGCCGCGCTGTTCGACGAAGCGAAGCGGCGTGACGTCCGCAGGATGCTTGGTGCAGCGGGCGATGCCTACATGGCGGCCGCGCCCGCGCAGGTTGAGGCGTGCTGCGCGCGCTGGGGACTCACATTCGAAGGGACTGCCCCGGGGGGCTATCCCACGAACCTCACGCTGTTCGTGCTGCGTGGTGAGGAACGCGCCGTTCTGAAGCTCGGGTCGGGTGATCCCGAGCAACTGACAGAAATCGAGGCGCTCGAGCTGTTCGCCGGTCGTCACGCAGTTCGGTTCATGGCCGCCGACCGCTCGATTCCCGCACTCCTCATCGAGCGCGTCGAACCCGGTACCGAACTCAAGGCCCTCGGCGAAAACGGGGAAGAGTCGCGTATTGCCGCGGCGCTCATGGCGGCGCTGCCGGCCGGGGTGCCGGCAACACATGGTCTGCCTTCCGTGGCGGATTGGCTGGGCCGCGCGCTGGCGGGCTACCGCGAGGACCCGAGGGACGCACGGCTGGCCCCGTTCATCGATCGTGCCGCCCACCTTTTCGATGCGCTGACGGCGCGAAGCAGTGGGGAGCGTCTGCTCCACGGTGATCTCCACCACGAGAACGTGCTCTTCGACGAAGCTCGGGGGTGGTTGGCGATTGATCCGAAAGGGGTCATCGGTCCGGTCGAGTTCGAGTGCGGACGCTTCATCCACAACTTCATGGAAGGGTATGACGAAGGCCAGCTTCGGGCGTGTATCGCCGAACGTGCGGATTGCATTGGCGAGACACTCGGAATCGCCCCGGAGTGGGTGTTGGAGGCCGGCCTGATCGATGCGACGATGGGGACCTGCTGGGCGCTCGCAAGTCACTTCGGCGACATCGACCGGGCCGTGACCAAGATCAGAGTGATGGCGTCCCTGCTGGACGCCTGAGTTCCGGAGAGGGGCCTGTCAGTGCAGCGCGGCGCGNGCGGCGCCCACANGCTCGGCCAGTTCCTCTTCCTCCGCGAACACCACGTCGACGGCAATCCCCAGATGATCGAATGCCGGAATGGCGTTCCAGTCGAGGTCGGTCGCGTAGGGATGGTTCGTGCCCGCATACGAGTGCAGGTTCGCAACCATGACGACGTTGGTGTAGTCCGCTTCGGAATTGTCACGCTCGAAGCAGGTTTACTGGCTCGGCACCGTCGCCAGTTCGTCCGGGAAGTCCCACTCGCGCAGAATTCGCTCGCCGATCTCGNGATGCAGTGCATCGATGACCTCGTCGATCATCTGCTCGTCCCATTCGTGCTCGTCGGCCCAGCAGAGGATGGGNAGCTTGCCAATCTCGTGCACCAGGCCCGCGAGCGCTGCCTGGTCTGCACGCAGACTGGTGAAGTGCTGGCACACGACGTGGCTGAGCGACGCGACGTCAGTCGAATGGGACCAGGCTTCGCGCATCCGCCGGTCGACCGCGTCGGAGGTCGCCTGGAACAGTTGTTCCATCGCGATTCCGATCGCGAGATTGGCGGTGTATGGAATGCCCATCCTGCTGATCGCGAACTGCAGATCTTCGATCGTCTGCACGCCACGCACAAGCGGGCTGTTGGCGACCCGCATGATCNGGNCGGTCAGCGCCGCATCNTGCTTGATGACCCGGGTCAGTGAGGGCGCGGTGGCGTTGTCATCCTCAGCCGCCNCCTTGACCCGTAAGGCCACCTCGGGNNTGGACGGCAACAACANGTCGTCCTCGGCAATCGCGGCAAGTATCTCTGTGCGGATGGCTTCAATGGCAGGCTCCATGGCATCTCCGTCTGTTTCTTGGAAGCGTGCCTGAGGCCAGGCCGCGGGCAGTGCGGCCCGAGGCGGCACCCGGGTGTGACTTATGCTTTAGGTATAGACCAGGAAATCGTGACGGGGACGTTTCCCGACGGGCCAGGAGCATCCAGCCGACCGACGGTCCCGGAGGGCGCCACGACGAGCAGTTCCGATGCGCTGCNGCCGCGCGCGGGCGCGGCGCCCACAACCTGACCAACGTCTCTGGTCCCGTCGGTCAGCATGGTGCCGACCGGCAGAGTCGACGGACTCGTCGCGCGGTGCAGCTGGCGCTTGACCGCTCCGNGGAAGTGGGCGCGTGCGACGATCTCCTGACCGAGATAGCAGCCCTTTTCGAAGTCGACCGCGCCGAGGGCGTCGTAGGCGAACATCTGCGGNAGGTACTCGCCCACGGTGGCGGGTGAGATCCAGGCNAGGCCCGACTCGACGTCNAAACGGGCCCACGCGCCTGCCGGCTCATCGACGTGGGGCTCCCCGGTCGTCCACAGCTCGACGCGCGCCCCGTCGACATCGACTGCGAGGCCATCGTCGGTTGGGGTGACCGCGGTAATGGCCGTCGGGGCGGGGGCGTCTTCCGTGCCGTCACGGGTATCGCTGTCGGTGCCAACAACGTGCCATGCGTCCGATGCGTCCGTCATCTCGGCCTTGGAGAAGACAATGTACTTCGAGAGAAACGTGATCGTTTCCGGCACCAGATCCCGGTGCATGCGAAGCATCAGGTCGTCGCCGTGTGCGGCCACGCGGAAACTGGTGACCATCCGGCCNTTCAGGTTGCAGATGGCCCCAATGCTGGCGCTGCCGGCCAGGACGGGCGCAAGATCGCACGTCGTATAGCCCTGCAGGAACTTGGCGGCATCGGGTCCCGAGAGTCTCAGGAAACCGAAGTCCTCTGTAGCGTACGTCGTCATGCGCTCATTGTACCCGGCCGTCCGGGCGGCGCGAATCGGATGATGCTGCGGGGCGCGCGGGCCGATCGCTCACACCTTCAGCGGTGATCGCCGCTTGGCAGAGAGGCGCGTGTGGGCTGAAGATGTGCCCCATGACGGATGTGGACAAGAACAAGCTGCGCTGGCGGAGCCGGCGAGGGCTGCTGGAACTCGACCTGCTGCTGGTGAACTTCGTGGATGATGGCTTTGATGAGCTGAGCCCCAATCAGCAGGGTCACTATCGTCGCCTGCTGGAAGAGGAAGACCCGGATCTTCTCTCCTGGTTCTCGCGGAGCGCCGTCGCGGAGGACCCGGACTTTCAGGCGCTCGTCGAGCACATCCTGCTGCGCGTCCAGCCGTAGCGGCGATGCGCGGAGACCGTGCGGGTCGTTCCATTGGCAGCGCTGGAGGTCGGTCTTCAGACAGGCGGGCTGCGGCGCACGAAGGCGCATTTGGGTGAACCATGCGACATTCGCTCCCGAACGGTTGCTGCTCCGCAGAGTTGCCTCCTGGCCCATGGCACTGATGCTCCTGGCGCTGCATGGGGCCGGTCTCGTGAGTGTCTGGTACACGGCCGCGCCGTTGCCATTCCGTTGGGCGCTGATGGGGTGTGTGGCCGTGCACGCGCTGCACATGGTGGCGGAGCAGATGCTCCTGGTTGGAGATCGCTCTGTACGTTGCGTCCGCAAGGAGGCCGGGCGATGGCATCTGGTCTTCGTCGATGGTGTCTCGGAGCCAGCATTGCTGAGTCGGTCTGCCTGGGTGCCGGGGCCCTTTGCGGTGTTGTCGTTCCGGACGGCAAGGGGCGCCAGTGACGTGCTCCTGCTGTGCGCGGGAGCGTGCTCTATGATGAGTTTCGCAGGCTCTGCGCGCAGGCCCGACTGGGTTATCTCGATGACCAGCCGCAATGAGTGAAGCCGGCGCGGGCGACCGGTCAGGGGGCTCGCGGCGTGGCACGGCACGAACGCACTGCGCCGGGGCGGTGCCTGATTATAGCAGGAGGGCCGGGATGAATCGGGGAAGCTGTTTGTGTGGCGACATCACCTGGGTTGTGTCTGGCCCGCCCACCCTGCTGTCCAACTGTCACTGTTCGATGTGCCGCAAGCTGCACGGATCGGCCTTCGCGACGTTCATGGGGGTTGCCGCGGACGATTTTCGCTGGGAGTCCGGGGAAGATGTCGTTGCGACCTATGAGTCGAGCCCGGGCGGCGGCCGGCCGTTCTGTCCGCGTTGTGGCGCTGTCGTGCCGACGGTCATGGGCGATGCCGTGTTCATGCCGGCAGGGAATGTGGAGGGGCCGCTTGAGCGTGCAATCGACAGCCACATGTTCGTCGACAGCAAGGCGGTCTGGCACACGATCACCGATTCGGCGCTGCAGTTCAGCGACTACCCGCCGGGGTTCGATGCGAAGCCCGTGCATCTCGGTCCACGCGAGCCGCCAACTCCGGGTGCCGTGGGCGGAAGCTGCCTGTGCAGTGCAGTGGCCTACGAGTTCGATGGTCCGGCGACCCAGATGGTGTGCTGCCACTGCTCACGTTGCAGACGTTCACGCGCTTCCGCGTACTCAGCCCAGGCCTTCTGCCCGTCGGACAGGTTTCGCTGGCTGCGCGGCGCGGATGCGCTGCGGTCGTACAAACTCCCCGAGTCACTCGCATTCGTCGCAACGTTCTGTGGAGAATGTGGGNCGCTCATGCCGACGGATTTCGGCGAGATTGTGCTGATGCCGGCAGGTGCGCTGGACCAGGATCCGGGCGTGACGCCAACCNTGCACATCTTNACCGGATCGAAGGCACAATGGTGCGAGTTGCCGGAGNATGNTCCGTGCTTCGAGGACATGCCTCGCTGACCCGANGCTCCAGGCGNNGGTACGGGCAGGGACAGGCAGGTACACAATGACAATGATGGNAACGTGTCCCGATCGGGGACCAAGCGGGAGACGCACATGACATTTGACTATGCCTCGGACGCCTTCGAGGTTAGAGCGGATATTCCACAGGCGCATCGCGACGCGTGGGAGCGCCTCGCCGGCCCGGGTACCTGGTGGACGGGGATGGAACGGATTGCCATCGCGGAGGAAGTCCGGAACGCGACGTGCTGCGTGTTGTGTGCCGAACGACGCGCTGCACTGCGGCCGGCGTCGATCAGGGGCGAGCACCTCAGTACGACGTCACTGCCGCCCGGGGCCATCGAGGCGGTGCATCGGATCGTGACGGACCAGGGGCGCATCACCCGCAGTTGGGTCGAGTCGTTGACGGCCGACATCAGTATCGGGCAATACGTCGAACTCGCGGGCATTGTCGTGCTCGTGTTCAGCATCGATGAGTTCAATCGGGGGTTGGGCTTTGAACCCGAACCCTTGCCCGTAGCCGTCCCGGGCGAACCGTCGCGGCATCGCCCAGCGGTCCTCGAGTCGGAGACCGGGTTCGTGCCCATGGTGGCCCCCGATGGTGCGGTGGGTGACGAGGCGGATCTTTGGGAGAACGGACGAACGGCCAATGTGCTGCGGGCGCTGACGCTCGTGCCCAATGCGTTTCGGGAATGGCGCCCCGTCGCCTTCGCGCAGTACCTCTCCTTTCAGGATATGGGCAACTTCGATCAGCCACCGGGACGCAGTCTGAATCGGATGCAGATCGAGCTGGTGGCCGGGAGGGTCTCGGCGGTCAACGAGTGCTTCTACTGAACCAGTGCCCACGCCACGATGCTCCGTGTGAGCGCGCAGACGACTGGGAAAGAAGCTGACCTGAACCTGATCAACGGTGCCGAAGGCGCTGCGGAGGCAGACATCCCCTTTGGCCTCGAACTGGCGGGCTTCGCCGAAGCGCTGGCCGGCCGGGACGAAGGCGAGTTGACAGAAGCAAGGACGCGGCTGCTTGCCGCGGCGGGCCCTGCGGTCCTGGTTGACGCCGCGGGGGTGGCGGCAAACTTTCAGCGCATGGTGAGGATTGCCGATTCCACGGGGATCCCCGTCGATCAGCACAGCTACAACCCGCTGGCGAACGGTGTGCGGGAGGAACTGAACCTGACGAGGTTCCACAGCGCTCAGAACAGCGCCGGCGGGGACTGATCCCGGTTTGGGGGGGCGCGTCGCTGGTGCGACGCCTCCACCACGTGATGACCGCGATGGCCGTGACGACGTTGACCGCGGCATCGACAAGGCCCAGTTGGCGGCCTGGCAGCAGGTGCTGGAGTGCCTCCAGGTGCCGGGCCGACACGGGCAGTACCAGCCAGGCGGCGCGCGGCGAGAGTCGCTGACCCAGCATCACCAGGATGCAGAGCACACCCACCACTGCGGCGTGCGAAAACGCCTCGAGGATCGCGAACAGATGGGATGCAGCGAGGAGTCGGACGCCAAGTCCGCTGACGAGGGCGTCACGCAGGATGTTGCGCACGCCCGGCAGAAAGAGCAGCAGCAGGGCGCCGCCCAATGCGAGACCAAGCCGCTTCCGTACGACCTTTAGCAGGCCACCCAACATGATCAGCCCGGTTGTGACGCCAAGTACGAGACAGACGGCGTGTACGAACGGGCGCGGTTCAAGCATGGTTGCGCTTAGCGACTCGATTCGAAACAGACCGGTTGCCTCGACGAGATGTGCTTCGATCCGGAACGCATCGTAGTGATCCGGCAGCCTGAAGACCCGCACATGGGTCTGCGGCGCGGAAGTGCCGGTCGCCTTCAGCAGCGTGTTGTCGAAATCCCATCGCCAGGGTCCCTCACCGGCGCGGCCGAACAGTTCGATTCGCGCCGATTGCCACGGCTGCGGGCCGCGCGTGACGTTGCTCAGAGACACGTGCGCCACGACCCGTACGGAGGAGCCCGGCGGGGCTGCGAGCGTCTGCGTGAGCGTCAGATCGCCCGGGCCCTGCGCCCCAAGCAACGCCGCGCCGTCCCTGACTACGACACCCTGACTGGCCTCCCAGCCCGACGCGGCATCAAATTCATCGTTTCGCAGCAGGTTGATGGAACCGGGGGCGTGATGTGGCGTGAGCACCATCCAGAAGCCGGCGGCCAGCAACAGGACGGCGTAGCAGACCGCGACTCGCGTTTCGGTCCATCCCTGCGTTGCCGTGCGCGTTGGGTCCGTCACCCGGGGCGCGTCAACCGAAGTTGGGTGGAACGAGGATCGTGTCTTCCGAGTCCGCCAGGGTGTCC
>PBVL01000034.1 GCA_002728675.1 Gammaproteobacteria bacterium
TCTATTATTGGTTTAGATCTTTCCATTAATGCAGGCGATTCATTTTTTTTAGGAGAAAAAGCTTTTCAATATCAGATAGATACTATACATTCAAAAGGTAATTGGGTGTTGTTAATAGATACTCTTGAGAACTTGCCTGTGCGAATTTCTAATAATCCTAACTCATTGAATATATGGGTTTTTATGTTGTTTTATGTACGCCACCTGTAGTTCGCAAAAACGCTGAATGGTGCCCGGGGCCGGACTTGAACCGGCACGGCCCAAAGGCCACAAGATTTTAAGTCTCGCGTGTCTACCAATTTCACCACCCGGGCTCAGCGAGGCGGGCAACCGGCCGCGGCACGCAGTTTAGCCTCTCAGCGGCCGGGTGGCGCGTCATAATTGAAGTTCGCTGGCCCGACCCACCGGGCTCCGCTACGATGGCAGGCCCATCCGCGTCCTGCCGTCTATGCCGAACATTGCAGACATGGCCGCCGGCTTCGCCGGCCTTGCCTGGGGTCCGTGGCTGCTCGTTCTGCTGCTGGGCGGTGGTGCCTGGTTTTTCGTCTCGAGTCGGCTGCTGCCGTTCCGCTACCTCCCGCACGCCGTACAACTCCTGACCGGCCGCTTCGATCAGGCCGGCGCCCCGGGCCAGCTCAGCCACTTTCGCGCGCTTGCCAGCGCACTGGCCGGCACCGTGGGGATGGGCAACATTGCCGGCGTCGCGGTCGCACTGACCGCGGGTGGTCCGGGCGCCATCTTCTGGATGTGGATGACCGCGTTGCTCGGGGTCGCCACGAAGTTCTTCACCTGCACACTTGCCGTGCACTTTCGCGGACCGGACAGCGCCGGCGAGATCCAGGGCGGTCCCATGTATGTCATCCGCGAAGGCATGCCGGCGCGCGCCAGACCGCTCGCCGGCTTCTTCTGCGCCGTTGCCCTTGTGGGATGCCTGCCGCTCTTTCAGACCAATCAGCTGGTCCAGATCGTGCGGGACGTCTGGGTCGAGGGTGAACTGGGTGTCACCCTCGGAGACAATCGTCTGGGTTTCGACCTCGGCCTCGGGGTTCTGCTGGCTGCGGTCACGGGAATCGTGATCTATGGCGGCATCCAGCGCATCGCAAGCACTGCCGCCCGGGTCGTCCCGATCATGACCGTGCTCTACGTCGGCGCCAGCCTTGCCGTGATCATGCTCAACATCGCTGAGGTGCCGGCAGCCCTTGGGCAGATCGTCGCGCTGGCGTTCGAGCCGGCTGCCGCGGCCGGCGGCCTGATCGGGGTGATCCTAATCGGCGTACAGCGGGGCGCGTTTTCGAACGAAGCCGGCATCGGCACCGAAGCACTGGCGCATGGGGCCGCGAAAACCAGTCACGCCGTGCGCGAAGGCCTGGTGGCGATGACCGGACCAATCATCGACACACTCCTCGTATGCACGTGTACCGCGCTGGTCATCATGCTGAGCGGTGTGCTGGGTGCTGGCGCGCAGAACGGCGCTGACGGCGTCACCCTGACCGCCCGCGCATTCGGCGGCGTCCTGGGCCACACCGGAACGCTGGTGCTCTTCATCTGCGTCGTCGCTTTTTCGCTGACGACGATCCTGACTTACTCCTACTACGGGACGAAGTGTTTCGCGTATCTGTTCGGCGTGTCGCGCGCGCCAATCTACGCGGGCATCTACGTTGCTTCGCTGCCGGTCGCCGCGGTCCTCTCGCTCGACACCGCCATCAACGTGATCGACGGCTGTTTCGCGCTGATGGCGATTCCGACGATGATCTCCGCACTCTGGCTGTCGCCAGTGGTTTTGCGTGAAGCGCGCATCTATTTCACGGCACTTCGGGAGAGCTCTGGCGGGTCCGCGGGCTAGCGCTGCACCAGCCCGACGCGAGGCGCGGCGGACCAGAGCGGGGCCCGGTCAGGTGATGCGGGGAAAGGAGTGGAGGCTGGGGTCGGAATCGAACCGGCGTAAACGGAGTTGCAGTCCGCTGCATGACCACTCTGCCACCCAGCCGAGGACGCGCAGTCTAAACGATCTATGCGGCAAGATCATCGGTTTGTACGGTGATCGATCATCATGGTTTGCGCTGTTCCATCCCCGAAGACAGATCTGGCCATGCCAGCTTCAGGTAGCCGTACATTGACCAGAGCGTCAGCGCGGCGGCCGCGAACAGCAGTCCATACCCCGCGAGCACGATGGGGTCACGCAGGTCCGGAGGGCTCGCGAGCAGCACGATGATGGCGGTCATCTGGAACGTGGTCTTGACCTTGCCGACGTAGGACACTGCCAGGCTGCGCCGTTCGGAATATTTGGCCATCCACTCCCTCAGCGCCGAGACCACGATTTCCCGGCCAACGATGACGAGGGCCGGCACGGCAAGCACGGCGCTCGCGTGCTCTTCCACAAGCAGTACGAGTGCGACGGCAACCAGCAGCTTGTCCGCGACCGGGTCGAGGAACGCCCCGAACGGTGTGACCTGGCCAAGTTTCCGCGCAAGGTACCCATCCAGCCAGTCGGTGATCGCCGCAAGCGAAAACACCGCGGCGCCCATCAGGTAGCGCGACTCGTAAGGCAGGTAGAACACGATTGCGAGCACCGGGATCATCACGATGCGCGCTCCGGTCAGGATGTTGGGGGCACTGATTCT
The DNA here is from genome assembly GCA_002728675.1 of Gammaproteobacteria bacterium. Lineage (GTDB taxonomy): Bacteria > Pseudomonadota > Gammaproteobacteria > Pseudomonadales > Azotimanducaceae. Next base: position 2,622 of record PBVL01000034.1, read on the forward strand.
CATTTCTGGTGACCGGGCGTCTCGCCGCCACGCGGAAGGCCAATTGTCCCAGAAAAGCCACCGGCGCGCCGCCCCGACCCGACGGATTTCGCGGGGTCAGGTTGTGGCGACGCGTCAGGTGACGTTGTGCAGAACCGCATAGATGTGTTCAGCAAGTTTGCGACTGATGCCCGGCGCCTTGGCCAGTTCTTCCACACTTGCGGCCTCGACCTGACGATTGCCGCCGAAGTGCCGCAGCAGTGCCCGACGGCGTTTGGGTCCAACGCCTTCGATGGTCTCGAGCGTCGACTGCTGCCTCGCCTTGGCGCGCCGCCCCCGGTGGGCGGTGATCGCGAAACGATGGCTCTCGTCGCGGATATGCTGGATGAGGTGAAGTCCCGGGTTGTCCGCGGCGACGTCCAGTTCACCCATGTCAGCCCGATACAATTTCTCGAGGCCGACACGGCGATCCGGGCCTTTCGCGACACCAACCAGCACGACGCCCTCGACATCCAGCCCGGTCAGAATCTCCTCTGCCGCCCTGAGCTGACCAAGACCACCGTCGATAAAGAGCACATCGGGCCGTTTGACCTTACTCTCGCTCACCCGGGTGTAGCGCCGGTGCAGCGCCTGTGCCATCGCGGCGTAGTCATCGCCCGGTGTGATCCCCTCGATGTTGAAACGCCGGTAGTCGGATTTCATAGGCCCCGCACCATCGAACACCACGCAGGAGGCGACGGTCGCCTCCCCCGCTGTGTGACTGATATCGAAACACTCGAGCCGCTCGGGAGGCTCATCGAGTTGCAGGATGTCCTGGAGCGCCAAGTAACGCTGACCAATGTTCTGGCGGTTTGCGAGATGCGTTGCGAGTGCCTGCTCCGCGTTGGTCTCGGCCAGCTCCGCCCAGCGCGCGCGATGGCTGCGTACGCTGTCGCTGAGCGAGCAGCGGCGCCCGGACACCTCGGAAAGCGCCGCTTCGATCGCGGCCTTCTCAGCCACGTCATACTTCGCGTTCAGGACGACCTCACGCGGAATCTCGCGATTGCCCGACCCTGACAGATAAAACTGCGGCACAAAGGCTTCAAGCAGCTCCGAGGGCGACGACTGCATCGGGGTCTGGGGGAAGTAGGTCTTGTTGCCGAGCATTCGGCCACCGCGCACGTACATTACGAGGACGCAGGCCCCGCCGGGCTTCAGGACGGCCGCGACAATGTCGATGTCGCCCTGATCACCGACGACGTACTGCTGCTCCTGAACCTTGCGCAGATGCGTGATCTGATCGCGATAGATCGCGGCGCGTTCGAACTCGAGAGCCTCTGCGGCCGCCTCCATCTTGTTCGCGTAGTCGCCAATCACGTCGTTGCTCTTGCCTTCGAGGAACATCGCGGCGTGTTGCACGTCATCCGCATAGTCCTCCCTGGTGGTGAGCCCGCAGCACGGCCCGGAGCAACGTTTGATCTGGTACTGCAAGCAGGGGCGGGAACGATTCCTGAAGAACGTATCCTCACACTGCCGCACACGGAACACTTTCTGCAGGATGTTCAGCGAATCGCGCACTGAGTAGGCGCTCGGGAAAGGCCCGAAATAGCGGCCTTTGCGTTTCTGGGCGCCTCGATGGAACGCAAGCCGAGGGTATTCATCTTCGGTTGCGAGATAGATGTAGGGGTAGGACTTGTCATCCCGAAACACGACGTTGTAGGGCGGCCGGTGCTCCTTGATCAGACTCTGCTCGAGGAGCAGAGCCTCAGTCTCGCTGCTGGTCACGGTTGTCTCGACCCGCGCGATGTGACCGACGAGCGCCATGGTCTTGCTGTCGGTCGCGCCCTTGCGAAAGTAGCTTGTAACCCGGGATCGCAGACTCTTCGCCTTGCCGACGTACAAAATCTCATCCGCCTGGTCGAACATCCGGTAGACGCCCGGAAGGCGCGGCAGATGGGCGAGGAAGGTATCGACGTCGAAGGCACTCACTGGTGTTCACCGGCCAGTCGCGCGGCGCAGCGCAGCACGCGGCGGAGCATCGCGGGCGTCAACCGTCGCGTCGAGGTGTTGTACTGACTGCAGTGATAGCTGTCGATCAGCACGCCCCGGCTTCCGGCGTCGTACACCGCGCCGTGGCGGAACGGCATGTCCACCTGGCGCGCGCCCAATTCGCGGACAACCGCTGTGTGCGCAACGCGGCCAAGCGCGACTACAACGCCGCCACCCGTACGTTCCAGGTCGCGCAACTCCCGTACGAACCAGCTTGCGCAGTTCCGGACCTCATCGCCGGTCGGACGGTTTTCGGGCGGCAGGCATTTCACGACATTGGTGATGCGTACACGGTCGGGCATCAGCCCCGTCGCTCGCATCGCCTCGCGCAACGTGTCGCCTGAACTGTCTCCGCAGAACGGTACACCCGTCCGGTTGGCACCTTGCGCGCCGGGGGCGAGCCCAACGATCAGTATCCGGGCATCCGCGGGTCCGGCCGCGGGAACGGGACGGTTCCAGTCGTTGGGATACTCGCGCCTGCGTGTACCGCGCAATTCCACGAGCCGCGGACAACGCGCACAGCGCGGGCCCGGTCCCGGACGCCTGGCGCCGGATTGCCCAGCCCCCGCTGCGACTGTCGAGATCAGATCCGGCGCACGCGCACCGTCAGGCGTTGGCGCCTGAGCCTGTAATGGACTGGGGACGGGTACGACCCTCGACGCCACGCTGGGCCTCCGCTGCCTGGGACGCCCATTCTAGCCTACGCAGGCAACCTCACCCGCCCCACACGGCTGCCGGTCTGAGCAATCGATGACCCTTGCGCGGGCTCGTCCGTACCAACCCACCGGAGCGCAACGCGCCCGGTGCCTGCAACCCGATAATCAGGGCTCAGGCCACCGCGTCAGCGTCAATCACGCCGTGCTTGATGGCGAGTTTGGTCATCCNCACGTCATTGCGGANCTTCAGCTTGTNGAAAATCCTGTATCGGTAGCTGNTCACCGTCTTCGGGCTGAGNGAAAGATTCTCACTGATCTCGCCGANCNGATGCCCGCCAATCACCATGAGCGCAATTTGCATCTCCCGGTTGGACAAGGTCTNGAAGGGACTTGCCNACTCGGGCGTGTAGGGACGCAACGCNAGCTGCTGTGCGATCTCCGAACTGATGTAGNGCTGACCGGCACACACACACACGTTTGATGGCACGCACCATCTCGTCGACATTTGCGCGCTTGGTCAGGTAGCCGGCCGCGCCGACGTTTAGGAGTTTCGAGGGATAAGGCTCGTCCTCGTAGACTGTCACCGCGATGATCCGCACGTCAGGGTCGACACGCAGGCACCGCCGCGTTGCCTCCAAACCACCAATCCCGGGCATCTGCACGTCCATCAGCACGACCTCAGGTTCGAGTTGGCGGACTTTCTCGATCGCCTCCTCACCACTCTCAGCCTCGCCGAAGATCTCGATACCGTCCACGTCGTCGAGCAATCGCATCGTGCCCGTCCGCACCAGATGGTGGTCGTCCACGACAAGAACCCGGATCATGTGTTTGACTTCGTTCAACCCCGTCACCTGCAACCGCGCCCGACCGGCCGCGATCTCCCTGTTGTTCTGAACGCGCTCTCCGAAAGGCCCCGCGCCGTCCATTGACGCCAGCCCACGAGCCCAACCTAAACCGCCACGATCGGTATTGAAACCTCAACTCTGCCGACCTGTATGCAGGAGATCGTCTACGGTCCAGTTGAGACTTTTCCTACAAACCGTGTGTCGGTCAGCCGGTAAACGCCTGCAGTCCGGTCTGGGCACGACCCAGGATCAGCGCGTGGATGTCGTGCGTGCCTTCGTAGGTGTTGACGGTTTCGAGGTTCATCAGATGGCGGATGACGTGATACTCGTCCGAGATCCCGTTCCCGCCGTGCATGTCCCGCGCCATACGCGCGATGTCGAGCGCCTTGCCGCAGTTGTTGCGCTTCAGCAGCGAAATGACCTCGATCGGGCAATTGTCCTCATCCATCATCCGCCCCATACGCAGACAGCTCTGCAGACCGAGCGTGATCTCCGTCTGCATGTCCGCAAGTTTCTTCTGCACGAGCTGGTTCGCGGCAAGCGGTCGGCCGAACTGGGTTCGGTCGAGGGTGTAGGAACGGGCCGCATGCCAACAGAATTCGGCGGCGCCCATCGAACCCCAGCAGATTCCGTAACGGGCCTTGTTGAGGCAGCCAAACGGTCCACCCAGTCCCTTTGCATTCGGCAGCAGATTCTCGGCCGGGATCTCGCAGTCCTGAAGCACGATCTCACCCGTGACGGACGCGCGCAGGCTGAACTTGCCCTCGATGGTCGGCGTCGAGAATCCAGGCGTGCCGCGTTCGACGAGAAACCCCCGAATCACGCCGTCCAGCTTGGCCCAGACCACAGCAACGTCGGCAATCGGTGAATTCGAGATCCACATCTTCGCGCCGTTCAGCACATAACCGTCACCCGTCTTCTCCGCCCGGGTCACCATGCTCCCAGGGTCAGAACCGTGATCAGGCTCGGTAAGTCCGAAACACCCGACATACTCACCGGACGAGAGCTTTGGCAGGAACTTCATCTTCTGCTCTTCGGTGCCGTAGGCGTTGATCGGGTGCATGACGAGGGACGACTGCACACTCATCGCCGACCGATAGCCGCTGTCCACCCGTTCGACCTCGCGGGCAATGAGTCCGTAGGTGACGTAGCTCGCGCCCGCGCCGCCGTACTGCTCTGGTACCGTGGCACCAAGCATGCCGAGTTCGCCCATCTCGTTCATGATCTCGCGATCGAAATGCTCGTCACGGAATGCTTTCTGGACCCGCGTCTGCAACCTCTCCTGCGCGAAGTTGCGGGCGGTGTCCATGATGATGCGTTCATCTTCGGTGAGCTGTTCGGTGAAGAAGAGCGGATCGGCCCAGTTGTAGTCAGCCATGCGGCAATCTCTCGGGTTGGTTTGCGACGCGCATTATAGCGGCGCGCACGCAACGCGCTCGTCAAAACGGTGTCAGCTACCGGAAACGGACTCGACGTTCCCGAAGAGCCGTTCCAGTTCGGCAAGTGCCGAAGCGGAGAGCGGACCGCGCTCCATGGCCGCAAGGTTCGCCAGCAGATGATCGATCCGCGACGTGCCGCCGAGTACCACGTCGACGCCGGGTTCGTGACGGCAGAACCGGTACCCGGCTTCGGTGATCGCGGCCGCATCGCCCAGGAAATCGAGCATCGCCCCTTCAGGAATCTCACCGCGCTCCAGGAGTTCCGCCAGAATCCCGGCAAGGCGCTCCGGCCGGCTCAGTGCCGCGCGGACTGCGAACATCACGAGCACCCCGACGTTCCGCGCCCGGGTTTGAGGAAACACGAGGCGCCGGGCACTCGGATTGAGCAGATTGAACCCCACCATCACCACGTCGAACACGTCGTCAATGAGTGCACGTTGCAGCATGCTGTGTGACGTGTCCTGCTCGAAGAGCTCCGTGACGCCCAGATGACGGATCTTCCCCGCTCGCTGCAGATCGTGCAGGACCGGGATCGCAACGTCACACACGTCCGCGTAGTGATCCGGGCGCACCCCATGCAGGTGGTAGATGTCGAGGTAGTCGGTCCCGAGTCGTTTGAGCGACGCGTCGAGCCCCTCACGAATGCTCTCGGCGGTCAGGTCACGCGGAAACTTCTTGCTGGACAGGACAATCGCCTGCCGGCGTCCGGCGATCGCCTTGCCAATGGCGTCTTCGGTGCCGTACACCTCAGCCGTGTCGATGAAGTTGACACCTGCATCGAGTGCCGCGCGAACCAACCGCACCGCGTCGCGTTCGCCGTCAGGCGCGCCTGTCCCCAGCCGGGCGCTCCCGCCTGCGCCCAACCCGAAGCGCGAGACCTCGAGACCCGTGCGGCCGAGTGTCGTCATTTCCATGTTGCGCAAGCTCCCTGAGGGACTGTCGGCGGACCCCGCCAATCGTCGGCGCCACCTCTGACATCACGTTAAAACTGTGCGCCATGCCTTTGATTTCGGACAAGTTCGGGCTATGTTACTGCGTTCGTTGACACCTATCCGCACCTGGAGGATAGTTAGTCGCGACAACGTGGCCAGGCCGCACATCGGGCGGACGACGCCGCTTCTGCGAGGGCAACAGCTTACAGAAATCACTCCGCGCGTTGACCGTGCGGATGGCACACAGAAACGGATCGGGAGACTAACATGGCAGCACGCGCAATGGGCTCCGGCGTCATCTCCTTCGGTATGGTGTCGATACCGGTCAAACTGTTTTCAACTGTCGACACATCGAAGCACATTCGTTTCAACATGCTTCGCGAAGACGGGTCCAGGCTGAAGCAGCAGTACATCTCCGTGGCCGATGGTGAAGTGGTCGAGCGTGAGGACCGGATCAAAGGCTACGAGTTCGCGAAGGGACAATATGTCCTCTTCTCGAACGAGGAAATGAAGGCCATGGACGTCAAGTCCACGAACGAGATCGAGATCGTCGAGTTCATCCCGGCGGAAGCGATCCATGCGGTCTACGTCGAGCGGGTCAACTACCTTGGCCCGGACAAGGGCACGGCCCGCTCGTATCAGTTGTTGAAGACGGCGATGCTCCGGACGGGCAGGTCCGCTCTCGCCCGCTACGCCGCGCGCGGCAAACAGTACCTCGTGCTGATCCATCCGCTGGATCACGGTTTGATCATGATCCAACTGAGATATCCCGAGGAAATCCGCGACTTCAACGAAGTCGAGATTCCGGAAGCCGAGATCAGGGAAGAAGAACTGAAGCTCGCGATCCAGCTTGTCGAACAGGTCTCCAACGAGGGGTTCCACCCGGAAAACTACCGGGACGAAGTGCGCGACCACATGCTCGAGATCATCGATCGCAAGGTCAACGGTCAGGAGATCGTCAGCTCTCGGGAAGAGGCCCCCGAGACCAAGATTATCGACATCATGGAAGCACTCAAGGCGAGTCTCGCGACGCTGCAGGCACCCGTTGAGCCCAAAGAGGCACAGAAGGCGCCGAAGACCGCATCCGCCGCAAAAAAAAAGACCAAAGCTAGAGCCAAGAAGGCTGCTTCGAAGTAACACTGCCTCCGGGGCGACATGAAGGGATACACGACCCGCGAGGTCGCAGAGCTGATCGGCTTGCCACAGGAAACCATCCGGGAAATCGCCCGGGCGGGGGTTCTCACTCCCGAGCGCAGCGCCGGACAGCACTATCGCTTCAGCTTTCAGGACATCATCGTTCTGCGTACCGCGAAGGAGCTGATGGGGTCCGGCATCCCCAGGGCGCGCATCAATCAGGTACTGTATGGACTCAAGCAGTCCCTGCCCTCTTCACGACCGTTGACGTCGCTGCGCATCTCCGGAGCCGGTGGCGAGGTCCTGCTGCGCGAGAACGACCAACTGGTCAATCCGGAATCGGGGCAGACGCACTTCGACTTTGCCATCGCAGACCTCGCGGGTACGGTTGCGCCGCTCGCGCGACGCGCCGCGGAAGAAGCTGAACACACCGACGAGCTCACGAGCGACGACTGGTATGACCTCGGCGTCGATCTGGAGGCCGTCAGCCCCGCGGATGCGCCGGGGGCTTACGAGCGAGCACTCGAACTCGATCCCATGCATGCCGACGCGCATGTGAACCTCGGTCGACTGCTCCAGGAGTCCGGTAGCTTCGAACGGGCGGAGTCCCACTATCAGCGCGCCCTCGTCGCCGAGCCCGACAATGTGCTTGCCGCGTTCAATCTGGGTACATTGCTCGAAGACCTCGGCCGCATCCACGACGCGATCGCGGCCTACAAGCGCGCACCGGACTTTGCCGACGCACACTACAACCTGTCGCGACTGTATGAACTGGTAGGCGAACATGCAGAGGCGCTCAAACACCTGCGAACCTATCGCAGACTGATCGATCCGCCCTGATCGGCGGAACACAAGGAACCCACAAGGCAGAGCTCATGGAACAGCACGAGAACCGCGCATCCCCCACAACATCCGCTTTTTCGTTCACGTCAGTGAGTGTGACGAGGATCCGGACCTAGTGGGCGTCTCTGTCGAGTGTGCGGCCGTAGACTTCTCCAAACGCGGTCTGCAGTTCTCCACTGCCGATGCGCTGCCGGTCGGCGCGCGCCTGAACATCACCATCGGCATCGGAGATCCGTTCGCCATGTATCTGCTCGGCGGAGAGATTCGCTGGGTACGCGTCGCGGGAGATGAACACTATATGGGTGTCATGCTCACCGAGGGCGACCGTTTCGACACGCAGAAGTGGTCCGACGATTTCGAAGGAATATTCAGCGCCGAAGGCTGAACGCGAAGACAGGCCCGCTCAGGGTTCTTCACCCCAATTCTGCTGTTGATCGAGTTCCCACAGAATGCGGCTCGTCAGGAGCAACGTACGCTCCCAATGGTCCACATTGATGCGCTCGACCCGGTCGCGCCGCGTATGCACGGCGCGCTCGTCACGGGGACGCAATGAATGCAGATTGAGTACCGGCACACCCCGGCGTTTGAACGGCTCCCAGTCACCGGACATCCACCGGATGCGCGGCGCGGCGAGGGTCATCCCAAGCCGAGCCGCCTCGCTGTGCGCCAGCTCGCGCAGATCGCGGTCCGACCGGGGGTCGACCCGCGGCTCCCGAAGACCGACCGTGTCGACGTTGACCATGGCCCGCGGCGTCATGTCCCTGGCCAGGGCGAGCGCCCCTCGCATCCCGGTTTCCTCCGCGCCGGTGGCGACGAAGACGAACGCGGAACGCCGGCGCCGGGAACTGAACTCACGGAGCAGTTCAGCCGTCATCACCAGGCCACTCCAGTTGTCGACGACGCCCGCGCCCGCACCAATCCGGTCGTAGTGAGCCGCGACCAGTACCGGGGCACCGGCACCGGGCAGCGCACACACGACATTCCTTTGTGTCGTTCGCGGAATCCGGCGCAGCTCGAGCTCGGGACAGTGGACGTTGAACAACTCGATTGCGGCCGCCTCCCGGGCAGCGTTGCCCCGCGGCGCGGCTTCGAGCGCGGGTATCAGTTCGAGGCCGGCAGCCGGGAGGGCCAGCAACGCGCCAAGCAGCAGGAGACCAGTGCGCCACCCGCCTTCCCCCGGCGCGTCAGTGGACAATGGTGTTGACCGCCTGAATGTTGACCGCAATGACACGGTGACCGAGCAACAGGATCCGCCCACGCTCGCGCTCGAGGCCGTCCGGCGAATAGTCGAAACGGTAGTCCCGCCAGAGACGCCATGTGCCTTCGGGGTCCCGGCTCATCGACAGGCGCTGCTGGTGCACCGTTTGGTCGAGGAACTGCAGGCCGGCACGCAAGCACTCGCGTTTGGCCGCGTTGCTCGCGATTTCCTTGCAGCGCATCGAGTTCAGCCAATACAGCGCCCCCACGATGACGCCCAGCAGCATGAGAATCTCGCTCATGCCGTGCAGTATATCCCCCCGTCCCGCCTGAGCCATTGGAGATGCCCGACCGAGCCTACTGGAGCGCGCTCGAGAATCTGATCGCCGCGAGTCGCATCACGATCGACCGGCCGGCCGGGTCCGCACATCCACTGAACGCAGAAATCATCTATCCGCTCGACTACGGGTACCTCTCGGTGACCCGGGCAGGAGACGGCGCCGGCATCGACGTATGGATCGGCAGCACCCTGCCACGCAGACTCGTTGGAGTAATCATGACGGTGGATCTGTTCAAGCACGATGTCGAACAGAAACTCCTGCTCGGCTGACACCGGAAGAAGGCAGACGCCTCGAAGCATTCCACACCGTGGGAAGGCAGACTGGNTGGCTGCNCTNGCGTGACCTGGACTAATCCATTCCGGCGAGANGGTCCATCTCGGCCGCGAGCGCGCGGTCGCGGTCCGTCACGGTGTTCCCGGCGTCATGGGTCGTCAACCGAACCACGACGCGGTTGTACACGTTTGTCCACTCCGGGTGATGGTCCATCTTCTCCGCGACCATCGCCGCACGCGTCATGAAGCCGAATGCCTGAACGAAATCGCCGAAGACGAACGTCTTCTCGAGCGCGCCGTCCTGTTCCTGCCAGCTCATGTCACGCCCCTGTCACCGGCCTTCGGTCAATACGGGAATGTGTTCCTGCCTGCGGACACGCTCGCGCACCCACTCGACGCCGCGTCTCAGCTTCACCGGCAGCATGAGCATCGCAGGCGTCACAATGAGCGTCAGAATCGTCGCGAAGCTCAACCCCGAGACAATCGCCCCGGCGAGCTGCACCCAGAACGACGCAACCGGTCCTCCCACCTCGACCTCGCGGTTGATCAGATCGATCGACATGCCAAGCGCCATTGGCAGCAGCCCGAAACCCGTCGTGAATGTCGTCAGGAAGACCGGACGCAAGCGCAGGCAGCCTGTCTGCACGATCACCCGCTCGATGGGCCAGGACGGATTCTCCCTGCGCAGGTAGTTGTACGTATCGATCAGAACAATGTTGTTGTTCACGATGATGCCGGCGAGCGCGACGATGCCAACTCCGCTCATGATCGCGCTGAAGGGTTGATCGGCGATGAGCAGCCCAAGCAGCACCCCGACCGTCGACATGATCACCGACGAGAGGATCAGCAGGGCCTGGTAGAAGCTGTTGAACTGCGTGACGAGCAGCACGCCCATCAGCAGCAACGACAAGGTGAACGCGACCATGATGAACTGCATGGAGTCCGCCTGCTCTTCGTTCGCGCCGCGGAAGACAACCGAAATCGACGGGTCGANGTCAGCCGTTTCGAGCCAGGTCTGAATCTCCCGGACCTTGTCGTCCGCCAGCACGCCCGGTCGCGTGTCNGCGCGCACGTACATGATCCGCTTGCCNTCCTGGCGGAAGATCTGGCTGACCTTCTGCTGCCCTTCGCGTGTGACGAAGCTTGATATGGGCACCTGCCCCTCACGCGTCGAGACGCGAAGCAGGTCCAGTTGGGACAGGCCGCGATACGCCTCGGGATAACGAATCCGGATGTCGACCTCGTCGTCGACGTCGTCAGGTCGGTAGCGGCCAACAAGGATGCCGTTCGTGACAAGCTGTACCGCTGCACCCACGGACGCNACATCCGCTCCGAGCATGGCCGCCTTGGCGCGGTCCACCTTGATTTCCCATTCGATACCCGGCACGGGAGACGTGTCGTCGACGCCGGTCAGGCCGTCAAGGGTCTTCAGGTGCGCGCTGATGCGACGCGCTTCGCGGGTCAGAACGTCGAGGTCCAGGCCTGCAAGCTGAATCTGGATGTCCTTGCCGACCGGAGGCCCGGGCTCCTGCTGCTGCATCTCGGCGCGGACCCCGGGGACGTCAGAGATTGCTTCGCGGAACTTCTCCTCGGCCTCGAATCCCGACACGTCGCGCGTCCGGCGGTCTGTCAGCTCAATGAAAAGGTTGCCGATCTGGTCACCGGTGGAACCCGACGACCGCATGCTGAAACCTGCCTCACCCGTGCGCGTGTAGACGCTGCGAATGTGGCCCTGCTCAACGACGCGGTGCTCGACGTCGGTCACGATGTCCTTGAGTTCAGCTGCGGAGAAATTGCCGCGGGTGTTGACCACAACCCCGGTCCATTGCGGGTCCACCTGCGTGAAGAACTGCATGCCCCGGTTGTTCTCGCCGTAGACCATGANGATCGCGCCGAGACCAATGAGGGTCAGCAAGACGACGACAAAGGGTTGTCGTGCGGTGAAGCCCAGGACCGCGGAATACGCCNTCAGCACCCCGGTCAACTCGGAGAAACGGCCCTCNTCGACAAGGCGAATGTTGCGTGGCGTCTCCTCGAGCGGTTTNCGGCGGCGGTTCAGCACGGCGCCGATCACNGGCGCGAACAGCAGCGCGTATGCAAGCGATCCTGTGAGCACTGCAAATACCGTGACCGGCAGGTAGCGCATGAAGCCGCCCGTCACACCGGGCCAGAACATGAGCGGCAGAAACGCAGCGAGCGTCGTTGCCACCGAGGCCAGGACCGGCCAGAACATGCGGTGAACGGCGTAGACGTACGCTTCTTTGGCAAGTCGCCCTTCCGCCATCCGGCGTTCGGCAATCTCAGCGACGACGATCGCGCCGTCGATCAGCATGCCGAGCCCGAGCAGCATCCCGAACATCACCATGAAGTTGTACGTGAACCCGAGCGNGTGAACGACNATGAACGCAAAGAGGAACGAAAAGGGAATCCCGAGCGCCACGAGGAGCCCGGAACGAAAGCCCACTGCGGCGACCACAACCGTGAGTACAAGGAACATGGCGGTCGAAATGTTGCCCTGCAGGGTGCTGATCTGTTCCAGCGTGTCAGGCGCCTGGTCGGCCATGTAGCTGACGCGAACGTTGGCCGGATAATTCCTGCGCAGCTCCTCCACCCGTGCCTTGACCTTCCCGACCGTCGCCACGAGGCTGGTNCCCTGACGTTTCGAGACATCCACCGCAACNGCCTGCGTGCCGTTGGCCCGGGTGAACGTGAGCGCATCCTTGAACGTGCGGCGGATCGTCGTGACATCCGCAAGCGTGACGACCGCATCCGAGGTCGACTTGACCGGGATCGACAGCAGATCGCTTGCGGTCTCGATCACGCTCGGCACCTTCACNGAGAAGCTNCCCTGACCTGTGTCGACAACGCCTGCCGCGATCAGNCGGTTNTTCCGCCCGATCGCCCCGATCAGCTCTTCGATCGAGACGCCGTACGCTTCGAGTTGAGCGGGATCGATGACGGCTTCGAGGAGTTCCTCGCGTTCGCCGGACAGTGTGGCTTCGAGCACGTCCGGGATTCCTTCGAGTTGGTCTTTCAGGTCCCGCGCCAGGCGATAGAGCACCCGGTCGGGCACACCTTCACCCCCGAGGGCAACCGTGATGACCGGAAAGTCCACCGCGCTGACCTCCCGGATGATCGGCTCTTCCGCGGTACTCGGGATTTTGACCTTTGCCCGGTTGACGGCCTCCCGGACGTCGATCAGCGCCTGGTTCGATTCAAAACTGAAGTCGAACTGGACGATGATCGTCGCGTAGCCCTCCGCCGCGTATGAATTGATTTCCTCGACGCCACGAATGGTCTTGAGTTCAAGCTCCAGCGGTCGCGCCAGCAGGCGCTCGGAGTCCTGGGGCGTAATGCCTTCATGGGGTACGGTGATGAGCACCACCGGTACGGACACATCGGGGTTTGCCTCGAGCGGGATCACCGCGTACGAGTAGATCCCGGCCAGCATGATGACCACGAACAGGGACAGGACCGTGCGGGCCCGAACGATGGCAGCTTCGGCGTAGTTCATTGTGCGTCCCCGCTCAGTTGGAGACGATGTCCGTCAGCGGGGTCGGGTCAACCCGCACAACCTGACCCGAGAACACCTCTTCCTGACCGACGATGATCAGCCGGATCGAATCAGGCAGCCCCGCGGCCCAGACCCGGCCGTCCTGTTCGGAGAGGAGCTGCACGTGATGGAAGTGGACCACGTTGGAATCGTCCACGACACGAACTCCTATGTCGCCCGCGTCGTTCAGTACAAGTGACGCAGAGGAGATGAGGTGTGCCCGGGTCTCTGCGAGCGGCACGAACATCTCGACGGAGAGACCGGACCGAATGCGATGCGATGGGTTCGCCGTCGTCACCTCGACCGGATAGGTGCGGGTCTCTGCTTCCGGGGCGCTGCCGATGAAGCTGATCGTTCCTGCCACTTCAGGGCCGTGCACCAGTTGTGCGCGCACGGTGTCGCCCGGACGCACGGCGCCGATATTCTTCTCAGCGATCTGACCGGTAATGAGGATGGGGTTCGTTTCCATCAACGTGACGCAGGTCGCACCGGGAGACAACACATCGCCAACCTCGACCGGCTGGGTGTCCACCACGCCGTCGAACGGCGCCAGGATGCGCGTCTTGGCAAGCGCCAGTTCGGCACGCGTGACGTTGGCGCGCGCGGTTTCGAGCTGAGCCTTCGCCTGCGCAATGTTGATCTCGGACTGAAGCTGCTCGCGCGACAGGTCGAGTACGCCTTTGTACTCGAGGAACGCCTTGTTGAAGAGGGCTTGCGTTTGGGTCAGGTCCGCCTGACGTGAATCGACGGCGAGCACGCAGAGCTCCTCGCCTGCCTTGACCCGACGGCCCTTCTCTCCCGGAAGACGCTCGATGCGGCCCTGGACCTCTGCGCGAACGTTCACCACGCGGTTGGGCCGCGTGACGCCCCGAACCGGCAGTTCGACCGTGCGCGCCTCAGCCAGACTCGTGATCGCGCGAATGAGCCGCGGTTCAGCATCCCGCGCGACGGCCTGAGGTGTTGTCGTCAGCGCGTTCTCTGCCGCCGGGGCGGCCTCCTGCCCCAGCGTTCCACTGAAGAGCCATCCTGCAATGCCGAGTGCAATCAGGGTGGCGATAATGGTCTTGCTGCTCACGGCATATCCTCTGAACGTCCTTCCAGAGGGACGTTACGCTCCAGCCGTTCTGTACGATTATTGTTGTTGCCGCACTGGTCTGTGCCGCCCCTGCCGGTTGCGGTGGGCGGGCCCATGTTGGACAGTGCGCAGTTTAGTGGGATGCTCTGCGATTGCAACCAAACGCGCGCGACGTGTCGCGGGCCCTCGCGCACCCCGACCACCTGCAAAGGAACTTCAGTCGCGCGCTTTCGCCCGTGCGTACGAGTTGCGGCCGCGACAGGCCGCCAGCCAGCGGTCCGCGTTGGGCCACCCGCTCGTATCGAAGCCGATCATGTTGAGCAGTTCCATGACCCCTGCCAGGTTGATGTCGGCAATCGTCACCGAATCGCCAAGCAGGTAGTCACGGCCCTCGAGATGTGCGTCCAGGACCTTCAACGGACGCGCGAGTCCTTTCTCGGCGCGCGCAACAACCCGTGCATCACGTTTGTCTTCGGGAAGGAAGAACTTCTGGATGACGATCTCCATCTGCAGCGGCTCGATCTCGCTGATGCCCCACACACTCCACTGCCAGGTCTGCGCTTCTTCGCGGGGATCGGACGGGTAGAATCCCTCCGGGCCGTGTTGCTTGGCGAGATAGAGGTTGATGGCCATCGATTCGAAGAGGTTGAAACCGTCCTCCTCCAGGGCCGGGATGCGCCCATTGGGGTTCACCGCGAGGTAGCCGTCTTCCTTGGAGTCGGCGCCGAAGGTGGTCGCCACATGGTCGAAGTCGATGCCCAGTTCCTCGGCAGCCCAGATGGAGCGAAATGCGCGGGAGGAAGAAATACCGTGAAGGCGAATGGCCATGTGGGACGTCCGTGATTGAGTAGGGCCCGATTGAATCGCAATCGCCTGCCAAGCGCCAGTAGCGCCGCGGCGGTTCGGCGCCACGTGGCGGCGGCTCCGTCGACGGGGAGCCGGCCACGCTGATGACATGCAGGACCAGGAGTGCAATCCTGTGGCTTCAGCGAAACGGTCAGGGAGCGCCCCATGCGGATCCTACTCATCATTGCAGCAATCGCCGCGCTGGGAGGTATCCTCACAGGCGCCTGGTGGCTGACCCAGTGCCCCTGCGAACGGATTCCCGGCGCGTGGTTGCAGGGCGCGGAAGAGACCGCACCGGTGTCTGACTGGACCTTCGCCAACGAAGCGCCCATCTGCTACATCGAGGTGCCGGGCGCGATCCCACACTCGGTCACGCTGAACTGCATGGCCGACGGTGGCGGCACGCTCTATCTGAGCTGCTCACGCTGCGATGGCAAACGGTGGTCGACGATCGCGGTTGCCACCGGGCAGGCGCGCATCCGGATTGCGGAGACGGTCTACCCGGTCACGATTGCACGTGTGATCGAGCCAGCGGAACTGGACCGCGCGTGGGCGGCGCGCGCCGACAAGCTTGCACGACTGCGGGGGCCGGCGGGCGCGCCGCCTCCCCGTCCGGGTCACTGGTGGAGTTTCAGGCTCGAATCGCGCGGCTGATCGTCACTGCCGCAATTGTGGGAAGACCTCACCGGTAATGCGCTGGAGACTCGCCCCGGTCGCGGCGGCGTCTCCATCGCGGGAGCCCGTCAGGAGCACCATGCGCGAGAGTCCCAGTTCCATCAGTTCGCCGATTCGCTGGACGCAATAGTCCACCGATCCCGTGATTCCGAACCGGCTGATGAATTCGTCCGGCACATCCCGCATGTGGGCCCCTTTGCCGCTCGCGTGGTTCGCCATGTCGTAGGTGCGACCGATATGCGCAAAGATCTCGGCATCGGCCTGCCCCGCGTGACTTGCCTCGCTCATGCCGCTGAAGTGAGCAAACGTACCGGTACTGCCCCGGATGATGTCCCGTGCGCGGTCGATGTTCTCATCACACGCGACATTCACATACGCGCCGAACTCGAGCGGCTCAGTCACCCCTGCTGCCTCGCGCGTGGCCCGCGCACTGGCGATCGCTACGTCGATTCGCGCGGGGTCGGCACCGAGAGCAAACGTGATGCGCTCCGCCTGACGCGCGGCGATGGCGATCACCCGCGGGCCTGTCGCCGCGACGTCCACGGGGACCTTCGGCATGTCGTAGTTGCCGAGCCACTGGATGCGGCTTTCGTATCCGTCGATGTCCACAGCGTCGCCGCGGAGGTAGGTCT
>PBVL01000035.1 GCA_002728675.1 Gammaproteobacteria bacterium
CCCGATCAACGCGGCTCCCTTGGGATTCCAGGACAGCACCGGTCGCGTCGACGTACCGGGCGGCGACTACCAGATTCGCGTGACAGCGGCCGGTGACCCCACGACCGTCGTCTACGACTCCGGTACGGTTGCGCTTGCTGCAGGCGCCGATCTCCTGATTACTGCCGTTGCCAACACCGGCCCCGGTGCCGCGGCGGTTGAGCTGGTCGTCCTCGACGGTGAATCGGCCAGTACAATCCGTGACACCGGTACACCGGCAGCGGTCGTGGCAGTCCACGCTTCGCCTGACGCTCCGAGTGTCGACATCCTGGCTGACTCCGCAGCCACCACCGAAGACGACGCAATCGCGCTAGCACGCGATGTCGCATTCCCGAATGTCTGCGCAATCGACGCCGTTCCCGTGGGCAGCTACACGCTGAACATCACGGCTGCAGGCGATCCCATGACCGTGGCGCTGTCATTTCCGTTCGAAGCAGCCGCCGCAACGACGTCAACGGCAATCGTCGCTGGCATGCTCACCAGCACACCCGCCATTGCGCCGATCGCCCTGGGCGGTGACCTGCGCAGCGTCGCAACGGAATCGAAAATTCGCGTGACCCACGCATCGGGCGCAACCGGAGCGGTTGATCTCTATCTCGTTGCCGACGGCACCGACATCACCTCCGCAGAAGTCATGCCGTCGTTTGGCGCTGTGCCGTTCATGGCTGACACGGGCATCCTGTCCGTCTCACCAGGAACCTACGATGTCTACGTCACTCCGCAAGGTACGACCGATACGATCGCCATCGAAGTCCAGGATCTTGTGCTGAGCGCCGGAGGAGTGCTTGATGTCATCGCGCGCGACCCCGCAGCAGACGGCAGCGAAGGCACCCTGCCTCAACTGATCGTCATCGACCAGACCAACGTGGCTGACTGCACGCTCTGAAGGTCGAACAACGGGACCCGCACGCCGCGGGTCCCGGTTTCCTCCTCAGTCCCGAACCTGACCGAGCGTCAGTTCATCCCCGCGAGGCGCTTCCAGCGGCTCCCATGCGGACCCGTCCGCGGATCCCCCGCACAGCAACACCCTGCTTGTCCATCCCAGATCGTTGTCGGCATACACCCAGACTTCCGGCGGAACATAGCGCAACGTCAAACCGCAGCGGCGCCTGCCGGATCTGTTCGGCGCTGATCCGTGTACGAGCAGATCCGTGCGCAGCGACACGCGGCCGGCCTGCATCGTAAGAGGCCAGGGCGCACCCATCGCCGCATAGTCAATCGTCTCGAGATTGAGCACGACGTCACCGTCCCGTTCGCGAGTCTCCTGTGGTCCGGCGAGATGACTGCCGGGCAGAAAGCACATCGGCGCGTTCTCGAGATCCACGTCGTCCACGGCGATCCACGCCGTCACCGTCCGATACGGGCGGAACGGCCAGTACACCGCGTCCTGATGGAACGGGACCGCCCGGGCATCGCCCGGTTCCTTCGAGAAATAGTGCGTCCCCCAGCAAAGAATGTCGGGCCCGATGAGGTCTTCGACGTAGTCGAGCAGGAGCGGATGGGTTGCGAGGTCGTGGAGCGTCTTCAGCCGGACATGGTAGCCATTGATGGAGTACGCGTCTTTGCCGGCTGCACGAAACTGCGCCGAAACGCCGTCGAACCAGGCGCGATGCGCGTCAGCCTCCGCCGCGTCCAGCAACGGCAGGTCGGCGACGTAGTCCCTCTGATTGAAGTGTTGTACCGCCTCAGCAGAAAGCGTGCGCGGCGTCCTGGCGACCGGCAGAAACGCCTGCCCCTCTCGATTGCCCGCGTCACCCATCGTTTACATCGTCGTCAGGCCCTGCATCGAAGGTCGTGACGCCTTCCGGGATCACCTCCCACCCCGCCTTCGACCCGACGAAGATGTGGCGCGCAATCTCGATCTCCGGATCGTCGTTGAGACAGCCAAGCGTCACGCCGTGAACGGTTCCGTCGTGGATGCCGCAGAGCGTGGAGCCACAGCAGCTGCAGAACTGCAGACCAAACCCCCGTTCGCCAACATATGACGTGAGCAGCGTTTCACCGGCTACCCAACGAAACTGCGCGTCGTCGACAAGCGCGTACGCAGACGCCTGCGAACTGAACGCTTTGCGGCATCGTGAGCAGTGGCACGAACGGGCGTCGTAGAGCCGGCCAGAGATTTCGTACCGTACTTCACCGCAGAAACACGCTCCGGTAATCATCCGACTCTCCGACCCCAGCCAGGACCCACACGAAGTCGCTTCGGCGCTTCAGTGGCCAGCGCCGCTGCGCTATCCCCAACCCGGGGCGGGCTCACCCCATTGTTCTTCCCCGACCAGATACCGCCGCAGAAACACGCCCGCTTGCGACATGGTCGGCTCGATCCAGTTTGGCCAGCGTGCCCACGCATGCGGAGTCTCGGCGTACATATGCAGTTCCGCCGTGGCGCCCGCCTGAACCAGAGCGTTGTAGAAGTTGAGGCTCGCTGATGGCGGCACAACCTTGTCGCCGTTGCCGTGTACAAAACAGGTTGGCGGAAAGTCGCCCGTCACGTGATTGATCGGACCCGCCCGTTCTGCTTCCGCAGGGTCGGGATTCTTGCCAAGGATGGCCTCGGCATTGTTCGCGCCGGACGTGCGTTCACCGACGTGAAACTTGACCGCCGGATACACCGCAATCACAGCGCCCACCGACGTGTCGACACCGGGCGTGCCGCTCTCACCTTCGTAGTCGGCAAGCCCCACTGTTCCTGCCAGCGTGAGCGCCAGATGGCCGCCCGCGGAGTTGCCGAGCGCACCAAGACGCGCGACGTCGAGACCGAGGGCACCCGCCTCGTTGCGGAACCAGCGCATCGCGGCCTTCACGTCGTGAATCTGTGCAGGCCAGGTCGACTCGCCTGTCAGCCGGTACTCACATGCGAGACAGGTGAAGCCGTGCCCGACCAGCGCGGTTGCCTGGCGCCGCACGATCTCCTTGTTGCCCTGGCGCCAGCCGCCGCCGTGGATCATCAGCACTCCTGCACCGTTGGCCTGATCGGGACGGTAGAGATCCGCATGCAAGGGTCTTCCCCCTGCATCGCCATAAATCAGGTTGGACTCGGTTGTCATGAGGATCCCTTGATGGTGGTCAGCCCGAGTGTAACCCGGCGACGCGCTCGCCTCGGCCTGCCGTCAAAGCCTGACGTCAGATGCAAAAACGCCCGCACAAAGGCTGGCGTCAACAGACCGGGTTGCCGAGTTTCAGCCGCCCCCGCCCGGGGTCGCACCGGGGGTCGAGGGTTCCGCAACATTGACCACGAGCGGCGGTTCGGCTACCTCTTCGTCCCCACCGCGAAACATCCCGATCAGGCCGTGTTTGACGCTGTACAGCGCACTGTAGAGACACGGAATCAGCACGAGCGTGATGACAGTCGAGAAGAGGATGCCAAAGCCGAGCGAAACGGCCATCGGGATCACGATCTGCGCCTGCATCGACTGCTCGAACATGATGGGCAGCAGCCCGAAGAACGTCGTGAGCGACGTCAGCAGAATGGCCCTGAAGCGCGCACCTCCCGACTCGATCGCGGCCTCCATCACGGGCGCACCCTCCGCCACCCGGCGGTTGATGAAGTGCACCATGATCAGACTGTCGTTCACGACCACCCCCGCCAGGGCGACGAAGCCGATGAACGAGATCGATGAAAGCGCAATCCCGAAAACCATGTGGCCGACAACCGCCCCAATGATCCCAAAGGGAATCGCCGTCATGATGAGGAGCGGCTGCACGTATGACTTAAGCGGGACCGCCATCAGGATGTACACGCCGAACAGCGCAATGCCGAACGACTGGAACATCTCGACCATCGACGCCTGCGCGTCCCGTGAGGAGCCTCCCATGGAGACGGTGACGCCGGGATATTCCTGACGAAGTTGCGGGACAAAGTTCCGGAACACCTCGCCAACGATCTTCATCGGCTCGACTGCTTCGACGTTGGCGTTCGAGTCGACGGTCACGGTGCGCCGACCGTCTTCCCGCTGGATCGCGTTGTAGCCGCGCTGTATCTCGTAATCCGCCACCGAACCGAACGGCAGTTCGCGGCCGTCCGGCGTCTTGATCCACATGTATTCGAGGTTCCCGATCGACTTCCGTTCTTCGCGCGGATAACGAACCATCACGCGGACTTCCGAGTCGCCGCGCTGAATCCGCTGCGCTTCGGTGCCGTAGAACGCCTGCCGCACCTGACTGGCAAGATCCGCGAGCGTGATGCCGGCCGCTTCAGCTTCCGGCTTGATGGAAAGCTTCAGCTCCTCGGGTCCCGCCTGTGCGGAACTCTGGACCTCGAACAGCCCGTCGTAGCCGCGCAGATGATCCGCAAGCGCGAGGCTCGCGGCATCCACCTGTTCGGAGTCGCTCCCCTGCACGCGGAGCGCAATGGGTTTGCCGCCGCCCATGCGGTTCATGGAGCGGAACTCGAGCTTCTGTGTGCCCGCGATCGCGCCAACCTTGTCGCGCCAGAGCACCTCGATTTCCTTCATCGGAATCTTGCTCTCGCCGCGATCTTCCGACTTCAGCAGGTCAACCTGAAACTGCGCCGACTTGCCGCCGTTCACATACGCCCACACGTTTTTGACGATGTCGTCTTCGATCCCGTACCTGACCTTGAGTTCGTCGTTCACCTCGCGCAGCGCACCGTCCATTTCCTTCACGATGCTGTTTATCAGCGACTCGGGTGCACCTTCACGCAACTCGACCTCGGCGATGAGGTAGTCGCTCTGGAACTCGGGGAACCAGACCGAGCGCACGAAACCGCCCTGGACAAGTCCGACCGTGAGGATGATCAGCGCAACGAACACCGACACCGTGAGCGTGCGGAACTTCATCGTCTTTGCCAGGAACGGCATGTAGTAGTTCTGCGTGAAGTTCTTGAGCGTCGAGTCAATCCAGTCCGATATGCCCCGCTTGCTGCCGTGCGACGACTTCATCGTCGCGAGGTGCGACGGCAGGATCAGCTTGCTCTCGACGAGCGAGAAAATCAGGCAGAACACGACGACCCAGCCGATCGCCCCCGCAAAAGCGGCAGTTCGCCCCGTCTGAAAGATGAGAGGCATAAAGGCGACGATGGTGGTCAGAACGCCAAATGTCGCGGGCACGGCGACACGCTGCGCCCCCCGCACGATATTCTCCAGCGTATAGCCGTGTTTCTCGGTTTCCGCGTACGCGGCCTCCCCAATGATGATCGCGTCGTCAACGACGATCCCCAGCACGAGAATGAAGCCAAAGAGGCTCATGATGTTGATGCTGATGTCCGCCGTCGGCAGCATCATGAAGGCGCCCAGAAAAGCGACCGGCAGGCCGATCATCACCCAGAACGCGACCTTCAGATGCAGGAAGATCGACAGCACGATGAGCACCAGCATGCCGCCCATCCACATGTTGCTGACCATCATGTCCATGCGGCCTTTGAGGAAGACGGTCGTGTCCGCCCACGCGCGAAGCTGCACGCCTTCAGGCAGCGTTTGCTGACGTTTCTCAACGAACTCCCGTACCGCCATCGCAACCTTGATGGGGTCTTCTTCTTCGGTCGCCATGGCGTTGATGCCCATCGAGCGGTTGCCGTTGAAGAAGGAGTAACTCTCCTCTTCGGCAAACCCGTCGACGATGTGCGCCACGTCACCCAACTTGACGCGGGTACCGTCCGGCCGGGTCATGAGCACAATCTCTGCGTATTCCTCACCTGTGTACGCCTGTCCGGTCGTCCGCAGCCGGATGTCGCCCGCATCCGAACGGATCGCGCCACCCGGCAGGTCGATCGACCAGCGCCGAATCACCTGGGCCACCTGTTCCAGCGTCAGGCCGTACTGACGCAACATCTGCTCCGAGATCTCGATCGAAATCTCGAACGGTCGCGTTCCCTGCTCCTGTACGTAGGTCACTTCCGGCAACGCGAGCATTTCGTCGCGGATCGTCTCGGTGAGTTCCTTGAGTGTCGATTCGTCGAGATCGCCGGCGACCTGCACGTTGATCGCCTGGTTGCGGAAGGTCCGTTTGCTGATGACGGGGCGTTCGGTCTCTCCGGGTAAGGTCGAAATCCCGTCGACGGCGAGCTTGACCTCGTCCATGATCTGGTTCGAGTCGTACCCCTCCTCGACCTCGATCGTCACCATCCCCGAGCCTTCGCTCGCGGTCGAGCGAAGCTCCTTGATGCCCTGGATGCCTTCCACCGCCTCTTCGATCTTGACGACGACGCTGCGCTCCACTTCTTCCGGAGCACCACCCCGGTAGAGCACCTGAACGTTGATCATCCCCGTATTGACCTCGGGGAACGTCTCACGCTTGATGGTGAGCAGGCTGTAGAGGCCAAGGAGAATGATGAAGAACATCAGCAGGTTGGCCGCGACGTGATTGCGCGCAAACCAGGCAATCAGCCCGGTGACCTCCTGCTGATCAGCAGGTCGAGTGCCGTCGATCATCTCAGCCATCGCGTCGTACTCCCGTATCGGCGACTGCCGCGGTACCAACCGGCGAGCCACTTCCAGGTCTGTCGTCGTCGAGCCTGACTTCCATACCCGGCAACGGTTGAGCGGGCGGTGTCACGCAGTAGCGTTCACCTTCGTCGAGGCCGCCGTCAATGTAAGCGTAGTCGCGGTCCGAGCGCACGATCTGCACAGTCTGCGGCTGGATCTTCATGTCGTCACCGACGATCCAAAGGGTGTCACCGCGACTGAGCGAATGCCGCGGGATGACAAACAGCCGGCCCGCCGTCCGGCCCGTGATCTCGGCCGTCACGAACGTGCCGACACGCGCCGGTTCCGCACCGGGCGGAGGTTCGTACGGGTCGGGAATCTGTGCGACGACATGCAGGACGCGCTGACTCTCATCGAACACGCCTTCCGATCTGACCACCAGGCCGTCCCAGGTCTGTTGAGCGCCTCCAACCTGCGCGTGAAGCTTGACGGGCAACGCCCCGGTCTCTCCCGGTCGCGGCAGTTGCACAAACCGGAGATCGGCCTGCGTCAGCGGCAACCGCACCTCGGCTACATCGGTCGCGAACGATTCGGCGAGCGCGGTGCCGGTGTTGACGAACTGGCCAACGTCCGCACGTTTCTCCCGCACCATGCCGTCGTACGGCGCACGAATGACGGTGCGCTCGAGATCTCTCAGCGCTCGCTGATAATCGGCCTCGGCCGAATCGAGTTCCGCCAGCGCCTCGGCCAGTTGCGGCTTGCGCAGTGTCAGATCGGAAGCGGGGCCCCGCGTGGCATTCAGACTCCGCAGCCGTTCCCAGTCCTGGGCGGCATAGCCCGCAAGGGCGTTCTCGGTCGCGACCTGGGTTTCTGCCCGCTTCACGCCGGCTTCCGCCCGCTTGAGCGCATTCTGGTAGTTACTCGGGTCGACCCGGACCAGTACGTCCCCTTTCTTGAAGAATCCGCCCGCGACGAAGGCAGGCGCCACCTCGACGATCTGCCCCGAGACTTCGGCAACGAGCGTCGTGCGCGTGCGCGGGCTGATCGAACCCTGACTCTGCACGGTGAACGTGACTGCCTGACGCGCGGCGGTCGCTACTTCCACCAGCACGGCGGGGGGTTTGATCGCAACCTTTGGCGGCTCCGGCCGCGCGGCGATCATCATGCGCGCTCCGAAAATACCCACGCCAATAACGATTAAGGGAATCGCGTACTTTCCGAGCTTCTTTAGGAACGTCATAGGGGGCGCAATCCTACAGCCTTTGTACCCTCTAAACCATTGACAGAGGGCGGTTTTTTATGCGGTTTGACGCGCTTTGTCGGCTTTCTATCGCAGCCTTGACAGTATCTTTACGTACCGGAGGGTGGTTTTGGATGACACGCACCATGGACTCCGTCTCGCCGGAGCCGCAAGTCGGCGCACGCGACAACGCCACCCCGCCGGCGCGTCCCGCTTCGTGGACGCCTCGCGGATCGACGCGGTACTCTAAGCCGGTTACGAGGAGACCCACATGAAATCCAAAATCTGCGACATGTTCGGGGTCGAGTTCCCGCTGTTTGCGTTCAGTCACTGCCGTGACGTCATTGCCGCGGTTTCCGCGGCCGGCGGCTTCGGCGTGTTGGGCGCGGTCGGACACTCGCCCGAAACCCTGGACGTCGAACTCTCCTGGATCGACGAACACTGCGACGGCAAACCCTACGGCGTCGACCTGCTCGTTCCCATGAGCCTCGACAGCAAGGAGTCTGCGCTCACGCCGGAAGAGATCGAGGACAAGATCCCGCCCGAGCACAAACAATACGTCCTGCACCTGCTCGCGCAGCACGGCATCGACACCGATGGCCTATACCGCGAACCGCAGCGCAACGGACTTGGCGACAACTACCGCGAGAAAGGCGCGGGGGGCGTCATCGACGCGGCGTTCGAACACGAGAACGTCAAACTCATCGTCAACGCGCTCGGGCCACCGCCGTCGTTCATGATGGAGCGTGCCCGCGAGAAAGGGGTCAAGGTTGGCGCGCTTGCCGGCGCCCGCGAACACGCCATCAAACACGCCGAGGCGGGGGTCGACATGATCATCGTCTCCGGGACCGAGGCCGGCGGTCACTGCGGTGAAGTCTCGACGATGGTGCTCGTGCCCGAGGTCCTGCAGGAAATGGACGACTACCCCGACATAGCCGTGGTCGCCGCGGGCGGGATCGTGACCGGCCGTCAGATGGCCGCCGCCATGGCCATGGGCGCTCAGGGTGTCTGGACGGGTTCCGTCTGGCTCACCACCGCCGAGGCGGAGACCGCCCCCGCCGTGAAAGAGAAGTTCCTCAACGCGAGTTCGCGCCAGACCGTGCGCTCACGCAGTCGCACGGGCAAGTACACCCGTCAGTTGCGCTCTCCGTGGACGGACGCCTGGACGGCGGCGGAAGCGCCGGACCCGCTGCCAATGCCCCTGCAGGCACTTGTTAGTGAACCCGCGCTGGGACGCGTCGCTTCGCTGGCGGAGTCAGGTCATCCAGGTGCCAAAGCGCTCACAACCTATTTCGTGGGTCAGGGTGTGGGACTCATGAATTCGCCAACGTCCGCAAAGCAGGTCGTGTACGACTTCATGGAAGACTTTGGTGCTGCCGTCGAACGGCTCGGCACCATCATGGACGACTGACGTGATCGTTTGCCGGGCGACTGGCCGGTGCAAGGCAGCGTACGCGTAACGTCGCTGCCTGGCGCCCCGGTGTTCGAGCCGGGGCACCGGCCGTCCGTACCC
The DNA here is from genome assembly GCA_002728675.1 of Gammaproteobacteria bacterium. Classification (GTDB taxonomy): domain Bacteria; phylum Pseudomonadota; class Gammaproteobacteria; order Pseudomonadales; family Azotimanducaceae. Next base: position 9,176 of record PBVL01000035.1, read on the forward strand.
AGCGTACTCCCCTCCAAAAAAAGGGCCCCGGCGGGGCCCCGGGCGCGGTACCAACGCCGCGCGTTGAATGACGGGTCACCGCGTCGCGAGCTGCGATGTGACGTCCAGATCGATGTCGACAACGACCCGCCGATCGAAAGAATGTGTGTCGGGGTGCGTGCGACCCTCCCCGACGCCCGGACCCTTCAGTGACCGGGTCTCTCCGTACGCCGCGACGATCACCTGCGCGGAGCCCGCCCCCTGCTCGACCAGGAATGCCTTGACGGCGTTGGCGCGCTTGAGGGAGAGCTCGTGGTTGTAGCGCGAATCACCGCGCCTGTCGGCGTGCCCGGCCAGACTCACCGTCGCGTCAGGGTTCCGCGCGAGCACCTTCGCCACGCGTTCCAGCATCGGCTCGAAGTGCTCCTCCACTTCGGCCGACGCGGTCCTGAACTGTACCCCCAGCTGCGGTCGCTTGAACGCAACCGCATTCAGATCGACCATCCTCTGCAGGTCGGCATCGAGGTCCATCACCGTCCCCGCCAGCCGTGTAATTTCCGCGCGCCCGGCGCGCCGGGCGGCCTCCGTTTCGGCGAGGCTGACCTCGAGTTCACCCCGCTCCCGGTGCGTAGCGACAAGATTGCCGATCAGCCCTCCGCCCACGATGGCGCCAACACCCGCACCGAAGGGGCCACCGGCTACCCCGCCAACGAGCGCGCCAATGACTGCTCCACGTTGCTCTTCCGGCGGCGTGTCGGCCATCGCTGGTACGGCGCTCGCGGTCGCGAGAGATGCGGCAAGCGCTGTGACTGCAAAAGATTTCAATTTCATTTCCATTCTCCTCACATTGTCGGGGACCCGCCCCCGTGTTCTGATTGACACGATTGGTGTCCGATTCGGGTCATCACGGACCACTTAAAACACGGTAGCTGCGTCCTTTTGGCCGCGCGCTTCGTCGTGGTTCGATGTCTATTCAACGGGACGGTGCGGGCATCCAAACGGCGCAACGGGGGCAATCGCCTGATGAAAAATGGCGGAACAAAGGCATGACGTATCGCGTTGCTGTTGTTGAAGATGATCCGCTGCTGCGCGAGAACTACGCCGACACGTTTCGGGCACAGGGATACGAGGTGACCGCCTACCGCGACCGGCCTTCGGCGGAAGCGGGACTGGAGTCGTTGCTCCCGGACCTTGCGGTCGTGGACATTGGGCTCGGTGCCGAGGTCGACGGCGGGTTTACGCTCTGCCAGTGGTTGCGCGGCCGCTCGGCAACACTGCCGATCATCTTTCTGTCCGCGCGCGACGACGACTACGACATTATCAGCGGTCTGCGCATGGGCGCTGACGACTACGTCACGAAGGACGTCTCACTCCCGCACCTCGTCGCGCGCGTGGCCGCGCTGTTCAGGCGTACCGAAGCGCTGACCAGCAGCCAGACGGCGGACGACGACCTGCTGACCGCGGGACCGCTCACAATCGAGCCAGGACGGATGACCTGCCGGTGGAACGGTGACCGCGTGGATCTGACCCTCACCGAGTTCTGGATCGTCTATGCGCTCGCTCGTCGCCCCGGCCTCGTGAAGACCCGCGAGCAGCTCATGGACCAGGCGCGCATCTTTGTCGACGACGCTACGGTGACGTCGCACATCAAGCGGATTCGGGCAAAGTTCCGCAGCCTCGATCCCGCCTTCGAAGGCATCGAGGCCGTATACGGTATGGGCTATCGCTGGGCCGACGCTTCCTAAGGTGCGCCTCCCGGTTCGAGCACAGCTGTCTCTGCCGTTCACCATTCTGCTGCTCGCACTGGTATGGCTGCGCTACGACGCCGATCGTGCGCTGCTCGCCGAACTCGAAGCGTTGCAGCGGGATCAACTTCTGGCCTCCCTCGATCGCGTCGCGCCCATGCTCGTCGCGCATCCGCTGCTCCTTGACTCCGCTGAGAGCCGAACGTTCGACGCCCACCGCGATCTGTATGCCACCTACCACCCGGGCCCCTTCGTGATCGATGGCCTCGCTGACGACTGGGAAGGGGTCCCGACCCTGCGCTTCGGGAGCGAGCAGCTAACCGGACGCAACGAAGCGTGGCAACCGGGCTCACTCGCGGTCGAGTTGGCGATGACAGCAAACGAGGCCTACCTCCATCTGTTCCTCGACGTGACCGACGACGTTGTGCTGTATCGGGACCTGCGCAGCCTGTCGACGCAACGCAACGATCACATCCGGATCACGCTGAGTGACCCGGAGGAGCGATCACGTCACTACGTCATCGCCGAACGCGGCCCTGGCGATGTCACCGCGCACGTCCTGTCCGGGACCAGCCGGGCGCTGCGTCGGGAACCGGAGCTGTCCGGACTGTGGCGCGAAACACCTCGGGGCTACGCCGTTGAGCTCCGCATTCACATGGAACTCATCGGCACGCGCTTCGCCTTCGAGGTCTGGGATGTCGACAACCCCGAAACCCGGGACCTTCGGTTTGCAGTCGGCAGCGGCCCAACCGGCGGCGCGGCGAACGGCGGCCGCCTGACCCGGCGTCACGCAGCACTCGACGAGCTACTGGGCGCGCAGCGGTTCGACAGGATGAAACTGATCGACGACCACGGCCGCACGCTCGCGGCAGCCGGTTCGATCACAGGAGATGAAACGCGGCTCGAAGCTTCCGTTCGGGTCGCGCGGTCGGGCCGCGACTTCGCGACACTCACGGTCCAGGACGCCCCGACGCGCATCAACGCCGCTCGCTCCAGAGCGCTTGGGCGGCTCTGGGCGGAGCTTGCCGTTGTCTGCCTCGTCGGAATCGGCCTGTGGTACCTCATCGCAACCGGCATGCAGCAACGCCTGAACACTCTCACCCGGCGAATCCGGGCCGCGGTGGACGGGCGTGGCCGGGTGAGTCCGATTCCGCCTGATGCAACGCTCAACGACGAAGTTAGCGACATCGCTCTCGCGCTGCACGATGCCGAAGAGCGGATTGCCCGGTACCAACACCATCACGAAGGCGCCATGCGGCAGCTTGCACATGAACTCCGCACGCCCATATCAGTCGTCCGCTCGTCCCTCGAGGCAATGCGCATGGGCGGTGATGTCGATCCCAAAGTCTACGTCGAGCGCGCAAGCTCGGGCCTCGACCGTCTCTCGACGTTACTGAACAAGCTGACTGAGGCCAGGAGGCTGGAGCAAAGCCTGGAGGCCGGCGACGTCGAGATTTTCGATCTCGCCGCCGTGTTGCGTGGATGTGTCGCCGGCTACAGAAGCGCCTGGCCCGATACAACGTTCGAACTCACCGGCACAGGCGAAGCATTCAGCGTCACTGGCGTTCCCGAAGTACTTGCCCAGTTGCTGGACAAACTGGTGGCGAACGCGGTCTCGTTTCACGAATCCGGCACCCCCATCCGCATCACGCTCGACCGCATCGACACGACGGAGCCTGGTGTCCGCCTCACGATCTCGAATTCGGGACCGCTACTCGAGACCGAGCAGCAGGCAGCGCTCTTCGACCCGATGGTCTCGACGCGATCTGGTGAGGGCGATCATCTGGGGTTGGGACTGTACATCGCGCGCATCATCGCCGAGTACCACGGCGGTTCAATATCGCTTGCAAACCGTGCCGACAGCTCGGGGGTTGACGCGATCGTCGGGCTGCCCGGGGTTCGCCTGACCAGTCGCCTGCTGCGCTGACCCGGAGGTCAGCGGCTCCTTGGGCGATAGAGATCCCGGCCGTAGGCTTCCGCCGAACCGGAATAGGCCGGATTGAGCGACCTGACCTTCCCGGCCGCGGCCTCGGGCCAGGTGTCAGGCACAGGGTGCGTCTTGCGGACCATCTGGGCCTGCACGCGCTCGGGCAGCGCCGCGAAGTCAGGTTGAAACCACAAGGTGATGACCGTCCGCCAGGCGTCGCTGCCGTTGGCGTGCGCGGCATGCAGCATCCGTGCATCGCCAATCACGAGGTCCCCTGCCCGGACCGGCACGTCGACTTCATCAGGTCTGTCGCTGTAGGCAGGCAGCGACAGGTCTTCAGCGCGCGACAGTGACTCCGCATGGGGATTGCCAATGTCGTCGTGCAGCGCATTGTGCGCCAGATGGGATCCGGGTATCACGCGCAGGCAGCCATTCCCGGGTGATGTGTCCGTCAGGTAGTACATGAGGAACACCTGCGGCGGGCGGGGCTCGTAGGCCGAATCGTCACCCCACGCAAACCAGTCGTAGTGCCAGAAGAGTCGCGGGCTGTGGGGCGGTTTGCTGATGACATAGCCGTCCGTGAACGTCGGCGCGTCAAAACCGAGATCCGCCAGCCGTTCCAGCGCGGGTGCCCAGGCAATCAGCTCGGCGTAGGCAGGATCGACCATCGTCGAGAGCATCGTCCCCTGGGACAGCCGCCGTTCCCGACGCTCGGCGGGTTCAGCCGCGCAAAGCCGCTCGCTCAGCGTGCGCAGTTCTGACAAGAGCGGCTCGGCAAGCACCTGCCTGAAGACGCAGTATCCGTTCTGAACGAGGCTCCGGACCGCTCGGTCGGCAACCACTGTCGTGCCGCCGCCCACCCGGGCGGCCCCCTCCAGGCCGGCCCCCTTCGTCATTTCAGATCACACCGCGTTCGTGCATGGCCGCAATCTCGGCGTCGCTGTAGCCCAGTTCGCGAAGGATCTCATCGGAATGCTCACCCGGCCCTGGCGGCGCTTTCGGTGCGACCGGCGGCACGCTTGTCACCTGGATCGGATGTTTGACGAGTAACGGCACCCCGAAACCCGGGTCCTCCGGCTTCACGGCCATGTTGTTGATGAGAACCTGTTCATCGGTCCCCTTCTCCTCAACCTCGGCGACGAGGTTGACCGGAACGTCGTACTGGTCGAACAGCGCCATCCACTCCGCGGACGAACGCTCCCCGATGATCTTCTGAATCTCATCACCCAGCGCGCCACGATTCTCGTATGCGCGTTCGGGCGTCGCGAATCGCTGGTCGGCGAGCAGGTCAGCCGCATCCATCGCAACGAACATCAATGACATCAGTTCAGTATTACGGACCATGTTCATCTGCAACCAGCGGCCGTCGTTGCACTCATAGAGGCGAAACATGCCCCCCGACTGACTGCGGGCAGCGCGGAAAATGGCGGTGTTGCCCCCCGCCATGGCCCCCTGCGCGATGGCGCTGCATGACCACAGGCCGTTTGCGAGCAGCGAGGTGTGCACCATGCCGCCCTCCCCCGTTCGCTCGCGATGGAGCAGCGCCGTCACGATGCCGGCGTAGATCGCGACCCCCGTCGGGTGATCGCCCATGCCCGACAGACCCTGGACCGGCGGCGTGCCCGGGGAATGCATGAGATCCATCAATCCGCTGCGCGCCCAGTACGCGAGTTGATCGAAACCCTTGCGGCCCCGTTCAGGCCCCTGCTCGCCATAGGCCGTCAGCGAGGCGTAGATCATGTCAGGCCTGAGCGGCTTCAGGTCTTCATACGTTAGACCAAGCGACTCGCGAACCGAGTATGGGTGGTTCGTGATGAACACGTCGCAACCGGCGACGAGCTTCTTCAGCACGTCCATCCCTTCTTCACTCTTCAGGTCGAGCGTGATCCCGCGCTTGTTCCGGCCGTCCATTTGCCACATGTAATCTTCGCCGCCGGGCACGGTTTCCGGGACATCGCGGATGATCCGCAGCATGTCACCCGCACCGGGTTGCTCGATCTTGATCACGTCGGCGCCAAAGTCGGCGAGCATCATTGCAGCCGCAGGCGCGGCGATGACAGTCGCGGCATCGATCACCCGCAGGCCGGAGAAGAGGTAATTGTCCAAGGGCATCACTTCGTGAGAGCTACGCCGCCGGATGATCGCTCAACGGCTGCCGAAATGCGAAACCAGGCAGATCACATCGCGCGCGGTTGTCATGCACGGCGCATCGCGTAGTCGTGGAACCTCACCGCACGAGCGTCCGTATCCACCACGGCGCAGGACAACAGTTTGCCGTTGCGGGGATCCTGCCCCAGACCCGCGCTCCCGGGATTGACGATCAGCGTGCCGCCGACCTCCTTCGCGAGTTGCATGTGGGTGTGCCCATAGATGGCGACGTCGACATCGAGCTCACCCAGCTTCTGAAGCTCATTGCTGTGTGGGTAGATGTACTCCTCGTAGGGTGCCCACGGCGTCGAATGGAACATCAGCACACGGGTACCGTTGTCCTCGGCTTCAACAAAATGCGGACGCTCCCGGGTCCACGTCAGCAGGTCCTGGTCGACCGACGGGTTGTTTTGCGCACGTTCGCCGGAAGGAGCAAGGAGCAGGTCTTCATGATTACCGAGAATGTACCGGGCCCCGATTTCGCGGAGCCGGTCAGCAACTTCGTTCGAGAATCGATACTGGTTACAGGCGTCTCCCGCGCACCACACCTCATCGACGCTGCCGATCAGCGCAAGTGCATCGTCGAGCCCGTTCAGATTGCAGTGAAGGTCGGAGACGAGACCGATGCGCACGCGCGGTTCCCCAAGTCAGAAAGCCGGCGATGGTACCGGGTGCGACGCTTCGCCGCACGCACGGCCCGCTCCCTGCATCGGCAATGGTCAGCCGACGATGTCGGTCAACTCCTTCTGCGGTCCGATCGCGTACCGTCCGCCGGGCCCGATGAACTGCTGAACCATCAATGACTGGAACTCCTCCCGTTCCCGTTCGTTCAGCTCACCACAGGCATCCGAGCGCAGGAATTCGAGATACGCCTCAGACGTGTCGTTCTTCGGCAGAACGTACATGGGAATCATCGCCTGGAGCAGCGCCGCGCGCTTTTTGTCAGACCGATTCACGCCGGCCCGGTGCCAGGTCCGCGCGTCATACAGAATGATGCTGCCGCCCGGCGCCTCGATCACGTCCGCTTCGGGTCCGCTGTACGGCAAGCCGTGTTTCTCGCGGTACCCCGGTCGGGAAGCCACGCTGACGGTGCCCCACGCATCCGGAGGGCCCTCGTCCCGCGCGTGTGAGTCGAGCTTGAACACGGTCGCCCCCGCGAACTTGCTGAACTCCGACACACAGACGTTGCGTTGGACGCCCAGCACCGCCTGCCCGGTTCCCGCCGGCACCTGACCTTCGGCCGGGACGCCCCAGTGATAGGGGTAGTCGGAGTGCCAGCCCTGCACCACACGGGCGCCGTCGTCCGGCGTCAGCACGGCGAGTCCCGGCGTGTGGCCAAGCTTCACCGCGTCCGTTCGCATGTACTGGCGAATGAGCCAGAGGGAGACGGGTTCGGCCGCGGTTCGCGCAATCGCGCTGCTCTGGCAAAGCTGCGGCACGCTGCGGTCGTATTGCCGGCCCGCGTAGCGGTCGGTACACGCAACGCGCTCCAGCGCCTCGACGAGTTCCGCATCGAGCACGTTCGTCAGGCACACCCAGCCGTGTTCGCGCATATGCGCGAGGGACGCTGACGGCAGTTCCTCCGGGCCGTGCGCGGGCCGGAACGGTCCCGGCACACCGGCCACTTCGACGCCACCCGGACCTTCTCTCGCGTCGAGCGCGTCTCCGCCCGCATGGANGAACCCGTCCGAGGTTTGCCGCCACATCGCGGCATCGTCGGCGTCCCGCCCGACTGCAAGTCCATCGTCGGTCAGCCGTAAAAAGCGCCCGCCCGGATCGACGAGCAGCGTGTAGGGGTCATCGTTCGAAGTGAACGTGACGACTCGTTCTGCGAAACGTTCCTGGGACATTGGGACCTCCTTGACCAAGTATACGCCCGGCCAACGCCTGATCGTGCTGAGCAGCGAACCTTGGGCTGCGGTTCGGGGGGGTCAAACGAAACTGACGCGCGCCAGCCGCTTTCCGTGCGCTTCCCGGAGGGTCGGTCGCCGTGTCGCATCCCTCCGTTGGCGGGTTCGCGGATGCGCAGTAGGAACAAGCCGGAGGTCTTCTTTGCCGCAGTTCTCGCATGGGCGTTTCTGCTGCCTGCGTGCAGCAGACAATGCGATTCAACCAGACGTGTGATTGAAGAGCCTGACGGCCGTGCCCGCAGAGCTTGGGTCGGTGTAGACAGCCTTGACCTCACCCGCCTCGCCGGCGGCACGTTCGTACCCCCCCGCCGTCGCGCTGCGAGCGGCTGCAGTTCCCCCGCGCCATACGGCCATACTTCGGGCGCCTCGACGATGTGCCGGCAGATGTGACGCGCGTGAGGGGACAGCTCTGTCCAGATCTCGTGGGGCATGGTCTTCTGGAACCCCGCACCGTCACGCCACCCCGCCGCATATTCGATGCTTGGCAACGCACGAACCTGCCGGGAAAGGTTGGGCGTCGCACCGTGCCAGGCTCGCGTGTCGCGCAGGATTCCGGATCCGGCAGGGGCCCCAACGAGCGTGGAGAGGCGCATCCACTCCGGTTCGTCCGCGGGCAGCGGGGGGCGTTCCGTGGCGGTGTGCGTGCCGGGAATCTGGCGGATCGGGCCATTCTCCCAGGTCAGGTCGGACATGACGAAGTTGATCGTGACGCCGGGGGGCGTTCGGTCCATCACGAGTCGCTGGGTGCGGAAGTCGAGATCGGCAAACGCCCCTTCCGGCATCTCGATGCCCTGCCGCCGGCAGCAGGCAAGCCGTGCGTCTTCGTTGCCGTCCTGCGGGTCGAGTCCATCCGTGTGCAGGTGTTGGTATTCCATTGCACCCGGCAGCGACAGATCGCCGCCGCCACCCCAGACGAGATAGTCGTCGGTTGCAAAAATCTCGCGCAGGATCGGCGTGGTTGTCGGCAGGTCGATGAGCGACGTCCATGCGGTGTCGTGCATCATCTGACGCGAGCAGGACGATGTGCCGTAACAGTAGCGGTGCGGCAGACGCCCGCTCTCTGCGACGTACCGCCGGTCCGTGGGTCCCGGGCGGGACAACATCTCCCGCAGGCCCCGCGCGCAGGCGTCCCGAAACCGGTCGAGCTCATCTGCCTGCAGCAGATCCCGCACGACGACGAATCCGTCCCGCCGATAAATCGCGGTGGCACGCCGGACTTCGTCCGGTCCGCAGATCTCGAGGTCCCGGATGCCGTTGTTTGCCTGCAGATGGGCTCGCAGCGCCTGGACTTCGGGCGATTCGGGATCGCGCGTCGGCGGGCAGCGCGGGTCCGGTTCCCCGAAACCCCGGTCATTGGCGGGTCGCCCTTCTTCGTCGACCACCTCGTTCGGAGGCAGCGCTGCATCCCAGCCCACCTCCGTGTTGCTGAACACGTCCAGCGCGTCGAGGCCGGCTCCGTCCCCCATCGTTACTGTTCGCCGCGCGGCATCGACCGCCGGATCTCGGGGTCGAAACCGGACGCCACCCATTCACATTGCGCGGTATTCCAGTGCGAGAAGAAGAGGCGCACCTTCGGATCGGGGTGCATGACGAGTCGTTCGGGAAAGAGATTCCAGTTCGTCAGCACGGGGGTCGGCGCGCGCATGTAGCGGTCCGACGTCGGCAGTGCGCTCTTGAGCCATCCGCCGCGCGCGTAGTACTGGTGCCACGTCCGGCGCTGCTGGCGCCCGTCACCATCGAGGCGCGTGTGGTAAATGGCTGTGTCGTAGAGTACGCAGGTCCCGGCAGCGCCGCGGATGGGCATCTCGACGTAGTCGTCCCCCAGACCCTCGTAGGCTTCACGCAGCGACTCGTACGTGTTGCTGCGAGGCACGACACAGAAAGCGGGCGTGGTTTCGGTGACGTCCGTCAGATAGTGAATCGCGCACAGCCAGTCGACCGGGTTGTAGGGCCGCCTCGTGTAACGGTCAGCCACCGTCGCATCGTGATGGAAGTTCATCGCACCCTTGCCGGCATCCGGCGGGGCCTCGCGGAAGTTGAACTCGCTGAAGCGCACCTTGTCCTCGCCGCCCAGGAGTTGTGAGACGACGGAATAGGAGCCAGGGTGTCTGGTGTAGGCATCCAACTCAGGATGGTCGAGCAGCGGCTGCGAGTAGATGAGCCCCTGACCCCGATGATGGGGTTTCCGGCGCTCGCCCAGGCCCCACTGCTCTGGCCGCTCGGCCTGGGTGCGGTCATAGAATTCGTTGAGGTGTGCAACCTCGTCACCGCTGAGGCACCCGTTCAGAACGACGAAGCCGTTCGTCTCGAAGTACGCGCACGCCGCCTCGCGCTCGCGGACCGGGTCGAACCCCGGCGCCGGTGAGGGTGATACACGACCGAAGCCCTGAGGCGCGAGCGCCGCGTCTCCGGAGAGGTTTTCCTGTAGTTCGAGCTTAACGCCCATCGTTGCCGCCCGTTCATCACTGAGCGGCCCAATTTGCGGTCCGCCCTACGGGATGTCAATCGCGGCAGGAAGGTGTCAGGCCCTGCCCTGAAGGTCCGCGACGAGGCGTGCTTCGTCCGGGAACTGCCCTGTCTGGTGTTTGCTGTAGACGAGATCCCCGTCAACCGTCACATCGAAGACGCCGCCAGCGCCCTCCCTGAGACTCGCGTCGACCGAATAGGCTTTCTTGAGCTTGCCCGCCAAACTGACGGCGCGAGGCTTATAACCTCAGCCCCCGCAATAGTGAATCTGAATATCCAACATAGCTCTCCTGCGACATCGCCTCTGCATTGTGGGCTATCCGGCCCGGGTTGCCCACCTCGAACGATCAGACAACGCCGGATCGATACCCGGCGGCGATGTGCGCGTCCAGCCAGGCTGCGCCGTCCTGCCGGGGCAACGTCAGCGCCGGTTCCCCTTTGCAACTGAGGCGATACATCAGCCGTGCGTCGTCAGACGAGCGAATCCCGACCTTCATCGGCGGCGAGTTGTGGAGCGTCATGTAGTTGTCCCAGATCGTGACGTCCCCCGGGGCGTGCGCGTGGTCATAACGGAACTCAGGTTGGAGCAGATGGGCTTCCAGTTCGTCCAGCAGCTGCCGTGACGCGCCCTCCGTTTCGCCGTCGATCGTGACCGGTGGCCGGACACCCGGGCGTGACGCCCAGATCGGGCTGTGCAGCGATTCAAGGCCCGACCTCGGGTTCGTCCGGACAATCGGCGCAAGCCAGCCGGGGTCACCCTCGTTCAGGCGACGTCGTACGCGCATCCGCCTGCACCGTGCCTGCGCGTCCGCAGGGAGCGCCGCGAAGGCGGCGGCGGTGTCGACAAACGCGGTCTCGCCGTCGCGCGGCAGCTGTTTGCGACGGGTCATGAGTGTGTCCGACGAGCCGGCAAAGTAGGGTTTCGGATCGTTGGGCGAAGTCTCCGGGCTTTGCACCCAATGCCCGTCCGGCTCGCGGGGAGTCGGTGCACGATGCACGAGAAACATCGACACGTAGATGGGCAGCGGCTCGTACTCGATGTCGGTGTGCCACGTGCCGCCGCGGGCGGTCGACTCGGGGCCGGTTGGCGGGCGACCCGGATTCGACGGATCGCCGCGAAAGTTCGCGACCACCAGCACCGCGGGCGACTCATGAGACATACACGAGAGGTCGTCGAACGCGGCGTTGACGTGGGCTGTGGCCCGCTGTTCGTGCGGCCGCATTTCGATCGGCCCGGTCGTCACGCCATCACTCTGTCCCGGTTTGCCGCCCCGCAGGAAGTTACTGGGATGTGGCACCGGCGCCCCCCAATGATTGGCAAAGCGCTCGAACAACGGCAGCGAGAGCTTCTGCAGATCCTGACCGGGGAGATGCACGAGGCGGAAGTGCGCAAGCGCGTCGAGCAATACCCCGACCTGATCCGGCGACAGGGGCTCGGCAAGGTCCAGGCCTTGCAGCCGCAGCCCCGCGCCGGAACCGGCAAGCGGTCCCGTCACCTCAACCGCGTGACCGAAACAACGCCGGGCACGCTCGGCGATCTGTTCGGTCGTCATGGACACGGTCATCATCGTCTCCCCGCAGCGTCAGTCACGTGACAGATTACACGAGGCCGCCCCACGGGCGGGCCGTGTGTTTGGCGGTAACCCGCGCCGTCCGGGCGCCTGATGGGTCCGCAATGAGGATGAACACGTTGGGGACACGCCCGCGCGGTCGTCTTGCCCGCAACGGCTTGCGCCTCACGACGTCGCGTGCGAATAATCGTGCGTACCTGAGAGTTGAACATGACTGAAGACGCACAACCGCAGCAGCCCAGCCAGGCCCCGGCATCATCGAGCGTGGTCACCTTCCCTACTGACCCGGTTGCGTTGGTACGGACGTTCTGGCTACCCACGCTCGTCGGGATCGCCGCAATCCTCGTCTTCGTCGATCCAACCGTTCGATACGCGGTCCTCGTCGCCACGCTGCCGTTCCTGCAGCGCGGCAGCCTCAACCTCATGGGCCTCGAAGTCCCGCCGACGTTGCGCGCACGCACTCCATGGTCCTTCCACGTCGCGAGCTTCACGTTCCTCGTCGTCGGCTGGACCGTCATGTTCACCATCGTCGTCATGGCGATCGCGGCGGGCGTCTTCGGCGTGTATTTCTCCTTCGATTCGATGAAGCGCTCGATCCTGGGCGGCTGCCTGATGTTTGTCGTCGCTGCGTGGTTCTGGTGGCCGTTCTACGCGTCCGCGCTGCTCGAAGCGTGGCCACGCCACGACAAGCGCGTCTTCGTCAAGGCGAGCAACCGGTGGGACACGATGCTCGAGGCCCGCCGCCTGCAACGCCAGAGCCGACGCAAGTGGCCGGGCTTTGTCGCGGTCGCGGTGATTGCCGGCACCGTCATTGCCAGCAGCGCAACCGGTGCGTGGGAAGGCATCTTCCCAACCGTGCTCGGCATCATTGGCGTCATTGTACTCGTGCCGCTCAACTGGCTGGCGGTGAGCGAGACCAACGGGCTCTGCGTGAGGGAAGAGCGTGGCGGTGATGCTGAACAGGCGGGCGAGGAAGCCTGAGGCTGGAGTCAGGCGCCCCGGGCCGGCCACCCTTAGACACCCCCGTTGGTTTCCAAGATAATCCGTCGCTCTGTCTCTCAGGAAAACGGCACGTGACTCACGACATCGTCATCAGAAACGGAACGCTCATCGACGGCACCGGCGCCGCGGCACAGGAAGGCGACCTCGCCATTGACGACGGCATGATCACCGCTGTCGGCGACGTACCGGGTAAAGGCAGCGAAGAACTGGACGCGAAAGGACATCTCGTCACGCCCGGATTCGTCGACCTGCACACCCACCTCGACGCGCAGATTGGCTGGGACCCGATGCTGACTCCAATCAGCTGGCAGGGCGTGACGACCGCGCTGCTTGGGAACTGTGGTGTGACCTTCGCGCCGTGCAAAGAAGAAGACCGTGAACTGATCGCGGCCATGATGGAGACGGTGGAGGACATCCCCCGTGACGCCATCCTCACCGGGCTGCCCTGGTCCTGGGAACACTACGGCCAGTACCTCGACACACTCGAGTCCCTGCAGCCCGCCATCAACGTTGGCGGTCTCGTGGGTCACTGCGCGGTGCGCTACTACGTGATGGGCGACCGCAGCGCGAACGATCAGCCGAACGAGCAAGAACAGGCAGAGATTGCGCGCATCGCGGGCCAGGCGGTCCGGGACGGCGCGGTCGGCTTCTCGACCAACCGTTTTCTCGGCCACTACATGCCGGACGGACGCCACGTCCCCGGAACCCACGCACACCATGAAGAGGTCGAGGCAATTGCCCGCGAGGTTGGCGCGGCGGGCGGCCTGATGCAGAACGTACTGAACCTCGGCGGCGACTTTGAAGGCGAAGCCGCGCTGCTCCGGAAGGAAGCGCTTGCCTCGGGCGGCCGCGTGCTCTTCTCGATCACGGCTGGTGCGAAAGACACGTCGGGCAACCGCGTGCGCGCGATGCTCGACGACATGCAGGCTGACGGCCTCGATGTCAGCTCAATCTCGGTTCCGCGCGGTACGGGCGGCATCACGGGGCTGCAGTGTGGCCTGCCCTGGCGCAGCGGCGCCTGGAAAGAACTGGCAGACATGGACTTCGAAGGGCGCCTCAAGGCGATCTCCGATACCTCGATGTCCGAGCGCCTCGTCAGGGACGCAGAGAACGGCAACGCGATGGGCGCCATGACGGACATCTTCTGGATGGGCGACGGCGAGCAACCGCTGCACGCGAAAGCGCGCAGTCTCGCCGAGTTGGCCGAAGCGGCCATCGAAAGCCCCGCCGAGACGTTCCTGCGGATCACGCGCGACAGCGGCGGCAAGGCGCTCTTCACGATGCGCGCGTTCAACAAGAACATGACGGCGCTCGCCAATCTCATTTCGAGCGACCGCTGCTTCCCGGGTCTCGGTGACGCCGGTGCCCACGTGAGCCAGGTGATGGACGGCGGCTGGGCAACCTTCGTTCTCACACACTGGTGCAAGGAAGCGGGGCTGTACGACCTGCCGGAAGCCGTGCGTCGCATCACGTCGGGGCCCGCCCGCATCATGGGCGTGAACGATCGGGGTGTCCTTGCAGTTGGCAAACGCGCCGACGTGAACGTCATCGACTACGACAACCTGCACGAGAAGATGCCGCAGATCGTCCACGACTTCCCGTTCGGTTCTCCGCGATTCATCCAGCGTGCGGCGGGCTACAAGGCGACCATCTGCAACGGCCAGTTCATCCTGCGTGACGACGAACTGACCGGTACGCGGGCCGGCACCGTCCTGCGGAATACGGCCTCAGCCTGACGATCGCCTGAGAACGACGCCCGGTTCACCGGGCGTCACCCGCCGCACATAAACCAGGGGCCGGTCAGCCGGTCAGTTCGGGATACTGCGAGAAGCGCGTGTCCTGACGGGTCGCAACCTCGATCACAACCACCTCACCTTCATCGTTGGCACGGCGTGCCTCGGCGATTGCCGGCGCAATCCCGGCGGCCTCGTCGACGTGGATGCCCCGGGCGCCCAGTGACTGCGCGACACCCGCATAGTCACCCGACTGGTTGCCGGCGCCGAACTTTGCCATCGCGGTTGGCATCTTATCGTCATAGCCACCCATGGTGCGGTTGTTGATGACGACGGTGGTGATGGGAATCTCAGCGCGCACGGCGGTCTCGATCTCCATCCCCGTGTGACCGAACGCAAGGTCACCCATGAAGTTCATGCAGAACTTGCCCGGATCCGCCATCTTCGCGCCCATGACGAGTGGAATACCGTAACCCAGGTGAGTGGTCTTGCCCCAGCCGATGTAGCCGCCGGGTGCGGACGCCTTGTAGAACGGCATGATCTGATCCCGCGGGTTGCCGGCATCGTGCGTCAGCACGGTATTGGCGTGATCGACCGAGTTGTTGATCTCCTGAACAACCCGGTAGGGATTGATCGGCGCTTCATCCGAAGTCAGCAGCGGCGCCCACTCCGCGAGCCATTCGGCGCGTACGGCAGCAATCTTCTCCTGCAGCGCGGCGTTGGTCCCGCGGCCGGCCTCGCCCAATTGCGCCTTCGCTTCGTCGATGAGCGCCTCGAGCGTGAGGGCGGCGTCGCCCACCAACCCGAGATCGATGTCGTAGTCCTTGTTGATGTCTTCGGGCGACACCGTGGAGTGAATCATGAACTTGCCGTCCGGCACGTCGAGTCCAAACGATGTTCGCGTCAGACCTGAGCCGATCGCGAGGAACGTATCCGATGCGCCCAGCCAGTGGTAGACCGTCTTGGGCGCGGTCCGGTTTGCCGAGCCAAGCGCCAGAGGATGATCGTCAGGGAATGCGCTCTTGCCCTGCATTGTCGTGATGACAGGAATCTGGGTCAGCTCGGCAAACTCGCGCAGCAGGTCGGTTGCCTCGGCGTACAGCACACCCTGGCCGGCCCAGATGACGGGTGTCTCGGCGGCAAGCAGTTGGGTCACCGCGTCCTTCACCGCGGACCGGCTGGGGGCGTACTTCATCGGTTGCGAGGCAACGTAGTGCATCGCGTTCTCCGGGACCTCCTGTGACATGACGTCCCGCTGCATCTCGACGAGCGCCGGGCCGGGGCGGCCCTGGCGAATTGCGTGAAACGCGCGGCGCATCTCACGGGTCACCTTGGTGACCTGATCGATCGAGAGCGCAAGCTTTGTGACCGCCTCGTAATTGCGGACGGCGGAGAAGTTCGGCGCAATGCTGTATTTGTCGAGCCCCGCGCCCTGGGGCAGGAAGAGCAGCGGCACTGCTTCACCGTAGGCCTGAGCGATTCCGCCAAACGAGTTCTCGACGCCGGGACCGTCCTGCGCCGCGAAAACGCCAACCTGCTTGCCCAGCGTCTGGCGACTGAAACCGTCCGCGGCGTTTATCCCACCGCGCTCCTGGCGAAACACAATAGGGCGGATGTCCACCTTGGCGGCCGCTTCGATCAGTGGATTGGCGGGAAAACACGCCATCCACGTGACGCCCTCCGCTTTGAGGCATCGGGCAACGAGGTCATATCCGTTCAAGGTGTGCTCCTGCTTCTTGTTGTCTGGATTGTCGACGCGCGAACGGACGCGCGGCGGACGAGGTGCGCGTTATGCCGTCTAGCGGTCCTGGCCGTGCGACTCGTAGATGAGCACGCCATCGTCGAGCTCGCAGCCCGGAATGGTCTTGCACTCGACGTAGTAGTCCTGGCAGTTCGTCCATGGTTCGTGATCACCCTGCTTCGGCATGAGATCCATGGTCCGTCGCATGTACCCGGGAGAGAAGTCATCTTCGTCGATGAACATCTTCGGCTGCATGTTGTGATCTTCGGTGCGCAGCCGTGGTGTCACGCTCGCCGCGCCTTTCTCGTCCATGGCCTTCAGCAGGCGACACACGAAGTCCGCGATGAGGTCCGAGCGCATGGTCCACGACGTGCGGATGTAGCCAAACGTCCACGCCAGGTTCGGCAGGTCGGAGTACATGATGCCCTTGTACGTCCACGTGCTGCTGAAGTCGACCGCTTCGCCGTCGACCGCAAACGGGATGTTGCCCATCGGGCAGAGCGTCAGTCCGGTGGCCGATACGATGATGTCCGCTTCGAGTTCTCCCCCCGACTCCAGCAGGATGCCGTGCTTCGTAAACGTCTTGACGTGGTCCGTGACGACCGAGGCCTTGCCGCTCGAGATGGCCTTGAACAGGTCCCCGTCGGGGATGAGACAGAGGCGTTCCTCCCACGGCATGTAGCGCGGACTGAAATGCTTGTCGATGTCATACCCTTCCGGCAGTGCGGCACGGACCGCATCCATCAGTTCCTTGCGCAGCGCTTCCGGCTGCTCGCGCGCCATCCAGGCAATCTGCTCGCCGTCTTTGAGATTCCTGCGCCGGATGATTTCGTGTACGAGGTCTTCGTCAAGGTCGAGGCCCTCCAGCAGGTCAGCGATGGGTGACCGGTTCTCGGCGCTGAAGATGTAGCTGGGCGACCGCTGCAGCATGGTCACGTGCTCCACCGTCTCGGCAACGGCCGGGATGATCGTGACCGTGGTTGCGCCCGAGCCGATAACGACCATCTTCTTACCCGCGTAGTCCAGGTCTTCCGGCCAATGCTGCGGGTGCACGAACGTGCCTTCGAAATCTTCGACAGCGGGAAATTCGGGCTGATAGCCAGCTTCGTAGTCGAAGTAGCCCTGGTTCATCCAGAGGAATCCGCAAGTGAAGGTCTTGCTGGCGCCGCTTGCCTTCTCGGTCGCCGCCACGACCCAGACCTTCTCCGAAGATGACCACTCGACCCCGTCGACGCAGTGTCCGTAGAGGATCGTCTCGTCGATCGAATACTCCGCCATGGTCTCCGCCATGTAAGCCTTGATCTCCTCCGCTGTCGCGATCGGCTTGCCCTGCCAGGGGCGGAAGCAATAGCCGTAGGTGTAGAGATCCGAGTCGGAGCGGATACCGGGAAATTTGAAAAGATCCCAGGTTCCCCCGAAGTGCTCACGCCCCTCGAGAATCACGAATGACTTGTCCGGGCACTCCCGACGCAAATGGCACGCGGCGCCAACGCCGGAAACGCCGGCGCCGACAATGAGCACGTCGAAATGGGTGGTGGATTGAGCAGTAGCGGATTCGGTCATGGTGTCTGGTCTGGTCGGCAATTGCTAAAAGGTGGGCTGAACGTTCAAATATCGAGCACGAGCTCGTCAGTCCGTGAGCGGGAGCAGCAGATCATGATCGTCTTGTTCTCCGCCTTCTCCTCATCGGTGAGGATGAAATCCCGATGATCCGGACGGCCTTCGACAACTTCGGTCTCGCAGGTACCGCAGATGCCGTGGCCGCACGAGAACGGCACCTCGATGCCGGCCTCGAGCAGGGAGAAGAGGATCGTGCCTCCGGCGGGCACTTCGATGCTCTGGCCTGACTGGGCCAGCTTGACTGTAAACGCAGTATTGTCGTCTGCCACTGGCGGACTCCTGATCCTCGCCTCGCATAAGGCCGGCTATTGTACCCGTCCGGCACCACGCGCACCCATGGGGCCGTCTGCACACTTCCGCACGTGGCGTTAGACTCGCGACACACTTTCGCGAACGAGTCGCAGATGGCCCGCACGTTCGTTACCGAACCACGCATCAACTGGTACCGCAGCCCGATCGAGCGTGATGAACTCCAGTCGCTCATGGAGCGCAGCGACGCGCGCGGCTGGACTCAGACGCTGCTGCACCTGGGCTGGTTCGCAACGACGGCCGGGCTCGCCTACGCAGCCTGGCTCAACATTTCCGCTGAAAACTGGCTGTGGTCGGTCCCGCTCTTGCTCGCGGCCCTGTTTCTGCACGGCACCATGGGTCCGTTCATGGGACTCATTGCGATCCACGAATTACAGCACCGCACCGTCTTCAGGACGCGCTGGCTGAATCCCTTCTTCGAAGTACTGTACGCATTCATCAGCTGGTCCGACTACCTCTGGTACCGCGAGTCCCACGTCCAGCATCACCTGTCCACGTGCCATCGTGACTATGACGGCGAGGTGCAACTCCCCGTGCGCTTCAGCCTGACCCGCTGGGAAACCTGGGTCGGCTTCCTTGCCTGGAACCCCAAGGCAACCTGGGCGCGCCTCAAGACCACCTGGCGCCACGCAAGAGGCGACATCCGCGGCGACTGGTACGAACACCTCTTTCCCGAGTCGAAGCCCGAACTGCGTCGCCGGCATCGCAACTGGCACCGCGTACTCCTCATCGGCCACGGCCTGCTCGCGGCCCTGTTCATCGCCACCGGCCACCCGTTCCTCATCATCGTCTTCACATTCGGCACGCAGTACTGCGGATGGCTTGGTTTCCTCTGCGGCGTCCCGCAGCACTTCGCGCTCAACTCCGACATCCCCGACTTCCGCATGAACACGCGGACGTTTACCTGCTCCTGGCTGCCCGGGTTCTACTACTGGAACATGCAGTACCACCTGGAACATCACATGTATCCCGCGGTGCCGTTCTTCAACCTGCCGAAACTCCGCGCGGCCATCGAAGACGACCTGCCCCCGGCAAAGCACGGGCTGTATGCGACGTGGAAGGAACTGCTGATGATTCGCCGAAGAGTCCTGGACGAACCAGGCTACGAGTACATTCCCGCCGTCCCTCAGCACCCGCCCCTGGCCGCCAACTGACCTGTCCGACTGAAGAACTCTGCAGACCGCGGAGTTTCTGCAGCGGACCGCCTGCCCGTCCACCAGGCAATGAATCGGCGCTCCGGCGGCCTGCTGTCCGCCGCGGAATCTGAAGCGTGCTGATCCTGTCCCCACCGTCCATCCGGGCTGGAACTGCCCGATCCTCCGGCTCCGCTACAGTCCCTACCCTCACCGATCGGCGCCGACTTCGCTTGCATGAGCATGGACAAGTGACGAAGCACACCCGGCTGTGTGACGCGTGTCACAGTCGGGACGCGAACGCGGTCACGCTCGCTTCAAGATATCGACACCTTGTCCGGTTGGCGGCACCGCCGGTAGCGAACCTCGCGTAATTTCTCTCAAGACATCTAACATTCCCTGAAGACACCGAAAGATTGTATGCAGGTATTCCAAATGAAGAGAAAAGCCGGCTGAGTGGCAATCAGCTGGCGTGCGAGGGTTTCGCAGGCATCGGCGCCTGGGGTGAGTCGGTTATGTGAGGCACTGAATTCAGGATATAAAAAAGGCCGCCCTGGACAGCCTTGGGAGTGAGTTTGGTGGGCCCACCAGGACTCGAACCTGGGA
>PBVL01000036.1 GCA_002728675.1 Gammaproteobacteria bacterium
GAAACTCGCGGCCGGTACGATCGGAAGTGTCGCGCTGATCGAGGCAGACGGCGACTGGGACCTCGCGAACATTGCATCCGACGCCCGCGCCGATGGCGGCTCGGTCGTGCTGAGCGGGTCGAAGACGTTTGTCCTCGACGCGACGACGGCGGACGTCTTCATTGTCTCCGCGCGCATGGGCGGTGAGGTCTGTCTGGTGCTGGCTGAACAGGACGATCTCGATGCCGGCAAGATGCTTCGCGACGTCGTGATCGACGAAACCCGGCGCAGCTATACCGTCAGCCTCGACGGCGTGACGGTCAGTCCCGACAACGTGCTCGAACGTGCGTGTCTCACCGAACTGCAGAACGCCGCGCTCCTGCTGCTGGCTGCAGAGATTGCGGGCGGCGCGGCGGGTTGTCTCAACGTGGTCGTCGAGTACCTCAATACCCGCAAGCAATTCGATCGTCTGATCGGCAGCTACCAGGCGCTGAAACATCCCACCGTGGATATCCTGCTTGGCATGGAGGCCGGACGATCGCACCTCTATCACGCGGCTACGGTCATCGACGAAGACGACCCGAAGGCGACCGAGATAGCGCTCCGGATGGCCAAAGCGCACGGCAGTCGGTCCTTCGCGTTCGCGGGGGATCGCGCGGTGCAGTTCCACGGTGGTTTCGGCTTCACCTACGAGTGTGACGCGCAACTGTTTCTGCGCAGAGCGCTCTGGTGCCAATACCAGTTTGGTGACGAGCGCTATCACCGTCAGCGGCTTGCACCGTTGCTGCTGGACGAGTCGTCCGACTCCTGAAGGATTTGAAGAGCAAACCCATTTCGAGGAAACGCCATGAAGCTCTATCACTGTAACGACGCCCGCTCGCTCCGCCCGCTCTGGGCGCTCGAGGAAATGGGCCTCGACTACGAACTGATCAACATGGAGTTTCCGCCGCGGTTCTCCTACCCGGGTTATCTCGACATCAACCCGCTGGGCACGGTGCCCGCGTTCGTCGATGGTGATCTCACCATGACGGAGTCGTCAGGGATCTGTCATTACCTCGTCGAGAAGTACGGGCCGACGGACATTGGCATTGCAGTCGACGAACCGGGTTACGGCGACTACCTCAACTGGCTGTATCGCAGCGACGCAACGCTCACGTTCCCGCAGACACTGGTGCTTCGCTACACGCGACTCGAGCCGGAAGAGCGGCGGCAGCCCCAGGTCGTGGCGGACTACTCGCAGTGGTATCTCTCGCGCCTGCGTTCGGTTGAGGCTGCGATGGAAGGCAAAGAGTTCCTCGTGGCGGACAAGTTCACGATCGCCGATATTGCTGTCGCCTATGCGCTGTTCCTCGGCACGAGCCTTGGGTTGGACGAACGCTACAAGCCGAACTGCAAACGTTACCTTGCAGCGATGATGGAACGGCCCGCGTTCATTCGTGCGCGCGAGAAGCAGTTGATCGGATTGCCGGACTCCGACGCTTAATCGGGCAGGCCCGGTGCGTCGCGCCGGAGGATGGCCTAGATTGCATGTCGCAGAACCCGGTTTCGATGGGCCAGAAAGGCGATCAGTGGAACGGTGATCCAGAAGCACGCGATCATCACAATGGCGCCCAGCCAGAACGCAAACTGATCGAGCGCTGTTGCAGGCTCGGGCGATGCGGAGTGCGGCTCGAAATAGACGCCCGAGTACAGCGACGGGTAGTCCGCGAAATGCCGCTGCATCGCGCCGATCCACCGCCGCGTGTGCACGAGCCTCTCGTCCGACTGCAGGGCGGCGATCGGNGGCACCGGGATGCTGCAGTGGCACTGGATCATGCCAAAGAGCAGCAGGTCCAGGGAGTCCGGTTCGTCGCCCGCCAGGAAGGGCCCGGGCATCGCTGCGAAGCGTTCCTCCCAGCCGAGGAACTGATCCCCGTAGTTGTCGGGCTCTTGCGGACGGCTCAGGAATACGGTGGTGCGGATCAGCAGGAAGAAGAAGAGGATCGTAAAGCTCCGCAGAAAGTTATTGACGAACCGCTGCAGCATCGATGGATGCGGATCGCTCGCGAGGCTGAACTCCCCCCAGAATCGCGTCCAGAAGTCCGCTCTGTGAAGGACTCCCTGCCAGGCATAGCGGATGGCCTTCATGTCGTCATCTGAGACTTCCGAGTAGCCCAGTCGCCGCAGGATGTGCTTTGACTCCAGTGCCCAGGGTTCACCGTCGAAGCTGGCTGCGGGCATCATGCAGCCCCAGGCGAGGAACACGTCAAGCGGNGGNCTCGAGATGCGGTCGTAGGCCCGCTGCTTCTGGTGCAGGCCCATCATGACTGCCTGCACCCAGGGCGAATGGTTGTTTCCGTAGAGTCTTACATCTGTCATGGGTGGTCGACCGAAGGCAGGCGTTGCAGGGAAGTTCGGACGATTGTGACCCAGCCTGGTCTCGCCCGCCATCGCGATGCCGCACTCCGGGGTGATATTGTTTGAGGTTCATCCCACGGGAAGTCGTGCCATGTATGCCCTGCCACATCAGCTTGAGTTTCAGACCGACGATTGGTTGAACGAGGCCGCGCGTTTCGTGACGGAGACGGCGAGCCGGAAGGAACTTGGTGCGTTTTCGGTGAGCGAGCGCTGGGCGAATCCTCCGCCTCATCTCGAATTGGGCGAGTCAGCCGCGTGGACGCTCACCTTCGACGGCGAGAAAGCTGTCGCGACCCGAGGCTTCAAGGCGGACGCCGATCAGGTGAGCGAAGGCGACTATCAGGCCGCGCTCACGTTTGCGCAGTCTGTTGGCATGTTGGCCCCCGGGCGTCTCGACTCCGCGCTGTCCGAAGTCCGCGCCTGGTTCGGCGCCGACGCATTACGCACGGTGCGCGACTCGAACGATCCCGGNGTCGCCGAACTGCTGTTGCTCCTGCATGATCACATGGGGCGGCGCACGGTGGAGAATCCGGACCTCGAACACAGGGCCGCTGCACAAGGCCTTGGGCAACACATCCGGGACATGGAGGAGAACGGCTACGCGGTCATCGAAAACGCGATTACCCCGGAGTTTGCGGACGAGGTGCGGGACGCGACGCTGCGCGCGCTGCTGCCGCATCAGAGTGTGTCGATGCAGTGGATGCTCTATCACGGTATCGAGTTCGAGCGATTGGTGATGAACCCGCAACTCATGACGCTCATCGACGCATCGCTTGGCCGTGGCGCAGTGATCGCGTCGATCAGTTCGATCAAACGCGGGCCCGGCAAAGGCTTCATCCCGATGCACGCGGACTACTCCCAGGTGCCNGAACCGTTCCCGGAGTTCTCGCTGACGGGCGTTGGGGTCTGGGCGCTCGAAGACTGGACCGAGCAATCAGGCCCCACGTGGCTCGTTCCCGGCAGTCATCGCAAACGCCGTCAGCCGAAGCCCGGTGAGAAGATGGAGGGCATTCCCATCGAAATGCCGAAAGGCTCGGTGGTGTACTTTCAGCACGGGGTCTGGCACTGGCAGNGCGACCGTGAGGAGGCGGGCGACCGCGTCACCATCCACTCACACTTCAACCGGGGCATCCTGCGTTCCCTCGAACCGAAAAAGGTCGACGTGCAGATGCTGCACCGCAATTCGCCGCGGCTTGGCGAAGCCCTNGGTGAAGACGACTGGTTCGANAAGATGACCGCCGAAGGGCGTGATCATCTGCGCATGGCGCACATGGCGAAACTGAATCGCTTCACCGACGAGAAGAAGGCGGCGATNCTCGCCCAGTGAACGTGGCTCAGCCTGGGCTGGCGTGACCTGCAGGCGAGTCGGCTGCCAGAGCTGCCTGGTTATCGAGGCCCGTTGGCGTGCCCGATGCTGTCGGGAGAGCCCGCATCCGGCGTTGATCGGGTAAGGAGACGGTTGTGATCTATGTGCTCCGTCGTTGTCCGTACGAGCGCAACCGGTCAAGGAGGACCTGATGAAATCGACGTCGCCAGCCCTGTGTGTTGCCCTTTGTTCTCTCGCGCTTGCCGCGTGCGGCCCCGAGCCCGGTGACCCCAAACCCGAAGCCCCGGCTACCAGCGTCGCGATCGAAGCGGAAGCGCCGGCAGCAACCTTNACCAGCGCGGCGGCACCCTGTACCGTCGAGCCGGCCACGTTCAGCGGCTGGTTCGAATCTGGCAGCGTGACCGCTGGTGGCGCCGTCAANCCGGCCTCCAGCGTGAGTTTCANGACCGACAACCGCCAATGGCGGTAGCGGACCCAATGTCTGCAACTTCTACCAGTGGGGCGCGCAGATGTTCCTGTGGCTGACCTCGCCCGAGGATGGCGGTCTCGTCCTTGAGGGACCCGCAATCTTTACGGTGTCGCCGGCGTCCGACAACAAACGAAGCCTGATTCCAAACACAACGGGCGCCAACTTCAGAATGGCGCTGCGGACGAGGAAGGCTGATGACGTTGGCGAGTTCGGTCAGGCCGGCGGGAACGGCGTGTTGCTGTCCCAGCAGAACGCGCTGGTCGACTACGGGATTGCGGTCAACGACGTGTACGCCTACTTCCTGAGTGGCCAGAAGAGTGGGCCACCGCTCTCTGCTGAAACGGCCTTCCCGAGAAACGCAACGGACCTTCAAGCGGTCGTCGACTACGCCCGCAGCGCGTACTCGGCCACGATCTTGGCGCCAGAGACCCTGGCAATCGAGCTCAAGACCTCGTGGGTCGACGCCAGCACCGTTGGAGATCCCGCGAGTTTCGTCACTGTGAACGCGGAAGTGCCCGTCTTCTCGGCCAATGCCGACAACACAGAATGGACGCAGTCCGGGACTGCTATCAAACAACTCGCGCTGGTGGGGTTCCACGTGGTGGGCACGGTGCAGGATCATCCCGAGTTCGTCTGGGCAACCTTCGAGCACGTCAACAACGCGCCCGATGACGATTACTACTACACCAACGACCAGAATCAGGTCGTCAAACACAGCTACAGTTCCGCAGAAGGCGTCGCCTTCATGGCCAAAGGCGACAGTCAGGTGGGTGCAAACACGGAATGTGCGAAGGCTGATGGCGCCAGGATCGTGGCGGTCACCAAGGATGGCGCCACAGCCTGTGATGGCGGGATCTTTGGCTCGAACACCGTTCGCTCTCAACTTGCCGCGGGCGACGTACGAGGCAACTACATCTAGGTTGGCGCCATCTGGACGACCACCCCGCCTGCGGGTGGCGACGCGCCAATCCCAAATCAGCAGGGTGATCAGACGAGCC
>PBVL01000037.1 GCA_002728675.1 Gammaproteobacteria bacterium
TACTACAACTGGCACCGACAACACGCCGGAATCGATTACCAATGCCCCATCAACACTCTGGGGATCAACATGAACAACCTACTGGCTTTACACAGCTAGCGTCCCGGGTCTTCCAGAGGTCAGCCAGGTCGACCGGCCACTTCACCGACGGCCGCTAGCCGGTCTGCATGGCGCGGCAGTTCCAGCTCGGAGAACAGCTCAACGAGTTCCGAGCGGTTGCGCCGCAGGAACGCCTGTTCGACCAACTCACGCGTGAGATGCGGCGCGAACGTCTCGATGAAGTCGAACATGTAGGCGCGCACGAAGGTTCCGTAGCGAGCCCCGATCATCGCAACACTCGGCGAGAACAGCCTTGACACGTCGACGGTGACGAGATCACGGTCGACCACGGAGTCATAAGCCATCTCGGAAATGATCCCGACGCCCGTACCGAGCCGTACATAGGTCTTGATGACCTCGGAATCTGTTGCGGTGAACACCACATCCGGCGCGATGCCGTGATGCATGAATGCATCATCCAGCCGCGCACGACCGCCGTGCCCGAGCATGTAGGTCACGAGCGGGTACTCGGCAATCTCCTCGAGCGACGGCGTGCGGCCGACGAGTGGGTGACTCGCGGGTACGAGCAGCGTGGGGCTCCACCAGAAACACGGCATCGCCACCAGATCCCCGAACAGCTCGAGGCCCTCGGTTGCGACCGCGAAGTCGACGCCCCCGTCTGCCGCCATTTCGGCGATCTGCATGGGGCCGCCCTGGTACATCCGCAATCGCACCTCCGGATAGCGCTCACGGAACGCACGAATGACCGGGGGCAGCGCGTAGCGCGCCAGCGAATGGGTTGCGGCAATCGTGAGCGTGCCGGCACGCTCGTTCGAAAACTCCTGCGCAACCTGCTTGATCGTCTCGACCTTGCGCAGAATCTCGCCAGCTTTCTCGAGAATGGACTCCCCTGCGGGCGTCACGCGCGTGAGGTGTTTGCCGCTTCGCGCAAAGACCTCGACGCCTAGTTCATCTTCAAGTAGGCGAATCTGCTTGGAGATGCCGGGCTGCGAGGTGTAAAGGCTCTGCGCGGTGGCGGACACGTTGAGGTCGTGGTGCGCGACCTCCCAGATGTAGCGCAATTGCTGCAGTTTCACGCCAGCGTCTCCCTTCAACTGAACGTCAACGGCGCGTTATAAAAAACGCTTCGGTCTATTCTATTACAGAATAGTCAAGCTTCAGCGGTTTGCGCGGCGCTTCAGCCTTCGTTTGCCGCACCTGCGGGGACGTGACCCGTGGTCGCAACGCGGCTCGCCGGTTCGCAGTGGCCCATCTGGTCATCGAAGAAGACGTCCGCACCGTAGGCCTGCAGGAACGCCGACTTGTCCATGCCGCCCAGGAACAGTGATTCATCGAGGCGGATGTCCCAGTCACGCAACGTCCGGATCACCCGCTCGTGGGCCGGCGCGGCGCGTGCGGTCACGAGTGCGGTCCGAATCGGGCTGGGCGAGCCAAAATCGGCCTGCACGCGTTTCAGTGCCGCCAGGAACGGTCGGAACGGGCCCCCGCCGAGAGGTTCATGTGCCTTCGCCTGCTCCGAAGTCGAGAACGCCGTGAGCCCGTCCTGCTGGTAGACCCGTTCTGCCTCGTCAGAGAACAGTACCGCGTCGCCATCGAATGCGAAGTGCAGTGCGTCTTCATCAGGCCCGGCGTCGCGCGCTCCCGCGAGAATTGTCGCGGCGGCGAACCCATTTTCGAGGGCTTGTCGCACATCGCTCACGTTCGTCGAGAGAAACAGATGACAGTCGAAGGGGGCCATGTAGCGGAACGGCGGAGCCCCACCCGTGAACGCCGCGCGCGAGATGTCGAGTCCAAAGTGCTGAATCGAGTTGAAGACGCGCAGTCCGGTATCAGCAGAGTTTCGCGACAGCAGAATCACTTCGACGCTGCCGGCACGCAGCAGGTTCAGCCGCAGCAGCTTGGCAACCAGCGGATAGGCATCACCGGGCGCAAGCGGTTCCCCTTCCTTCGCGATCTGATAATCGGCATATGCCGCAAGCCCTTGCTCGCGGTACACGCGGTCGCTTTCCCTGAGGTCGAACAGCGCGCTGCTCGAGGTCGCGACGATCAGGTTGGCAGCATCTCGTTCCATGACTTCACATTATCATGAGATCTGACGACCGGCGATGCGTCGGCCGCGCTTGACCTTGGCTGACTCTTGCCCGAAATTGGCAGGTAGCAACTCCCTGAGCACCCTCCATGGCGGACAACGACAAGTCCCTCGTATCGCGCGGCGCGGACCGGTTCCTGTCGGAAGTGGCGCGGCATCCGCCGGCGCGAACGGATGCCGTACGGGCCCGCCTGGTCTTCGCGATGGACGCGACCCTCAGTCGACAGCCCACCTGGGATCGGGCCTGTCAGATCCAGGGCGACATGTTCGAGAGCACACGCACCTTGGGCGGCCTGTCGGTCCAGTTGTGCTACTTCCGCGGTTTCAACGAGTTTCATGCGAGTCCCTGGTGCGACGACCCCGCACGTCTGCGGGGCGAGATGTCCGCGGTCACGTGCCGTGGGGGCTACACGCAGATCGCGCGCATGTTGCGCCACATTGCTGCCGAAGCGGCAAATGCAAAAGCCGCAGTGTTCGTGGGTGATGCGATGGAGGAGGACCCGGACGAGTTGTGCCATCTCGCCGGACAGCTTGGCCTGCGCAACGTAAAGCTGTTCGTCTTCCAGGAGGGTGCCGACCCGGCGGTCGCGCAGACCTTCATGCAGATGGCCTCCCTCTCAGGCGGTGCCTACGCCCCTTTCAACACCAACAGCGCGTCGCAACTGCGGGACCTGCTCTCCGCGGCGGCGGTGTATGCGGCGGGCGGCAGCGCTGCCTTGTCCCGNCTCATTCAGTCGGACGACATCAAGCTGCTGACCCGGCAGGTCCGCTGACACGCCGTGTTTCGACTGACCCTGCTGGTACTGCTNGCCCTCGGCATGTTTGTCGGGTTGCGCATTCTGCTGGCGAAGCGGTCCATCAGTGTCCGGCAGTTCTTCCTGATTTACCTTGCGGCCATCGTCGGCTCGCTGCTCGTTTACCTTGGCATCACGGGCCGCCTCTACTGGTTGTATGCGCTGATTGGAGCCGCCCTGCCCGCTCTGGGATGGATCAGCCGGGTCGCGCTCGGGCTCTTCATGCAAGGTGTTCTGCGGCCGCCCTTTCCAGGCCGCCAGCAGTCCCGGGGCCCGACACCCTCCTCCGATGCCGGGCAGACCTCGGATTTCTCCACGCCGTGGGTGCGGGTCGTGCTCGACCACGATACGGGCGACATCGATGGAGAGGTCCTTCAGGGCAGCTTCTCCGGAGCCCGGCTTTCACAGCTGAACCTCGGCGACGTCGTGACCGTGCTGCACAGTGCGGCGGCCGATGCCGACACGGTCCAGGTGCTCGAGGCCTACCTCGACCGCATGCACGAGGGCTGGCGCGACCATGCGGGCGGCGGTCAGTCGAACGGACAGGGTTCCGGAAGAACTGATCGGCCCGCTTCCGGCGGTCCGATGACCCGCGCCGAGGCCCTCGACGTGCTTGGCCTCGACGACACCGCGAGCGAGGAGGACATCGTCGAAGCCCACAAACGGCTGATCCAGAAGCTCCACCCTGATCGCGGAGGCTCGACGTTCCTCGCCGCGAAGATCAACCAGGCCAAGGATCTGCTGCTCAAACGATGAGCGCTGACGATTGCCTCATGCATGATCGAGAGCGGCACTACGTGGGATTCCGGGCCCGGTTTCTCGCGTTCCTTCTCGATTCCCTGGCCGCAATGATTCCGCTCACGGTGCTGGCAGCGCTTGTTCTGCCAACCGTCGATCTCAGCGGCGTCGATCTGAACGACCCCAACTCGATGCAGGCGCTGCTCCGAACCCTGCTGGCGCGCCTCACCTTCGACCTTCTGGTCCTCGCGGTCCTGGTGGTGGCCTGCTGGATCCGGTTTGCAGCAACACCCGGCAAGATGGTCGTCCGCGCGGCAATCGTAGACGCAACGACCCTGGAACCGGTGTCACCCGCGCGCCTGGTGGTCCGCTACCTCGGCTATTTCCCCGGCATCCTCGCCCTGGGTGTCGGTTTCCTCTGGATTGCCTTCGACCGGCGCAAACAGGGCTGGCACGACAAACTGGCGGGGACGGTGGTGGTGCGCATTCCAAGCGCGAGGAAACGACGCGCCCGGAACGGGCGCGAGGCGCACTGAAACCGCTAAACTGCCACCACAGTTCACGCTGAGACACTCCATGCGTCTTCACCAGATGCACGACTCGGGCAACTGCTACAAGGTCCGGCTCACGCTCGCCCAACTGGGCGTGCCGGCCGAGCTTGTGGATGTCGACATTCTCGGGGGCGAATCGAGAACCGACGCGTTCCTCGGGACACTGAACCCGAACGGTCGGGTCCCCGTGCTCGAAATCGACGAGCGGACCGCCCTGCCCGAGTCCGACGCCATCATCTGGTACGTTGCTGAATCGACCCGGCTCGTCCCCACGGACAAGCTGGCGCGTGCCAGGGTTCTGCAATGGATGTTTTTCGAGCAGTACAGCCATGAGCCTTACATCGCGACCGTGCGCTACTGGGTGCACATCGTCCGGGACGCGGACGGCTTCGCACGGCAGATCGAGGAGCGCACGCCCGGCGGTTACGCCGCACTTGACGTGATGGACCATCACCTCGACACACACGAGTTCCTGGCCGGTGAGTGACTACAGCATTGCCGACGTCGCCTTGTACTCGTACACCCATGTCGCGCACCAGGGCGGCTTTGACCTTGCCGCGTACGCAAACGTGAATCGCTGGCTTGATGCCGTGGCAAACCAGCCCGGGCACATCGACATAGAGGCGCGTAGTTGGTGAAACACATCAGGGGAATCGTCTTCGACCTGGACGGAACGCTCCTCGACACGCTCGAGACGCTCGCGGCCGCGCACAACGAAGCGCTCGCCCGCCACGGGCATCCCCCGAGGCCGGTGGACGCCTATCGCTACTACATCGGCAACGGCGCGCGAAAGTGCGTCGAGCGCTCGCTGCCCCAGGACGCCCGCGACGATGCCACGATCGATGCAGTCACCGCGTCCTTCAAAGTGATCTATGACGACGCCTGGCGCCGGGGCACACAGCCCTATGAAGGCATCCCGGAACTCGTTACAAGGCTTCGCGAACGGGGCTACGCGCTGGCCGTTCTCTCGAACAAGGATCACCCGTTCACGGAAAAGATCATCGAACACTTCTTCGATGACGGCACGTTCGATGCCGTCCAGGGCCATTCCGACGCCGTGCCGCACAAACCGAGCCCGGTCGGAATCCGCCATATCGCGGACACACTCGACCTGCCGCTCTCTGCCCTGACCCTCGTCGGCGACACGCGGGTCGACATGGAGACGGCCGTCGCGGCAGGAATCGACGGCGTTGGCGCAACGTGGGGATTCCGGGACGCGGCGGAACTGACCGAAGCGGGCGCGACCTGCCTGATCGACCATCCGGTTGCGCTTTGCAGCCAACTTGGCATTAGCTGAATCAAGGACGCTCATGAGCGAAGCAACACACAATCTGCTGCCCGAAGGGCTCGACAATTTCTGGATGCCCTTCACACCCAACCGCACCTTCGCGGAGAAACCGCGACTGATGGTGTCTGCGCGCGGCATGTACTACACGGACGCCGAAGGCAACGAGGTACTCGATGCTTCGGCCGGGCTTTGGTGTGTCAACGCGGGACACTATCGGCCCGAGATCAACGCGGCCATTGCGGCGCAGTTGGAAGAGCTCGACTTCGCCCACAACTTCAATGCGGCGCACCCGCTGGTATTCGAGTATGCGTCGAGCCTGGTGAAACATTTCCCCGACAACATCAATCGGGTGTTCTTCACGAACTCGGGCAGCGAGTCGGTGGACACCGCACTCAAGATTGCGCTCGCGTATCAGCAGCTCCGCGGCGAAGGATCCCGAACACGCCTTGTCGGCCGTGAAGGCGGCTATCACGGCATGGGCTTCGGGGGACTCGCGGTTGGCGGCATCGGGCGCAATCGCCGGCAGTTCGGACCGCTGCTGCCAGGAGCGGCGCACCTGTCCTCGGTTCTCGACATCGAACGCAATGCATTCTCCCGCGGACTTCCACCACACGGTGCGGAGCGCGCGGACGACCTGGAGAGGCTCGTCGCGATTCACGGTGCCGACACGATTGCCGCGGTGATCGTGGAGCCCATCACCGGCGCCGGTGGGGTTGTCCTGCCACCACAGGGATATCTCGAACGGTTGCGGGAGATCTGCGACCAATACGGGATTCTGCTGATCTTCGACGAAGTGATTACCGGTTTCGGTCGCGTCGGCGACAGTTGTGCGGCCAATCGTTTCGGCGTCACCCCCGACATCATCACGACCGCCAAGGGCATCTCGAACGCGACCGTCCCGCTCGGCGGCGTCTTCGTCTCGGACGCAGTGTACGACGTGTTTCAGAGCGCGCCCGCAGGCGTCGAGCTCTTTCACGGCTATACGTACTCGGGGCACCCCGTCGCCTGTGCAGCCGGGATGGCAACGCTCTCGATCTACGAAAACGAGAATCTGTTTCAGCGAGGCCGTGACGCCGAAGGCGTCTGGCTAGACGCGGCGCTTTCGCTTCGCGACGCCGACGGGGTCGTTGACGTTCGGTGTCATCCGCTGATCGCCGCCGTCGAACTCGCCCCCGGGCCCGACGCTCCGGGGACGCGCGGCGCCGAGGTTGCCCAGCGCTGCTACGACCGCGGGGTCTGGTTCCGGAACATTGGAGACATCCTCGTGACCTCTCCTCCGCTGATCATCACTGACGAGCAGATTCAGCAGATGTTCGGCGTGCTGGGCGAAGCAATCGGCTGAGTCGGCTGCTGCCAGCAGCCGTCAGGACCACAAAAACAACCCGGGCGCCCTGCCGCCCTCGCATGAGGAAGACCATGGATATCAAGGGTAAGAACATCGTCATCACGGGGGCCGCCAGCGGCATCGGGCGTGCCATGGCCCGCCGCTTTCACGCGGAAGGCGCCTCCCAACTGGTCCTCGCCGACCTCAATGCAGACGGCCTGTCACCGGTTGCCGGGGAAGTGGATGGCACGGCGATTCCGACGGACGTGTCTGTCGAGGCATCGGTCGTGCGGCTGATCCGGCAGGCTGAGGAAGCCTGCGGACACATCGATCTCGTCTGCTCGAATGCCGGAATCATGGTTGACGGCGGTGTCGAAAACGCGACCTCCGACTGGCAGCGAATCTGGGATATCAATCTGATGGCTCACGTCTGGGCTGCCAACGCGGCGCTGCCGGCAATGCTCGAGCGCGGCGAGGGTTACCTGCTCAACACCGCATCCGCGGCGGGCCTCCTGTCACAGATCGGCTCGGCGCCCTACGCCATCACTAAACACGCCGCCGTGTCGCTCGCCGAGTGGCTGGCGATCACCTATGGGGACCGTGGTATCAGGGTGTCCGTGCTCTGCCCCCAGGCGGTCAACACCGCGATGGCGACCGGCCGCGAGGGCGGCGTTGCCAGCGTCGACGGAATCATCGAACCTGAAGAACTCTGCAACTCGGTCGTTGCGACGCTTGCCGAAGAACGGTTCCTCGTCCTGCCGCACCCACAGGTGCTCGACTACATGCGACGCAAGACCGACGACTACGATCGCTGGCTGTCCGGAATGCGCCGACTGCAGGCACGCTACCAGGAAGAGACCTGACCCTTGCGCATGCCGCGGGTTTGCCGATCTGGATTGACAGGCGCCCGACTCCCGGGCGTACAATGTCACTAGCGCCGATTTGATGTCAGCTTGCGGGCGCTTTAGAAGTACCGCTAAAGAGGCGTCCCGGACAGCATTATCCAGAGGACACTGCTTTGGCAAACCGCAGGCAGAGATTCTCTGGAGCACAACGATGCCGATCATCATCCCGCCCGATCTCCCCGCTTCCAGCGTGCTGGAGCGAGAGAACATCTTCTTCCTTCAGACCCAGGCCGCGGTCGAGCAGGACATTCGCACGCTGAATTTCCTGCTGCTCAACCTGATGCCGAAGAAGATCGAGACCGAGATACACCTGCTGCGGATGCTCGCGAACACGCCGCTGCAGGTCGACATCGAACTCATGCGAATCGACGCACGCCCGTCCCGCAACACGCCCATCGAACACATGGACGCGTTCTACAAGGACTTCGAGGACGTTCGCCACAAGAAGTACGACGGCATGATCATCACCGGCGCGCCCCTGGGGTCGGTGGAGTTCGAAGACGTCCGGTTCTGGCCGAAGATGCAGGGGATCCTCGACTGGACGGTCACCAATGTCACGTCCACGCTCTTCCTGTGCTGGGCCGTACAGGCCGCAATGCACCACTTCTACGGGCTGAGGAAATATCTGCTGCCCGCCAAGCTCTCGGGGGTCTATACGCACCATCTCGATGCGCCCCTCAACCCTATCGTTCGCGGTTTCGATGACACGTTCGAGGCGCCGCACTCGCGTTTCGGAGAAATCCGCCTGCCCGACATCGCGACGGTGGAAGATCTGGAGATCGTCGCGTCGTCTGAGGTCGCAGGCGCATATATCGTCGCCCGTCGCGACGGACGCCAACTGTTTGTCACCGGGCATTCGGAATACGAACCTGACTGCCTGAAGGACGAGTACCTGCGGGATCTCGAAGCCGGGATCGAACCGGCCGTACCGGAGAACTACTTCCCCGGTGACGACCCAAGCCAGCCGCCAATCGTGACGTGGAAGAGCCACGGCGCGCTACTGTTTTCGAACTGGATCAACTACTTCGTGTATCAGTTGTCGCCGTTCGATGTGGCCGAGATCGGCTCGGCCACGCTCGGTTCCGCCGACGGTCAGCCGATCAGTTCCGCCGGCGCCAGGTCGTAGTCACGCAGCATGTCTGCGGCATAGGTAATCTTGCCGGTGGTCTCCTTCGGGTCGCCGTGCACGAGCCGCAGGCACGCCTCGGACATGTGCTCGACCGGCGTGATGCGTTCTTCCGGCGTGTCGTCCGTCACCAGCCTGTGGTGCAGGACCCCGGGGGTCGCGACCAGGCCCGGGGAGATGACGTTTACGCCAATGCCGTCGTTGTAGACCTCTTGTGCGAGTCCCGTCGTGAATCGCTCCAGCGCGGCTTTGCACATCCCGTACACCGTGCCGCCCCCGCCCGGGTTGGCGGGCTCGGGGTGCAGCGCCGCGTGTGAGGAAATGTTCAGAATCCAGCCGCTCTTGCGTTCACGCATGGAGGGCAGCACAAGCTGCGCGAGATGGAAACAGCCGTACACCTGAACCTCCATCATCAGCTTGTAGCGCTTCTCTGTGAACTCCGTGACCGGCGTGAAGTACGTGACCGCCGCGTTGTTCACGAGGATGTCGACAGGACCAAACCTGTCCACGGTTTCCTTGATCAGATTCTCGCGGTGCTCGGGCAGCGCCAGGTCACAGCGCACCGCCGCAGCTTCTCCACCTGCGTCCGTGATCTTCTTGACCACGCTGTTGATGCTGCCAGGAAGGATGTGATCCCCCTCTTCGACGGTGCGCGCGGACACCACCACCCTGGCCCCCTCCATCGCATAGCGGAGCGCAATCGCCTCACCGATGCCGCGGCTCGCTCCGGTGATCACCGCTACCTTGCCGGCAAGTACGCCGTTCTTGTCGATACTGGCCATTGTGTTCTCCTGGTGTCAGATCTGGTTGGTTGGGTTGATCAGCTCAGGTCGACCGGCATGTTGGTCGCTGGCGAGGCACAGGGACGCGGCGGGCCGGGAACCCGCAAAGGCGAGCGACGCGGCAGCCTCGGCGATCGGCATCGAACCAAACCAGCGAGTCATGCGGCGACCCAACGAGACAGGGCACTAGACCCCGAAGTCCCAACTCAGCCCGTTGTGATAGTGCCGCAGCACGTTCTTGGCGATCAAGATCCGGTGGACTTCGTCCGGACCGTCCGCAAGGCGCAACGTCCGTGCACCCATGTACATCCCCGCGAGCGGTGTGTCCCCGGACACGCCTTTGGCGCCGAAGACCTGAATCGCCCGGTCTACCACGCGATGGTAGGCGGCGGGCACAAATACCTTGATCGACGAAATCTCGGTGCGCGCATCAGCACCGGATTCCATGACTTCAGCGCAGTGGATCGTCATGAGCCGCGCGGACTGGATGTCCATGTACGAGTCAGCGATGAATCCCTGGATGAACTGTTTCGTTTCGAGCTTACCGCCATGCACCTGACGCTCGATCGAGCGCTTGACCATGAGATCGAACGCGCGCCACATCGCTCCGATGCTGTTCATGCAGTGATAGACCCGACCAGCACCCAGGCGCTCCTGCGCTGCCGCATGGCCCTGACCTTTGCTGCCCAGCATGTTCTCGTGCGGCACACGCACGCCGTTGTACTTGATCTCACAGTGATGGCCCCCTGAGTGTCCCCAGACGGGCACGCTGCGGACGATCTCGAAGCCTTCCGAGTCCGTCGGAACGATGAACTGGGACATCTTCTCGTTGACGCCACCATCGCCGTCAGGCTCTTCCGTGCGCGCCATGACAAGCGCCCAGTCGGCCCGTACCGCGTTGGAGGTAAACCACTTGTGGCCGGTAATCACCCACTCGTCACCGTCTCTGACCGCGCGTGTCTGGATCGACCGTGGATCGGAGCCAGCGTTGTCGGGTTCCGTCATCGAGAAGCAGGACTGGGTTTCACCGCGCACGAGCGGTTCGAGCCACTTCTTCTTCTGCTCCGGGGTTGCGTACTTCACCAGCACTTTCTGGTTACCCGAGTTCGGCGCCACCACACCGAACATCGGCGCTGCGCCGGGGCTCCACGCGACGATCTCGTTCATGTATGCATGCGAGATAAAGCCAAGGTCGTTCCCGCCGTACTCCTCGGGCAAATGCGGTGCCCAAAGACTGCGCTCCTTGATCTCGCCGACGATGTCCGCGTGCAGCTTCTGCGCCTCTTCGTTACCGTTCCAGCGCTGCGCCAGCAGAGGTTCGTTGGGAATGATCCGCTTGCCAACAACCTCGGCGGTGTCGAGTCGAATCTGATTAACCTCATCGGAGAGCGTCGGAATCGGCTGGACCGTGAGGACACTTTCAGGGTTATAGGCCATCTGTGGCTCCTGGTTTGAATGGGCGGCGGATGCCTTCGAGAACGGCCGACTATACCACCGCGCGTTTGCGCGGAGGCGTCACCAGTACTGCGCCTGGGGCGGCACCTCGATATGACTGCCGTCCGCGCTCGTGATGCGCGCGGTCTCGCGCTCCGGCGCGCGGATCTTCTCCGCCGTCTGCANCTGCCGTGCCAGGCACGCGCGCTCCTCATCCAAGGCCGTGAGGCCCTCGGCGGCGTANGCAATGTGACAGGCCTCATGGACCAGCGTGCCGGCAAGCCAGGTCCTCGAGAAGTAGATCGTGTGAGGNGCCAGACGCAATACGGGGGGCGCTGTGNGCAGANCGCCCGAACCGTGGTCAACCAGTTNGATCCGGNCGGGCCCGTTATCGAACACATAACGCTGATCCNCCTCCGGCAGAATTNCGTAGGCGCGTTCGAGGGAGGCCAGCAGCGAACGATCGCCAAGCACCNGTATCCCCAAAAATGTACTCGCACGCGGAGAATCGGGGATGTTGTGGGCGCAGCCGCAGAGGATAGCTGCGACGGCTGACAGCAGGGCGTGTCTTTCAGCGAGCATAGCGGCGCGAGGCGTGACCGCAAACCGTCATGCGATGTTTTCGCGGCATAATCGCTCTGGCTGCCAGGAGATTCGAATGCGTGACGTCAGAGGTCTGTTTACTCACCTTTTCACCGCGGTACTGTTGGCGTGGATCGCGGCGGCACCGCTGACGGTCCACGCCTGGGGCGCTGAGGGGCACCGCATCGTGTGCACCATCGCCGAGGATCGTCTCGATGACCGGGGACGGTCGTTTCTGGCCAGCGTCATGGCAGAGAGCGCGGAACTGGATGGCGAGATCAACAGCAAGTGGGCCGCCTCGTTCGCCGAAGCCTGCGTCTGGGCCGACGACGCGAAGTTCGACGGGTACCGGGGCTCCTACGAGCAACACTTCGTCAATGTTCCAAAAGCCGCCGATTCTCTGCAGGTCAGCCGCGACTGCCCTGCCCTGAACTGCCTCCTGACGGCGATTCAGCGCAACCTGACCCACCTTTCGGTTGAACCTTCCGGGCGCCGGGAACGCGCGCGCCGGGTTGCTGCGCTCCGCTTTCTCGGTCATTTAGTCGGCGACATGCATCAACCGCTGCACGTGAGTCACGCCGAGGACTGGGGCGGAAACAGGATTCGCGTGAAGTTCTTCGGCAAAGACAGCAACCTGCACCGTATCTGGGACGTCGATCCACCCAAACGAATGGGCCTCAGTCACCGCAACCCGCCGGGGCCCCGCGACGTCGCGATGTCAGGGGTACTCACCTGGGCGGACCAGTCGCTTGCGCTCGCCAGGCACTCCGCGTACCGGGTGGGTGATCGTGAGATTGGGATCGGTGACGCCGTCGGCAAGACTTACCAGCGCCAGATCGAACCGATCATCGAACAGCGTCTCGTCGAGGCTGGATTCCGGCTCGCCTGGCTCATCAACCAGGCAGCTGCCGGGCAGCCCGTGCGGTTTCTGAAAGCCGCCAACGACTGATCAGTCGGCCTCGCCTCGCGCGCATTCCTCTGCCGCCGCGCGCGCAGCTTCGTCAGTGCTCGCCGTAAGCGGGAAAATCAGCACCAGCCACAGCGCAACGCAGGCGAGCGCGATCTGCAGATAGAGCCCGCTGATGCCGACGCCTACACGCTGCAGGAAGACAATGGCCGCGGACGAGACGCCCTTGCCGGCCCGGTAGCCGAAGACGTCGATGACTTCCTTGGCGCGATAACGCACATCGAAGGAGAATGGGATGTAGAGCACTTCCTTCGCGGCGCGGAACATCGAATAGTCGAACGCCTTGAAGAGAAAAAACGCGACGCCGACCGTCAGCACGGTCGGGTCGATGATTGCCACCGTAATCGCCGTAACGTGAATCAGCGGCATGAGGATATGCACCAGCCTAAGCGACAGTACGCTCATCAGCGCGGGTACGAGAATGAACTGCAGGACGAGCACACTCGAACTCAGCGTGCCGAAGAACCAGCCCTGGAAGGCTGCCTCTTTGT
The DNA here is from genome assembly GCA_002728675.1 of Gammaproteobacteria bacterium. Classification (GTDB taxonomy): domain Bacteria; phylum Pseudomonadota; class Gammaproteobacteria; order Pseudomonadales; family Azotimanducaceae. The sequence goes on from PBVL01000037.1 coordinate 13,132, forward strand.
CGGTTTCGCCCGCGTACTCGATCGAGAGCAGCGACTGGAACTTCAGGTCGAGCACTGCCGAAACGATCTGCGAGGTAAACACGATCGCGAGCAGGTAACGCAGCACGCGATTGGACAGGAACAGCCTGAGGCCCATGGGTCCGCCGGATTCCTGCTTCGGTTCGGGCGTCACTTCGGGCTCACCGTGCAACGCATAGGTGAGGTTGCCGATGAGAATGGCCGGAATCAGTGCGAGCGAGGCAATCAGTACCATCGCTTCGGTTCCCATCGGCTCGGCAAGCAGCGCCAGCCCCCAGCCGCCCGCGGCGCCGCCGATACCCGCGATGCCCGTGATGGGTCCGTTGACACGACGCGCCGTATCGCGCTTCAGGGAGGAGTTGATGTAGCTCCAGTACTGCTCGATAAGCAGCACGATGTAGAACTCCTTCACCAGATACAGAATGGCGGTCACGGGTTTGTTGCTAGTGAGGATGACGAAGTAACAGGCGAGGATGATCAGCGCTGAAGCCGAGGTGGAGTACATCAGCGTGCGCCGCGGTCCGAAACGGCTCAGCGTGCGACCGTACACCATCAGTCCCAGAAACACGACGACCGGCATGACTGCCATCACAACCGGCAGACTGTCCGCACCGTACGCGCGTTTGAAGAGAACCGTCGAGGCGGAGCGGATGAACTCGTAGCCGGCCAGCGTGAAAAACGCGCACGCGGCCATCATCCCGGCTACCTGCAGTTCGCGACTGAGTTTCATGCTGCGGTCCGTGGATCAGGAACTGTGTCAACGGCAGCCGCGAGTATACGTTCTTCCTCTCCCCCGGAGCCGGCGTCCTGAGCGGAACTGCGACCCGCTTCCGGCACACACCAGTACAATGCTGCCCATGCAGACTCCGCAGTCACCCGATCTCCCACGTCCGGAGAATCCGAGATTCTCATCCGGGCCGACGACCAAACGTCCCGGATGGGACCCCGCCAACCTCGCGCTCGAATCGCTGGGGCGGTCGCATCGCGCCGCGCTGCCCAAAGGCCGGCTGAATGCGGTCATCCAGGAAAGTCGCGTACTGCTCGGCATCCCCGAGGACTATCGGATCGGAATCGTCCCCGGGTCCGACACGGGTGCCGTGGAAATGGCGCTCTGGAATCTGCTTGGTCCCCGTGGCGTCGACGTGCTCGCGTGGGAGAGTTTCGGACAGGGATGGGTGCAGGATATACGGAGCCTGCCCATTGACGACGTACGCGTGCTCGAGGCGTCCTACGGAGACTTGCCGGACCTGAGTCAGGTGAGCGGCGACCGTGACGTCGTCTTCACCTGGAACGGCACAACTTCCGGCGTGCGCGTGCCGAACGCTGACTGGATTCAACCGGGCCCGGGACTCGTCATCTGCGATGCTACGTCCGCGGCATTCGCGATGCGGATCGACTACGAGCGCCTCGATGTGATCACCTGGTCCTGGCAGAAGGTGCTCGGCGGCGAGGGGGCGCACGGCATGCTCGCCCTGTCACCGCGTGCGATTGAACGCCTCAGGTCCTACACACCGCCGTGGCCCCTGCCAAAGCTGTTACGGCTGAAGAGCGGTAACAGCGTTCAGAATGGGCTGTTCAGCGGCTCCACAATCAATACCCCGTCACTCCTGGCGGTCGAGGATCAACTGGATGCGCTGGCCTGGTCCCGGGACATAGGCGGCCTCGAGGCGCTCATCGCGCGCAGCGAAGCGAACCTGGCTGCGGTCGCGCGTTGGGTGCGTGACAACGCCTGGATCGACTTCCTTGCGGCTGATCTCGCAACCCGTTCCTCAACCTCGATCTGTCTTTCCATCACAGACCCGTGGTTCAAGAACCTCGCGATCGGCGAGCAACGGGAGGCCGTGGGGCAACTGACCGGGCTCCTGGCGAACGAAGGTGTGGCCTTCGACATCGGCGCCTACCGGGACGCACCACCCGGACTCAGGCTGTGGGGCGGCGCCACCGTGGAGACCCGGGACCTCGAGCGCGTCCTCCCCTGGCTCACGTGGTCTTACGACCACGTTCGCCGCGAAGGCGCATCGTGACGGTCAGACAACGGAGGCCAGAGTCGTGGAAGACGACGCCATAGACCCAACATCGCGTTTACTGCCGGCATGAGCCTGTCACCTGACACGCTCCAGGCACGCCCGCTGCCACAGGCGATGACACTCGGTGCCGCCGTGAGCGCGTTCGGCAACCCGGCCCGGTTGCAGGGCGACAGTCCCGCTCTTAGAGTAGCCGCTCCGCGAAACTCACGAGGCACCTATGACCGACTTCACTGAAATCACGAGCGAACTGCGCTTCCCCGAAGGCCCGATCGCAATGGACGATGGCAGTGTGATCCTGGTGGAGATCGCACGGGGTACGCTGTCACGGGTATCGCCCGACGGCGAGGTCACAGTTGTCTGTGACATGGGCGGTGGGCCAAACGGTGCCGCGATGGGTCCTGACGGCCACGTCTATGTGTGCAACAACGGCGGGTTCGAGTGGATCGAGAGCAGCACGGGGCGCCTGTTCCCGGGCGATCAGGCGGCGGACTATACGTCCGGTCGCATTGAACGGGTCAATATCGAAACCGGCACTTTCGAAACCGTGTACACCGAGTGTGACGGCGAACCGCTCAAAGGCCCGAACGACCTCGTGTTCGATCGCGAGGGTGGTTTCTGGTTTACCGATCACGGCAAGAATCGCCCGCGCAATCGCGACCGCACGGGCGTGTTCTACGCCAAGGCGGACGGCTCGCATATCGAGGAAGTCCTCTTTCCACTCGAAGCGCCGAACGGCATTGGCCTCTCGCCGGATGAAAAGACGCTCTACGTCGCGGAAACGCCGACCGGCCGGCTCTGGGCGTTCGACATCGAATCGCCGGGTAAACTGCGGCGCGAGGGTCGCGGGAACGGCGGGCGGATGCTGGCACAGATCCCCGACCACCATCTCTTCGACTCGCTCGCAGTCGATGGAGAAGGCAACGTCTGCGTCGCAACGATCATCACCGGGGGCATCACGGTGCACTCACCGGACGGCAACGATGTGCGCCTCATTCCGTTGCCTGATCCGCTGACGACCAATATCTGCTTTGGCGGGGACGACCTGCGAACCGCGTACGCCACCCTGTCGACGACCGGGCGTCTCATATCGTTCCCGTGGCAGTGCCCGGGGCTGCCCCTCAATTTCCTGAATACCTGACGTGGGCTGGTGCCGTTCGGCAGGAGTAATCCTCCTTGCCCTGGTCTGTTCGGTCGCGCACGCCGCTGAACTCGATACGCTGCATTTCCTCATTCCGGCGGGCCCCGGTGGTGGCTGGGACGGGACCGCGCGCGGCGTGGGCGAAGCCCTCACGAAAGCCGGGATCGTTGAACACGCATCCTTCGAGAATCTCTCCGGCGGTGGCGGCGGGCGCGCGATTGCGAAGCTCATCGAGACCGCGGAGCGTCAGCAGAAGACGATGCTCGTCGGATCGACCCCCTTTGTGGTCCGGTCCCTGCAGAAGGTGTTTCCCCAGTCATTCAGGGATCTGCGCCCCGTCGCCAGCGTCATTGCGGACTATGCAGTCTTCGCCGTGCGAACCGAGTCGGCCTGGCAGTCCTGGGCTGACGTGATGCACGCGTACGACAAGAACCCGCGCAGCGTCAAGATCGCGGGCGGTTCAGTGCGGGGCAGCACCGATCACCTGGTGATCGTGAGCGCGCTTCAGGCAAGCGGCCGTGACCCCAGACGGGCACTGTACATCCCGTACGATGGCGGCGGCCGCGCGATGGCCGGCCTGCTCACTGGCGAGACCGACCTGCTGTCGACCGGCTTCGGTGAGGCAGTCGACATGACCCGTTCCGATACGGTTCGCATCCTCGCCGTTGCCGCACCGACACGCCTTCCCGAAGGCCCCGACATCCCCACGCTGAACGAACAGGGTGTGCCTTTCGAGTTCGCCAACTGGCGCGGGTTCTTCGCCGCACCGGGTCTGCCGGAAGCGCGCTACGCGCAGATGGAGGCGGCACTCAGGGCAATGCTTGGTACCAAGGAGTTCGAAGCCGTCCGAAACCGTATGGGATGGACGGTCCTGCATACGGAGGGTGATGCGTTCTTCAGCTTTCTCGAGAATCAGGAAGCGGAGATTGGCGAGATGATGGGCAAACTGGGCTTCAGACGCCGCTGAGCGATCGTCGCAGCCGCGCCCCCGCCTGCGGCGCTCCCCGGTCCTGGCCCAACTCCGACCGGGGCGCGTCTAACGCGGTAACATCGCGTTCCCTCCGCGTTCTGCGAGCCCATGCAGTACCTAAAACGACACGCCCCGCGCATCACGGTGCTCGCGCTCCTCTGCGTCAGCGCCGGATACGTGTGGACAACCGCATCGATCCCGCTGGACTTCTGGTCCGAATCCGAACGCTTCAACGCGAGAAGCATGCCCTATCTCGCGGGCGGTGCCGCATGCGTCGTGGCGTTGCTGCTCCTCATCTGGCCCGGCGCACGACCGTCTCTCGAGGCATATGACATCGCCCTGCCTCGCCCCGGCACGCGCGCCTTCGGCTCACTGACGCTCATCAGCCTCATGTTTCTCTACCCGCCGGGACTGGAATGGCTCGGCTTCCCGCTGGCCACAACGGTGTTCCTGAGCGCGGCGTTTCGGGTCATGGGCGAGCGGCGCTGGCGTCGCGGCATTGCTGTTGCAGTCGCGCTTGCAGGATGTTTCTGGTTTGCCATGAACGCCCTCGGCATCCATCTCGAACCGGCGCCCTGGTTCCTGCGGGGGGTGGTCGGTGATTGAAGGCATTCTGCTGGGGTTGGCGACTGTCACCACCCTCGAAAACCTTGCGATGGTCGTGTTGGGCTGCGCGGCGGGTACGATCATCGGCATGCTGCCAGGGCTAGGGCCCATCTCGGCCATTGCCCTGATGATTCCGATTACATACGGCTTCGATCCCGCCGCGGGTATGATCCTGCTTGCCGGGGTCTACTACGGCGCTATCTTCGGCGGCTCGACCTCATCCATTCTGATCAACGCACCCGGCGTGGCCGGTACCGTCGCATCAGCGTTCGACGGGTATCCCATGGCCTCCGGTGGGCAGCCGGGTAAGGCGCTCGCGACGGCCGCCTATGCATCGTTTGCAGGCGGCACGATTGCCGCGCTTATCCTGATTGTCGCCGCGCCCTATCTTGCGGAGGTATCGCTCGGGTTCCAGTCAGTCGACTACTTTGCCCTCATGGTGCTTGGTCTGGCGCTCGTCACCGCGTTTGCCTCCCGCGGCCAGCACCTGAAAGCGCTGATGATGACCTGCCTCGGCCTGATGCTCGCGACCGTTGGCACCGACCTCACCGCGGGTGTCGAGCGGTTTACGTTTGGCCGGATGGATCTCGTCGACGGGATCAGCTTTCTGCTGCTTGCCATGGCCACGTTTGCACTGTCCGAAGCGATTCTGATGACGATTCGGCGTACCGCTCCGCCACCGGCCAACATGCTGGCGGGCCAACTCAAGCTGTCCATGCCGGAACTCCGCGCTGTCATACCACCGATCTCCAGAAGCTCCGTACTTGGATTCTTCGTCGGTGTGCTGCCTGGCGCGGGGGCGACAATTGCGTCCTTTCTCGCGTACGGCGTCGAACGCAATCTCAAACCGGCGGACGAAAAGCCCGATTTCGGCAAAGGCAACATCAAAGGCCTGGCGGCACCGGAAACCGCCAACAACGCCGCCTGCACCGGATCATTCGTTCCGCTCCTGACACTCGGTATCCCCGGCTCCGGAACGACCGCCGTGCTGCTTGGAGCCCTCATCGCGTACGGGATCCAGCCGGGTCCCCGGCTCTACGTCGATCAGCCTGAGATCTTCTGGTCGGTCATCGTGTCCATGTATTTCGGCAATATTGTCCTGCTGGTCCTCAATCTGCCACTCATACCGTGGATTGCGCGTCTTCTGACCGTACCGCGGGAGTAACTAATACCGGTCATCGCGTTCTTTTCGATCATGGGGGTGTACCTGGTGTCGTTCAACACGTTCGACATCTACCTGATGGTGGCCGTGGCGATCGTTGCCGTGATCCTGAGGTTGTTCGACTATCCCATGGCGCCGCTGCTGCTCGGATTCATCCTCGGCGGCATGCTCGAGGACAATCTGCGCCGCGCAATCACCCTGGGCGGCGGGGAACTGGGTGTACTCTGGGAGCGACCAACCACAGTAGTGCTCTTCATCCTCGCCGCACTCGCGCTGGCATCGCCACTGATCGGCGAGTTGAGACACCGGCTGCGCGGAGCCGCCTGAATACGGCGCCGTTGGCCCAGCCCCACAGCGATCAGCCCTTCGTTTTGCTGCAATCCAATGTCACGGCATTCACGGGATGCGGGACCGGGCAGGCCGTGACCGACAGCCGGGCGGACCGCTAACTGGCGCGATCCTGCACGTCAGCCCTGTGCCTTCCGGCCACATCACCTGCCAGCCGTTGCTGCACCAACCAACGACCGGGACACATGCAGACCTCCACCCGCCCCCACTCAGCGACACCCGGCCACGGGTGCAGTCATCATCGTCCGTCGTCCATCGGGGCCAGACAGCAAAACGCCGGGGCAAGCCCGGCGTTTCGATGCTTCCACAAAAGCCAGTTGGCATCAGGTCTCGAGCATCTTCTTCAGTTCCCGCTCGCGCCGCTTCTCACTGGCAATGTACCGGATATACTGCCGGCACGACTTCTTCATCCGCTGATCGTCGTCTTTCGATGCCTCCCGAAAGGCACGGGTCGCGTTGTCCCATTGCCCCATCTGCATCAGTGACACACCGAGCCAGAAGTGCACGTCAGGAACGCTCTTGACGTCAAGTTTCAGCGCGTCCTTGAAGGCATCGACCGCCTCTTCGTGACGGTCTTCGTTGGCCAGGGACTGCGCGAGACGATAATAGTTGTCGCCATCCTCACCGGCCTTCGCTGTGCGACGCCATGCGTTGATCGCGTCGTCGTAGTCCTTGGACATCGTGTACGCTTGAGCAAGCAGCTTGAGGTTCTTCTCATTCGCTGTGAGGCGATCTTCCTTGAACGCGCTTTCCAGTACGGAAGCCGCCTCGTAGGGCACTTCCTGACTTAGCAGACGCTGGGCAAGCATGACGACCTCGTTCTCCCGCGTGAGCATGCCCTGGACATAAGCGGCATAGAACGCGGACAGCGCCCGGTCCTCCGCCTCTTCCTCGGAGTAGAGGCCGGCAAGGTGCATCCAGTACTGCTTCT
>PBVL01000038.1 GCA_002728675.1 Gammaproteobacteria bacterium
CCCTTCCAGCATGCCGGGCCATCTCGGCCAGAACGGCACTTTGTAGCACTTTGGACACCCAAGGTGCGGTGCTTTGGACACCCATGCGACATTGGTTCCTGGACACCCACGTCGTTTGGTCCCTGCGCGTTGGTTCCTGGACACCGATGTGCGCCATGTGCTCGCTGCCGTGGAGGAAGTCGCTTCGTGATAGAGCGGAAGGTGCTATCGGCATGGCTCAAGGCTGCCGGCTCGACCATTCAAGCCAGCCTCCGTCGTAGAGCGTGGCGCTCCAACCCAGCGCCGACGCGGTGAACCATGTTTCCGCGGCCCGCCATCCGGTGCCGCAATAAAAGACCGGGCTGAGGGCGGCGTCGATGCCCGCGCGGTGCCACGATGCCTCCGTCAGGAACGGTGTAGCGCAGCCCTCCGGGTCACGAAACGCGTCAGCGAAGGACTCCGGATGCGCGGCATGCCCCCAGCGCACGCCGGGCAGATCACCCTTCGCGGGAATCCAGGGATACCCGCTCACTTCGCCGCGATGCTCGGCAAGGGAGCGGATGCTGACCAGCCGATCCGCATGACCGTCGGCGACGAGCGCCCGAACATCGTCGAACGTCGCAAACGGGCTGTCCGTAGCGGCACCAGAAGGAAGCGCCTTCGTTCGCATACTTCGCCATGCCGACTCGACTGTCCCCCCTGCCGCGACCCAGGCCGACCAGCCTCCGTCCAGCAACCGCACGTCCGGCAGGCCCGCATGGATGAGGATGACTCCACAGCGCGCGGCCGCCATAGGGTCCCGCCCGTAGACCACGACCGGCCGCCCGGTCAGGCCGAGTCGCTCGAGCGACCGACGTAACATCCCGACGGGTTTTGCGTTCCAGTCGGGCGGTCCTTCGAGCAGATGCATGTCGAGCCGCCGGGCACCGGGAACGTGCGCCGAGTCCGGCTCGGCGTCTTCGGAATCACATGCCTCAACCAGATCGAAGGCGTCAACGGCAATCTCACTGGCAGGCATCAGCCGCTCTTTACAGGCAAGCGCTGCGCGGGGCCCCCGCCACTCGGACCACTCCCCGTGCACCCGTTCCGCGTCGGGAAGCTGTGCTGCGGCGGCGGCGACGTCCGCGTCACTGCCCAGCAGCAGTGGCCGGCGCCCACTCAACCTGCGATCCACCCAGGCACGACCCCGCGGCTCTGCAAGCCAGGTTGGCGCCACGCGCACCGCTCCCGGGACGTGCCCTCCCGCAACGCCCGCGCGGGACCAACCGTTGAAACGCGCGACGTCGCACAGGTCGAGCAGCACTTCGCGGCCCGCGTCGATAAAGAGATGCTGCAGGTGCCGATCCGCCATGCCCGGTTGGGCCTACGCCCGCACTGCGGTCAGTCCGCGGATGACACGGTTGACCGCGCTATTTGTTGAACTGAGGATCCCGCTTGGCCTGAAAGGCGGCGACCGCCTCATGGTGGTCCGGGAGGCGGCGTGCGATCTGATCCCGCAGATTTTCACGTTCCATGACAGCTTCGAGATCCGGGTCGAGCGGATTCTTGCGCAGCAACTCCTTGATCATCATCATCGCCTGCGTGGGGTTGTTGGCGAGTTCAGCTGCCTTGGCAAGCGCGACGTCCATCAGGTCATCAGGCTCGGCGACCTGAGTCACGAGGCCCATCTCGCGTGCCTCTTCCGCCGGGACCATCCGTCCGGAGAGACACATGTCGGTCGCGTGCCCAAGACCGACGAGTTCGGCAAGGAGTCTGGTTGACCCAAGTTCCGGCATGAGGCCCATCTTGATGAACCGAATGCTGAGCAGCGCGTTGGTTGATGCGATGCGGACATCGAACGGGAGGATCATCGTCAGGCCAACCCCGACCGCATAGCCGTTTACGGCGGCAACCGTGGGTTTCGATTCGCGCAGCAGGTGTGTGAACGGCGCTCCGCCACGACGCATGGACTCGCCGCTGCCTTCCTTGTTCGTCTCCGCACGGTCCGCGAACCCGCCGATGTCAGCGCCGGCGCAGAACGCCCGACCCTCTCCGGTCACGAGGATCGAACCTACGGAGTCATCGTCGTTCCAGGCCTCGATCTGCGCGGCAAGTTCCTGTCCCATCACGTCGTTCCAGGCATTCAGCCTGTCCGGTCGGTTGAGCCTGATGATGCCAACTCGACCTCGCTGCTCTGTGAGGATTGTTTCAGCCATATCCCGCTACTCCCTTCTGCCAGACGCTGCCAGAGCCGTCCAGCTATTGTGCGCGCGCGACCGTAACCGCATCGTTCAGGGCGCAGTCTGCCGTTTCCGCCGCATTCGCGAGATTGCGCGCCAGGCGCAGTTTGTTGTCCCAGTTGATGAACGCGACCCAGGCCCCCTCGTCCACATCGCCGTAAGTCGTCGCGAAGGCCACCGCAAAAGTGGGACCGCCGCACGCAAACTCGATGGTGTCACCCTGTGCGATACCCGCTGCCTCGACCGCCTCTTTGGTAATGGTGGTGTCGAGATTGCCGTGGTTGGGGCTGACCTCATTGACCGTTCCAGTCAGCACGANAGGCGACACACTCGCACACCCGGCGAGCGTCANGATNAGAAGGGCGGCANCCCACCGATGAACCGTTTGCATGGCTGTTGAATCCCAGTTGTTCAGATCGTCGTGACNAAACCACAGATGTGAGCAAAGGGCAACGCGGGCGTGTCTCGCGCGTTGACGCTCTGGTCAGGCGAGGAGTAACTTGACGGAATTCTCGGCGCTTCCGTTCGCCGCACCTGACGAGGTCCCTTCATGGCAACCATCGCAGTTCTAGGCCTCGGCAACTTCGGCACCGCACTCGCCCGCACCTGGCTGAACGCGGGGCACACCGTCTCAGGGTGGACCGTCGAACAGGAAGTGTTCGACTCCATCAGCACACGCAACATCAACGAGAAGTACCTGGCCGGCGTCGAACTCGACGGCCTGCGCGTCACAATGTCACTCGCGGAAGCGCTCGAAGGGATGGATATCGTCGTCCTTGCGCTGCCCTCCGGGGTCGTTCTGCAGGTGGTCGACGACGCGATCGACCATCTTGCACCCAACCAGGTGCTCATCGATCTCGCCAAAGGTCTCGCACCGGGGGATCAGATGATCTCAGAGGCGATCAACGACAAACTTGCCCGCGCGGGCAAGTCCAACCCGCTCGCTGTTGTCATGGGCCCGACCATCGCACCGGAGGTTGCGCGCGGTGCAACGACGCTTGCGATGATCGCGAGCGAAAACGAAACACTTGCCGCCAGTCTCGCGGCGACGCTCACAACGCCGACGTTCCGCCTCGAACCCGGTGACGACCCGCGTGGGGCGGAGTAATGGGGCGCATTCAAGAACGTCATCGCGCTCGCGTGCGGCATGGTCGACGGCCTGAAAAAATCGCGCAACGAAGGCGACAACCTGAAGGCCGCGCTGTTCATGGCCGGCTATCGCGAGGGTGTTCACCTGCTGCCCAAGCTTGGCGCCCACGAAGCGACCGCACTCGGGCCGGCCGGCATTGGTGACCTGTTCGTGACTGCAACCTCGCCCCACGGCCGGAACCGGGAGATGGGGCAACGCCTTGGCGAAGGTCAGTCGCTGGAGCAGGCGACGAGCGAGATGGTCATGGTCGCCGAAGGCGTCCGGGCAACGCGGATGTTTGCGGCGCGCATTGAGTCCATGGACGTCAGCGCGCCATTTGTCACCGCACTCGCGGCCCTGCTGGACGGCGAGACTGACGTCGACGCGTTTCTCTCAGCGGTGTTGCAGGGCTGACGCACCATACGCCGGGCAGCCGGAGTCAGGCGTCGGTCAGGCCATCGTCACCGTAGCGATTCGCCGGTCCGGTTCCCCCCGGGCCCAGTCGGCCGCCGTCACCGAAGTGTCCCCGGCCCGGCACGTGATTCACCTCGATCCGAATCCCGTCGGGATCCTCGAACAGGATGGAGTAGTAGCCTGGCGCAAAATGCGATCCGTCCTCCGGACCGTGCACGATCGTCGCGGCCGTCTCGGTCGACACGAAGCGATAAATCTCGTCGACGTCCTCGCGCGAGCGCGCACGAAAACACAGATGATGCAGGCCGCTCCTATCCTGATCGAATCGTTGCTCACGTTTGCCTTCGGGCGCCTCGCGGACGAGGATCCCGGTGCGGCTGCCGATGCAGTACAGCGTGGTCTCGTTGCTGATCAGTGTCTGCATCTCCAGGAAGTGCAGCAGCGACTCCCAGAACGGCAGACAGGCTGGCCCGTCGCTGACCGTCAACTGAATATGCGCAATGCCGTTTACCTCAACGCTCATGCTTGTCCCTCAGTGTCGACTCAGCGTGCGACTGCTTCGTCACCCGCGTGCTCCGCGATCCAGTGTTTCAGGGGTACGTCCTCCGGCTCCGGGGACGAGTAGCCGTGACCGTCGCGGCTGGCGCCAAGCAGTTGCCTGCGGATCGGGTCCAGCACCTCCGGATAATCTTCGATCCGCAGATTGTCCCGGGGTCGCAGCCACCTGAAACTGTATCCGTAGAAGATCACCTTACGGGTGATATCGGAATGATTGGGGCTCCGGGAGTGCCACAATCGCCTGTCGAAAAAGACCGCGGCCCCGGGTTTGACGCAGACGGGCACCGCGCCTTCGGGTTGGGCCGTTTCATCCTCGGGGAGATCGAGTGAGTTCCGTTTGTGGCTGCCCGGTACCACCCAGAAGTTGCCCCGCCCCGGTTCCGACGTGTCGGTGAGGAAGTAACCAACCTTCATCGAGATCCGCGGCTGGGGCTCCGTTTCGAGTTCGATGTTGAGGCGCCCGCTGTCCTGGTGCCAGCTGAGCCGCGCCTCCTGACGCGCCTCCGCCGGGAGGGGTGGCGTTATATCAATGTGCGCGATGTAGAGCTGGATGTGCCAACCCATGACGCCCCAGACTTTCGGGAACGTCGTCGGCCAGTCGAGGAGATCGAGGAACGCGGGGTGAAACTTCAGGAAGTCGCGCAGGTGCAGGCGACCGTCGGGCTCGACCTCCTCCGCGCGGGACTCACCCAACTGGTCGACGAGGCCCTCGAGTTGCGCGACGACACTTGGCGGCAGCGCGTCTTCGACAACGAGGTAGCCGTCCTCCTCGAACTTTCTGCGCTCTTCATCGCTGAGCGCATTCTGCAGACATGCTGGGTCCATCACCTGGTCCTTTCTCAGACGAAGTGCCATTCTCAGTCCCTGCCGCTGATGAGGCAAACGGCACCGAGCGATCAGCCAGCCTGGTGCAAACCGCGCCTGGGCTTCGACTGCCAGCGGTCAGGAACAACCCGTCAGGCAGCCCACTCCACGCGGACCGTTGGGGCCGGTGGCGGCAACCAGTACATCGCAACTGCACACGGCACGACCAGCGCGAGGAAGGCCATGAACGCGTAGTCGTAGCTCCCGGTGACATCGAACAGCCAGCCCGAGAGGATCGACCCGAAGGCGCCCATCATCAGGAACATGTTGACGTAGCCGAGCACCTTGCCGAACGCGAACGTGCCAAAGCGCGACGAGTAGACGATCCCCATCATCGGCATGACGCCACCGGTCGCTATGCCCTGCAGCACGGCCGCCAGACGGAGTTCGCCAGCACCCGGCTGCCCGATATAGAGCCCCATCGCGATCGCAAGCGAGACCGCCATGAACCAGTAGAGTTTACGGTGATCCACCGAGTCGCCCAGCCAGCCGAACAGGAACTTGCCGGCGATCATGCCGAGCGAAGTGATCGCGATGAGTTGCGCCGCAAACGACTGCTCGAAGCCGAGATCGGAGACATAGGCACCAAGGTTGAACTGCACGCCTCCGAAAGCCGCGTTCATGGGCATGAGGGCCGCAACCGGAATCCAGAACATGCGTGTCGTCAGTATCTCGCGATCGGTCCACACCCGCGCATCGATGTGCGCCTCACCGCCCGCCGGTACGGGTCGCGGCGGCGGCGGCGGCACGCGGAGGATCCAGAGGTTTGCCGGAACCAACAACACGAACGCCGCCGTCGACAGGACGACCAGCGTGCTCTGCCATCCGAACAGACTGATCAACTGCGCCGTGATGAGCGGGAACAGGAAGCCCCCCAGGGACGTACCCGCCGCCGACACCCCGATGGCGACGCCCCGGTTTTCGGTAAACCACTTGCTGACGATCGTCTGTGACGCGAGCGTGCCGCACAACACCATCCCCAGCGGCAGCAGCGTCATGTGGATCAGGATGATCTGCCAGAACGCGGTCGCCTGGGACAGCGCAAACAACCCGAGACCGGTCGCGACTCCACCCGCCACGACGAGCACCCGTATCGAGCACGTGTCGAGCCATCGCCCGAGGACCGGGCTCGCGAACCCCACCGACATCTGCAGCAGGAAGATCGCGACCATCAGCTGACCGCGGTTCACGTCGAACGCGTCGAGCCAGGGCACGACGAACAGCGCAAAGCTGTAGATCAGAATACCAACGCTGATCGCCTGGTTGAGCACCGTGAGTGCCACAACCAGCCAACTGTAGTGTGGACCGACCATGAGCGTGTCCGCGGCGCGCGGCCGCTGTGTCCGCAGCCTCAGCGGCTGCGCCGGTGGTCAGAGCCTGACGACCCCTTTGATGTAGCCGCCCACCTCGCCCGAGGTCACGCCCTGCATGAACGACGCGTACTCTTCGAGGGGCACCACATGGGTGACCAGCGGTTTGAGGTCGATGATGCCTTTCTCCATCAGTCGGATGGCGGGCGGAAACGGATCGCGAATCGCGGCGGACGGAGAGGAATTGACGATCGTGATGCCCTTCCCGTGCCAGGTACTCGGGTTGAACGTCGCGACCTCACCCTTGAGCCAGCCGAAGAGGTTGATCTTGCCGCCCCGCTTCACGATATCCGTCGCGAGATCGAGGCCGGGCTGCGCACCGGTCGTGTCGACCACAACATCGAAGTTGCGCGTCCGCAGGTCCGCAAGCACATCCTCGAAGCCGTCATCCGTCACGTTCCAGGCCTCGGTCGCGCCCTGTTCGAGGGCCAGGTCCAACCTGGACTGATCGACATCCAGCGCGACGAGTTGATCGGCACCCATGCCCTTCAGACCCTGAATCATCATGAGGCCCATGAACCCGCAACCGACCATGGCCAGGCGTTCCCCGGCCTTCAGATTGCAGTGATCAATGCCGGTCACGACACAGGACGCAGGCTCCACGACCCAATGATGGTCTTCGAGGTTCGAGTCGGGGATCTTGTACACGCTGCGCACGTGCATGTTGCGCACCTGCTGAAAACCACCGCCTGCGACCCGATCGCCAATCTCGAAACCCCTGACGCCTTCGCCAATCTTGGTGACATAGCCAACGCCTTCGTGCCCGGGAGGCGCCGCGTACTTCGAGTCGCTGCCAGCCTTGAAGGTCGCAAGGTCCCACGAGCAGATACCGCATGCGGCCACCTCGATCTGGACCTCTCCGCGGCCGGGTTCACCTACTTCGATGTCGACGAGATCCGAGCCTCCGCCCGGCGTGTAGCGCACGCTTTGTACCTTCATGGTGTTCCGATGCCTCACAGTCAGATGGGATGCCGGAGATGACCGGACAGGCACGTCCCGAATCAGCCGGCGATTTGGCGTCGAGCATACATCAAGCTGCACTGAGACCCGTTGCTGCCTCAGCCGGCTGCTCGCATGCGCTCTACTTCTGGCCGCAGTCCGTCCCACTCACTCCAGTGATCGCAGAGTCTGTCGATCGACGTCTGCCAGGGATCGTAGCTGTCGGGGTACTCGAGGAATTGCCCGTAGTAGCCGCGATCGAGGTGATCGCTGACGCCGTGCCCCAGCCGCCTCGTGCCTTCGTGCGGGTTGTCCTCACGCAGACGCCGGATTCTGAAGTAGATGTTCATCCGCGGATTCGGCCCGTGGTTTGGCGTTGGCGTATGTGGGCAACTGTGCAGCGCAATGACCGCGTCACCCTGATCGAGCAACACCGGTGTGAGCTCGGGCCAGGGCCAGGCCTCGTGCTCGAATGTCTCGCGGTCCGGAGCGTTGGCCGCGGCGCGCACTGCGTCCGGTAATCCGTTCAGGAAAGGACGCCCGCTCTCGCCAATTCTGATGCGGGGCCAGTCAAGCCCCTCCGGTCCGATCACGCTGCCGGCGTCACGCTGGCGCCGGAACGCCCGCTCGACCGCGCGGTGCAGCCCTTTCAACACCGCGAACTGACCGTTACCGGGTTCCGTTTGATCGTTCAGGCAGACACCCACCAGCGCCGTGTAGGAACCGAGCGAAATGCGCCGGTCCGGGTCCTGCCAAAGCTGCCCGTCGTTGGTCCCACGCTTGTCGTCATTCTCGCCGAACCAGCGCGCCGCGTCCCTCGGCCGCCCCGCGGCTTCGTCAATCTCGTCCGGCGAGGTCGGGATCACCCCGCCCCAGCTCCCGTCGACGTGGGCAAACGGCGAACCACCCAGTCGATCGTTGCCGGGAGTCACCGCAACCTGGCAACTGATGACGGGCGGGAATGGACCCATCGTGTTGCGCATCAGTTCCGGCAGGCAGGTGTCGTTAAAGAGGCCAATCACGTCCGGATGGGTCGCAAGCTCGCCCGGAACGAGGAGGCGCCGCTCGTCTTTCGGCAGACTGTCGTTGATGAGGCTTTTCGCACGGCCCGCAAGAGCTTGCGGGATTGCGCCACGGATCACGACAAAGCCGTCGCGGACCAGACGCTCCTTCTGCTCCGCCGTCAGGTGGGTCTGACTCATCGTTGGACTCCGGTCACGACCAGGCGCGCTCGCCCGGAGCGGGCGGCTCCTCCGGGCCACCGGCGAAACACTGCGCGACCGCCATCCACTTCGTCGCGTTCTCACCGACGACGTCGAGGGTCGTGTCCGCGATGTTGCGCCCCTGCGTGACGACGTGACAGAACTGGACGGCATCGCCGCGCACGCAGTTCGAGTCGTCCGGGTCGTTCCACTCCCAGATGTCTCCCGACGGAGCAGTGAGGTGGACGTACGGAGCCGGCTCGGGAACCGGTTCTCCCCGGTTCACGAACGTCCAGCCGTAGGTGCGCACGCCAATCTGCGCGATGTTGCGGATGCGATCGGTGTCCGTACGGGGCGCACGCTGCAGATCATAGATATCCTGACCGTGCGCCCATGTCTCCATTTGCCGCGCGGAGGCGAACATGCGCACGCTCATGTCGGGCCCAAACCACGGCACCCTCTTCTTGATATCAACCCCATCCAGCAGGTCACACAGCTCGTTGAGATAGGTCATCCACTGCTCGCGCAGTGTCGGCCCGTCCATGTCTGACGGAGACTCACCCCCGCTCGTGATGCGCAGCGCCGGGTCGCGGCGCGCTGCCTGATCGCGAAACCGTTCGGGTTCCCGCAGCGCCACCGTGGCGGCCAGGTCCGTCGTGTGCAGGTGCGAGATGACGTCGTGGACGGTGTAGTTCTTGAACGGCGTGACCCGCGACCACTCGTCATCGCCGATGCCCTGCAGCAGTTCGTACAGTGCAGCGCCTTCGGCGCGCAGGTCGTCTGCTTGTTCCATAGTTCTGGTCCTGGTTGGTTGTTGTGAGAGCGCGCCTGACCGATCAGTTAAGCGCCAGTCCCGCGTGAAAGTTCGTGAAGGTCGCGGCGGCGAGATCAGGCCTCTGCAGCACTGAGCCATGGCCGACGTTCTCCATCACCACGAGGCATGCATCCGGCGCGGCCGCCACGATACGTCGGCTCGAGGCGAGGTTCGGATCATGGGCGCCCGTCGCCACCAGCACCGGCATCCCGAGGCGCGCAACCGCGGCCGGCAGATCGAACGAGCGCGCGGCCCCGAGCGACGCGTTGACCACGTCCTGACCATTCGCGTGGGTGTTCCAGCCTTCCGGCATGGGAAACCGCTGAATCCCGGCCGCGTCCTGCAGACTCCGCGCCCGCTTGCCGCCCTCGCGCTGCGCCTTGGGATCGGCCGCATCGACACTCGCATCGAAGAACGCTGCGGAGAGCACGCGCTCCGGATGCAGGGAGCAGAAGGCCAGTGCCGCCCGCGAACCCCACGCCATTGACCACACATGCGTTCGCTCGACTCCGAAGTGATCGAGAATCGCGAGGGCATCGCGGCCGTACTGCTCGAACGAGTACTGGGCAGGATCTGCCGCCGGACTGCTTTGCCCCGCTCCGCGTACGTCGAACCGAATCAGGCGAAACCTGTCCCGGAGATCGTCCACAACCAGGTCCCATTGGCGCAACGTGCACGCAGCGCCGTGCCACAGGAGCACCGGAGGGGCCTCGGCCGGTCCCGCACATTCGACTTCCAGGGTCGCGCCTTCGACGCTCAGCTTCATCCCTTCCTCCGCGCAATAAACCATGAGCCGATTTTGGCTCACAAACCCCACCCTCACTCCCTCAGCCGTCTTCGACGATGTGGTCCATCCTAGCCGAGAGCCACTCAGGGAAAGCGGCCGACTCTTCGCGCGACAGTCCGATCAGCGGCGCAAGTGCATCCCCCATGAGCGCCGCCCCGAGCGCGGACGTCGCGGTCAGGAACACCATGTGCCGGGCCGTGGCTTCGTCAACTTTAAGCCGCTTGGACAGGGTCCCCACGAGTTGCGAGAACAGCGCGCCGCGCTCGCCGTCGCCCGACTCAGAAGCAATGCGTTGATCCGTGACCGACGCCCAGGCAATCAGTTTGCCGTGACCTTTTGCCGACAGCGCCTCGAACAACTGTACACACAACTCGCCACCGTCGAGTTCACGGTCGCCCCCGAGGGCGATGACCATGTCGCGCAGCAACGTCCCCGTCATATCCTCGACCAGCGCCCGCTGCATCTTCTCGGCACTGCCAAAGTGGTGCAGCACGGTGGCGTGGGTCATCCCTGCATCCCGCGCGATGTCGACGACGTTCAGACCTTTGAGGCCGCGCTCTTCGAGCCGGGCCGCCGCTGCATCGAGAACCAGTCGGCGCGCCGCCTCCGGCGTTCGCCGGGCACGGCGGGGTCGGTCGGGCCGCGCCGGGCCACCACCACCCTCTTTCTCGTCACCAGCCGATCCGGGCGCCACCATTGTCGTCCTATACTATTGACATCCATGTAGATAACTCCATCATGCACTTGTCCACACTGATGTTGATAATGACTGGAACCCCAATGTCACAGCGGAACCCCATGCAGCCCCTCGTCGCCGCCCGCGCCCTCAAGACCCTGATGGCCAACCCGGAGCGCACGGAGCAGGTCTTCATCATACTGAAAGCGCTCTCGGGCAACTCGGTCTACCGCTCGTTCCTGCGTTTCTGCGGCACGCCGATGGGTCGCAGGGTCCTGAACGAAGAGCGGGACCTGGTCGACGCCCTGCGGGACCGGGACGCGCTGCGTGCGATGCCGGCCGGATCGTTCGGACGCGCCTACCTCGAGTTTGTGGAGACACAGAATCTCTCCGCCGACGGTCTGGTGGATGCCAGCGAGGTTGGCCTGAATTTCCAGGACGAGGACTTCAAACGCTACGCGTCGCGTACCCGCGACATGCATGACCTGTGGCACGTGCTGACCGGTTACGGCCGCGACACCCTGGGTGAGGACTGCCTGCTCGCATTCAGCTACGCACAACTGCGGAACCCGGGTGTTGCCGTCATCTGCCTGATCGGGGCAATCAAGATCTCACGCGAACGTGGCGAATCGGTCTTCGGCGCAAACTGGCATGCGTTTCAGGCCGGGCGCAAAGCAGCATGGCTGCCGGGGCAAGACTGGGAAGCCCTGCTGACGCGGCCCATCGAAGAAGTCCGGGAGCAGTTGCGGATCGAGTCACCCGATGCTTACCGGGAACTGAAAGATCGCTGGGAAGACCCGGTCGCCGCCTGAGCGCGCTTGCGGGTCGCGCCACCCTCCACGTTCCGGCCGGTGCCGCCCCCGAAGCCCCACACTGATGCGCCCCGCGTTCAGCGCCTCGGCTGGGCAAACTGAACCACGTTGCCTTCGGTGTCTTCGACGTGCGCCAGCACGACGGGGGCATGGGCGCTTCTGCAGTTTGCCGCCCGCTTCTTCCGCGGCGCTGATCGCTGCTTCGAGGTCCTCGACCGTGAGAATGACCATCGTGTGCACAATCGCGGGCTCCGCCGGCCGATAGGCCT
>PBVL01000039.1 GCA_002728675.1 Gammaproteobacteria bacterium
CCGAATCCGCGCAGTCGGTCGACGAGGTACGCGGCCTTGATTTCACAGTAGCCCACCTCGCGTTCCGCCCGCCACGGATACTCCAGGCGGTCCGGCTTCTCGTACTTCACGAGGCAGGGCACGCTTGCTGATGTTTCGTATTCCACGCTGACTGTCCGCTCGACACCATCCTTGCTGCAGATGGTGGTCGTTCCTGTCGGTTTGTCGCTGTGTCCATCCGCCGGCGCGTACTGCGCCAACACGACCAGCAACGCTGCGGTGAGGTAACGCCCCGCGTGAGTCTCATTCATCTGCCATCTCCGGTCGGCCCCGCATCATGCGTAGCGGGGTGTAGATCATGCTGGTTTCGCCTCGTTGATTGACGACCTGGTTCTCGGTTCGCACGAGTGCGCGATTTCCTTTCGACGTGGGCCGGATCTCAGTCACCGTGCCCTCGACGCGAATCGTGTCGCCGGCGAATGTGGGCCCTTTGATGTCCAGTTCCATGTTGAGGAACGCGATTCCCGTCCGGGCAATCGTAGCAGGGATGACCAGACCCTCCGCCATCGAGAAAACCAGTGCCCCGGGTACGAGGCGCCCTTCGAACGAGGTGTGCTCGGCAAGGTACTCGGCGGACGTGAACAACTCCTCGGTCATGCCGGACACGCCCACGAAATTGAGGATGTCGGTCTCCGTGATGGTTCGGGTCAGCGTCTGAAAGGTCCAGCCTTCGTGCCAGTCCTGATAGTAGAACCCGTGTCCCAAAGGACGGGTGGCGTGAGGGGCGGAGGCGCCTGTTGTGTCGTTCGTCATGTCGGAGTTCGATAGCCTGGAGCGACGGGATTCTGAACTATTCTGACGCTGAGTGGCGACGCGCGTCTGCCGCGGACCGTTTGCGAGACAGTGTTTTATGGGGCACTCGGCGGGGTGACCTGACGGGCCTGCGGGTCGACATCGCCAGGGGATAGGCGGAACTCTGCTCGGCGATCGCCGTGGGCGACACGGCGCGGCCTGTGTCGTTCGTTGTCGAAGAGGTTTGAGCAAGCGCGGTCGCCACCGGGCCGCGGCGCAGAGGCACCCCCGGACCGCGCTAGAATGCCGCGTCACCTTGCAGGAATACCGTTGTGTCTGACTCTGCACCGCTCGCGGGCATTCGCGTACTCGATCTGAGTCGTGTTCTGGCAGGGCCCTGGGTTGGGCAAACACTCGCCGACCTCGGGGCTGACGTGATCAAAGTCGAGCGTCCCGGGTCCGGCGACGATACCCGGGCATGGGGGCCTCCGTTCTTCGAGAGCCCCGAGGGCGACAGTCGGTCGGCGTACTTCCTGGCCGCGAATCGCGGCAAACGCTCTATCTGCGTCAACCTCGCTCACCCCGAGGGCCAGGCCCTGGTGCGTCGACTCGCCGCCGGTGTCGATATCCTCGTTGAGAACTACAAGGCGGGCGACATGGACAAACGCGGACTCGGCTACGCAGAGTTGTCGGAGGAGAACCCGGGGCTGATCTATTGCTCGATCACCGGCTTCGGGCAAACGGGCCCGCTCAGGGACAAGCCAGGCTACGACTTCATGATTCAGGGCATGGCGGGCCTGATGAGTATCACTGGCGAGCGGCCGTCCACCGGAGGTGCTCCCGACGGGGGGCCGCAAAAGGTTGGTGTGGCACTTGCGGACGTGCTCACCGGGCTCTATTCGACCATCGCGATCCTCGCGGCGCTCAACGAACGCCAAGGTTCGGGGCGCGGTCAGGCCATCGACATGTCATTGCTCGACGTGCAGGTTGCGGCGCTTGCGAATCAGGCGACGAACTATCTCGTTTCGGGCGTGGCGCCCGGGAGACTGGGCAACGCACACCCGAACATCGTGCCGTATCAGACCTTCGCGACCGCCGATGGGCATGTCATTGTCGCGGTCGGGAATGACGCGCAGTTCGTGCGCTTCTGCGAGGCGATCGGCAAGCCGGACCTCGCGTCGGACCCACGCTTCGCCGACAACGCGTCGCGGGTCGCCAACCGCACCACGCTTGTCCCGTTGCTCGAGGAACCCCTGGCGTCCCGTGGATCGGCCGAGTGGCTTGCGGTCTTCGAGTCGAATGGCGTGCCGGCGGGTCCAATCAACCGGATCGATGAGGTGTTCGCCGAGCCGCAGGTTGCCGCGCGGGGCCTGCAACGCGAGATTGACGGCGTGCCCGGGGTCGCGAATCCAATCCGGTACTCCCGCTCGGAGCTCGTCTACGAGCGCCCGCCACCGGCATTGGGCGGTCAGACCCGCGAAGTACTCGAGGCAACCCTTGGGCTCGATGACGCGGAGATCGCGCGTCTTGTCGATGCCGGCGTCATTGCCTGAGGCGACGCTGGCAACCCGGGACGATTCCCGGACAATAGTCGGCTCGCTTCCCGGAGAGTCCCGATGGTTGTCGTCATCTTTCGGTCCAGGGTCAAAGAGCCGGCTCTGTCAGAGTACGGTGCCCGCGCTGATGAGCTCCTGGAACTGGCGCAGTCCATGCCCGGGTTCGTCAGCTTCAAGTCGTTCAGCGCCGATGACGGCGAGTAGGTCTCCATCCACGAGTGAGATACCGAGGCCCACCTCACCGCGTGGCGTGAGCATCCACGACATCGTGAACTCCAGGGGATTGGTCGCGCCTCCTACTATGAGCAGTACACGCTCATCGTTGCGACGGAGCCGCGCGTGGTCACGTTCACGGAGGCAATGGGCCGCCACGAGATGTCCGCGTGAGCAGGGATAACGCCATGCGCGCCTACTACCGGGAGCGCGCGCCTGTGTACGACCGCGTCTATGCCTATCCCGAGCGCCAGGACGACCTTCGCTGGCTCGAAGCGGCGATACCCGCCGCGTTGGCGGATCGTGCCGTCCTGGAGATCGCGGCGGGAACTGGCTACTGGACTCAGTGCATCAGCCTGCGCGCGACCAGCATCTGTGCAACGGACACCGCTCTCGAAGCCCTGCGGCAGGTGCCCGCGCGGCCGCTTGCCTGTCCGGTCGAGACCCGGGTTGCTGACGCGTATGGCCTGAACGACGTGGGCGGGGGGTTCTCCGGGGCGTTCGCCAGACTCTGGTTCTCGCACATTCCGATCGCACGGCGCGCCGACTGGTTCCGCGCACTGCACGCCTGTCTCGCACCTGGCGCAAGTGTGGTGATCGTCGACAACTCGGCCGCGCAGTGTCGACGGCTGCCCATCGCGCGAACGGACCAAGCGGGAAACACGTACCAGTTGCGCGAGACCGACGCCGGGAAGGAATATGAGGTATTGAAGAACTTCCCCGTTGCATCGGAACTCGAAGCGGTGGTGCGGCAGGCGGCCAGACCGGGTTCGAGCCGATTCGTCGAACTCGAGCACTACTGGTTCTTCTACTATGCGCTCGGCGGCTAGTCGCCGCTGATCGCGCCGGCGGCCTTCAGTGCCGCGAGCCGGTCCGGGGACAGCCCGAGATCCTCACCCAACACCTCGGACGTATGTTGACCGAGGAGCGGCGCTGCGGTGATCTGCGTGTCGTTGCTGTCCATGCGCGCCGGCAGTCCCAGCAATCGGACGGTGCCACGGTCCGGGTGATCGACTTCTTGGATGAAGTTCCGTGCGATGAGATGTGGGTCGCTGAAGAGATCGCTCGTCTCGTACACCTGGCTGGCGCAGATGCCGGCCTCCGCGAGAATGGACATCGCCTCGTCCTTCGTACGCTCGCGTGCCCAGGCGCCGATCGTTTCCCGCAGCGCTGCCTCGTTGGCCTGACGCGCGGGGGCGCTCGCAAACCGCGGGTCTTCCATCAGATCGGGCACGCCGATCGCGTTCCCGACCGCCTGCCACATGCGTGGGTTTACCGCCATCACGAACACATAGTCGTTTGGACCAAACGGTTTGCAGGGGTAGAGCGAGACGAACGGATTGTCACCGTTGCCCATGCGGGGCGTCGGACGTTCCCCGAAGTTGGTCCGGGAGATGGCCGTACGCACGTAGTAGGTCATCGCCTCCTGCATGGCGAGTTCGATCAACTCACCCTTGCCGGTGCGCAGCTTCTGCGCCCATGCCGCCGCGATAGCAAGCGCGGCCTGGGTGCCGGTTCCGGAATCACCCATGGTGGGGCCCGGACGCATGGGCGGACCGTCCGGATTGCCCGTGATGGAGAAGGCGCCGGCCGCCGCCTGCGCCACCATGTCCATGCACTTGTAGTGCGCGTGGGGACCGGTGGTGCCGAAACCCTTGATGCGCATGTAGATGATTTCCGGATGAATCCCGCGCATCACGTCGTAGCCGATGTCGAGTTTCTCCACGACCCCGGGGCCGTAGTTCTCAACGAATACGTCGTACCTGGGCACCATGTCGAGCAACAGTTGGCGGCCTTCGGGACTCGCGAGGTTCAGGGTGACCGAGCGTTTGTTGCTGTTCCAGTTGATGAAGTACTCCGAGTCGACAGGCTCACCCCGCGCGCGACCGCGGCCTGGATCGCCCACGTCGGGTTGCTCGATCTTCACGACATCGGCGCCCATCCACGCAAGCGCCTGCGTGCAGGCCGTGCCCGCCTCCCATTGGGTCATATCGAGTATGCGAAGCCCTGTCAGTGCCGCCATGCCTTGTCCTCTTCGTCAATGCGGGTGACGGCGCCGTGTGCTCCGTTTTCCAGGGCCGCGTTGCTGCGGTCAGGTACCCGGGCGACAGGCTACGCGGCCACTGGCCCTGCAACAAGGCAGTCGACGTGGGGGCGCGCCGGCCGTGGGTATACTCCGCCTACAAGTGAGGGCCGCACGATGAACAAGCTGGAACAACTGAAGTCGATGACCGATGTGGTCGCGGATACGGGCGACGTCGAGGCGATCGCACGGTACAAGCCGCTCGACGCGACCACCAATCCGTCGCTGCTTCTGAAGGCGGCGGCCATGCCGCAGTATCGCGAACTCGTTGCCGAAGCAAAGGACTGGGCCGCGAAGCAGCCGGGCGACGCGACCGAGCAGATGCAGCTCTGCACGGACCGTCTCGCCGTGAGCCTTGGCTGCAGAATCCTCGAGATCATTCCGGGACGCGTCTCGACCGAAGCGGATGCGCGTCTGTCCTTCGACACGGATGCGACCGTGGTGCGCGCGAAGCGACTCATCGGGTTCTACGCTGACGCCGGGGTTGGTCCGGAGCGTGTCCTGATCAAGATTGCGTCCACCTGGGAGGGAATCCGCGCTGCGGAGATTCTCGAGAAGTCCGGCATCAACTGCAATCTCACTCTGTTGTTCAGCTTCGCTCAGGCGGCGGCCTGCGCCGAGGCTGGAGTTACTTTGATATCGCCGTTTGTCGGTCGGATTCTCGACTGGTACAAGGCAGCCGAGGGCCGTGAGGGCTATCCCGACGCCGAGGACCCGGGTGTGCTGTCGGTTACGCGAATCTACAACTACTACAAGCAGCACGGCTTCGACACGATCGTCATGGGTGCGAGCTTCCGGAACCTCGGTGAGATCGAGCAGCTCGCGGGCTGTGATCGCCTGACGATCAGCCCGCAGCTCCTCGAAGAGCTGGAGGCAAGTGACGAGACGCTGCGCCGGCGTCTCGATCCATCCACGACGGGTGAGGCGATTGACCGCCCGGCGGGCGACGAAGCGGCGTTTCGCTGGCGGATGAACGAAGATGCGATGGCGACGGAGAAACTTGCCGAAGGCATCCGCAACTTCGCAGCGGATCAGTACCGGCTCGAGGCGCTGCTTGCCGGCGAGTGAGCGTCACGCGAATCAGCAGCGGTGGATCAGGAAGCGGGAAAACGAACCAAACGCGAGAAAGCACAAAAGAGGGAGTAAGCATGACCATCAAAGACATCTTCGCCGAGGTGGAAGAACTGAAACAGGACATCGAGAATCTCTCGGTGGACGATCTGAAGCGGGAGATGGACGCGGACGGCAACCTCCTGCTGCTGGACCTGCGTGAAGTCCAGGAGACCGTCGATCTTGGTTCCATCCCGGGCGCGACGCATTGCCCGCGGGGCATGCTCGAGTTCTGGGCCAGTCCCGCCTCACCGTATTTCCGCGATTATTTCCAGGAGGATCGCCGCACTGTGGTGTTCTGTGCGGGAGGCGGCCGTTCGGTCTACGCCACGCTCGCGCTCAGGGACATGGGCTTTTCCAACGTGGCTCATCTGGAGCCGGGCTTCAAAGGCTGGCAGGAAGCAGGTGAGCCCATCGAAGACGTCGGGAAGACCAGTCGCTGGGTCCGGCGGCCGAAGCCGGAGGCGTGAGCCGCAAAGGAGGGGGGAGGGACCGGCAAGCGGGACCCCCGAAGACCCGGATCGGGATGTCACTCTGATCGATTCGCACAGGTGACCCGGGTGCCCTGGCCGGTCACGCCCCCCCTTACGCTGATCGCCCTACCGTACCTGCACGGACGAGAGCGTCGATTTCCGCGCCCGACAATCCAAGCTCACTCAGAACGGCGTCGGTGTGCTGGCCGACGTCCGGCGCGGCGACCGGTTGCGTCTTTTCCACGCCCTTGATCCAGATCGGGCTGTTCACGGTGTGGGCATAGAGCTGTGGCCCTTCCGACATGGGTGTCAGGATGTCGTTCGCGTAGAGCTGCTCATCGTTGATGACATCAGAGATGTTCGAAGCAATGCTGTAGGTGATCGCCTGGGCGTCGAGCCGTTCGCGCCAGTGGTTCGCCGTGTCATTGCGGAACAGGTCCGCCAGAAGACCGTGCAGGTCCGCGGCGTTTGCCACACGCTGCTCCGGATCGGCGAAGCGGGGCTCAGACGCCCACGCGGGCGAACCAAGCGCGCGGATGAATCCGGCCCACTCCTTGACCGGGTTCAGAATGCAGAGGAGCAGCGTCCGGTCATCCGAGGTCTCGTACATTGTTGCCAACGGGGTGGCTTTCAGGTCATCCGGTGTCGCCTGGTCCGACAGGTCGAACCCCACCAGACCGCCCTGGATCAGCATGCTGTGGGACCAGGCACCGTTCGCGAGCAGGGACGTATAGACGTGGGCACCCTCTGAGGTTTTCTCGCGGCGATAAAGGGCGGCCATGATGCCGCCGAACAGTGACATGCAGGTTGCGTGGTCGCCCATTCCGGGAGCCGAGATCGAGTGCGCGCCCAGCGGACGCCGCACATGGTCCATCAGGCCGCTTCGGGCCCACCAGGCGGTTCTCGAAGCCCGTTCGGTCCCTGTCCGGCCCTTCCAGCCCGTAGGAGTTGACCTGCCCGTAGATGACGTCAGAGCGCAACGCAGCGAGGTCGTCGTACGTGAGGCGATGACGGGCCAGCAACTCCGGCCGATAGTTGGTGACGACAACGTCCGACTGCCGTACGAGCTTCCCGATGAGCGCATAGCCGTCGTCCGTCGTGAAGTCGATCGCAAGGCTGCGTTTGTTGCGTGAGTCCTGATCCCAGAAGAAGTTTGGGTAAACCTCGACGGCACGGCCGAGCAGTCGGCGATAGGGGTCACCGTCGAGGGGTTCGATCTTGATGACGTCGGCGCCGAAGTCCGACATGACAGTTGCTGCGGCGGGCCCGGCCACATAGGAACCCAGGTCCAGGACCTTGATACCTCGAAGAAACATGCGTGCGCTCCACAGCAAATTCGCTTCGATTGTTGCGCGCGTATCGCCGGGAGCGCAAGCGCGTGCCGGCTGGCCCGGACGGGCTCGTCCGGACGGTAGCCCCGGAAACGGCAATCAGCCGGTCTTCATCTCGAAGAAGCAGAGCTTGTTGCCGTCGAGGTCCCGTACGTACGCGCCGTAGAACACCGGCATGCGTTCGCCCGGCTCACCTTCGTCTGTGGCGCCGAGTTCCATCGCTTTGGCGTAGAGTCTGTCGACGCCTTCGCGCGAGCCACCGGGGATTGCGATCATGTTGCCGTTGCCCGCGGCCTGCGCCTCTTCGTTGTACGGGATGCAGATCGCCAGCATGGCGCCTTCGCCGCTGCCGTAGAACTTGATGCGGTCCATGCCCATGAGTTGCCTGGCGCCGATTTCGCCGAGCAGTGCATCGTAAAATGCGCAGGCTTTGTCCATGTCGCTGGTGCCGATCGTGACGTATCCGAGCATGACGGTCTCCTTGTGGTATGCCGGTGTACAGACGAGCGGCCAGCCTAACGCGAGGGGGCAGGTTCTGGAAGTGAGGAGCATTCCCGGAACGGAGGCAGCGGCGGTGAGGTGCGCCCGGACCTGGAGGTGATCGGCGGGACCGGCGCGGCTGCCGTGCTGCTGATGACGAGACGCGAGCCTCTGGGCGTAGCCAACGCAAAGTTCACTTTGGTAGGCTGGATCGCGGCTAACACGAGTGATCAGACCATGAGGAAAACAATCACACTCATTGCGGCGACGGTGTTCATGCTGGTTGCGAACCTGAGCATGGCGGAGACCCCCGTCGATCTGCCAGGTGACGAGTTCACCGCAAAGGACATCCTGGATGCCCAGCGCTGGGGCTTCAAGCTGGCGAACGATGAGCGGTACGAGGAAGCGGCCCCCTATCTGCAGGCGGCCGCAAAGCTGGGCCAGAAGGAAGCGCAGGCGCGTCTCGGCGTCATGTTCCTGCAGGGTCAGGGCGTGCCGCAGAATTCATTGGTCGGCATTTCCTGGCTTGGGGTGGCCGCACGCGGCGAAGAAGCGTCTGACCGCATCAAGAAGCTTTTTGATCGCGCCTGGAAGCAGTTCCCGGAAGAAGCTGCGGAACAGCTCACCGCGTATATCGACACTTTCGAAGCTGAATACGGTGAGTCCCGTATCCAGTGTCGGATGAGCCGTACCGCGGGCTCTCACATCAGTGTCGAAGTCTGCGAATTTGGAGACAAGTGGGACACGCTGCAGGAGATGGAGCAGCGGCTGCAGAACCAGGCAACGATCGGCACCCGCCGGGGCGATGGTGAACTCACCGTCGAGGGCTTTTCCGGCGGGCCCTGACACGTCGCAGTGGCGTTGGCTCAGGCGCCAACCTCGCCGAAGGCTGACACGTAGCGGGCGGTTGCCTGGAGACCCGCGAGGCACTTCTCGGTCAACTCGAGGGACATGAACGCGTCGGTCGCGCCGTACTCGTTGCCGACCTGACTCCGGGCGAAACCGAACCGCGGGTAGTACCCGGGGTGCCCCAGCAGGAACAGCGCATCGAAGCGAGCATGCCGTGCGGCGTCGATCAGACGATGCATGAGCAAACCGCCAATCCCCTGGCCCTGAAGTTCCGGGACCACGGAGAGCGGGGCGATGCCGAGTGCCGCCAGATCAGGTAGGACAGCGCCGGGTGCGGGCACCAGTTCGATTGGTGAGGCCACGATGTGCCCGACGACGCGCTCACCCACCATCGCCACGGCTTCGAACCGGCTGTTGCCGCGCTGACGGAGCAAATCCACGAGGTCTGCCTCGGTTTCGCTGCCGAAAGCCCGGCGGACAACCTCGTGAATGTCCCCCAACTGACTGTCAGCTGGTGCCCGAAGGACCGTCTGCATCAAGCGCCTCCCTGTCGCGAACGCACGTCCGAACCCCGCCATGGGCGCCAGATAGCATGGTTGCCAATACGCGCCCCGCAGCGTCGGTTTGGCGCGGGCGACTCATCTCGATGGGGCCTAGGGAATTTCGCCCGCGTCGAATGCACGCAGCGCATCTTTCAGGCCGTTGTCCCGGATGTGCTGGTTGATGGCACGCACCGACGGGCCGGCGTGGGCGACGGCGTCAATCTCGACGCTCTGCAGCAGCGCCTCGCGAAACCCCTGGATCTCCTGAATCCGGTTTGCCGACTGCTTCTGCAGCGCGAGAATCTCCTTGGGTGTACGTGCCACCTTCCGCGCATAGTCGGCGACGAATGCGTCGAGTTCAGCGTCGGGTACCGCACGATTGAACAGGCCCCAGTCGGCGGCTTCGGTACCGCTGATCATCTCGCCGGTTGGGAAGAACATCTCTTTGGCCTTCTTCGGGCCGACCAGCCAGGTCCAGATCGAACCCACGTAGCCGGCGCCGAGGGGCAACTGAGGTGTCCCGACCCTGGCTTCCGCTGCCGTGAAGGTGACATCGCAGATTGCGGCCAACTGCGTGCCGCCAGCCAGACAGTATCCGCGGACCTTTGCCACGACCGGGATCGGCAGGTCCCAGATTCGAAGCCAGTTGCGCATGATCCGCTCGAGTCCGTCCCGGTCGCCCGTCACACCGCCGCCGCTTCCAGTGCTGCCACCCGTGATGTCGTATCCCGCGGAGAACGCGCGACCGGCAGCCGCGACGATCGCGACGTGAATCCCGGGGTCCGCCGCGGCCGTCTCGAGTGCCGTCAGCAGTTCACCCTGGAGTTCCATCGAGATGGCGTTCAGCTTTTCCGGCCGCTGCAGTGTGATCGTTGCGACCCTGCCTTCCGTTGCGAAATCGATTGTCTCAAAGCTCATGGGTGTCTCCCGTCTGCTGCCTATTGGAGCACGCCTGCGGCATCCAGCGCGTCAATCTGTTCATCGCTGTACCCCAGCACGTCACCAAGGACCTCGCGGCTGTGTTGACCGAGGCAGGGCGCCGGCCGCTGCACGCCGTTGGGCCGTTCGGTCAGCAGGTAGGGAATGCCTGTGTGACGTCGGGCACCGACCTCCGGGTGCGGCAGTGCCTCGATGAAGCCCCTTGCCTGGTTGTGGCTGTCTTCAATCACGTCTTGCACGGTCATTGAGGGGAAGGCGGCGACTCCGCCGGCCTGCAGCAGGGCGGTGACGTACCACCGGTCGTATTCGCGGGTCCATGCCGCGATCGCAGCGTCCAGATCGTCTTCGTTCGCTTTGCGTCCTTCCACTGTATCGAACCGCGGGCCTTCGAGGCCCGGCACGATGCTGCGCAGCGCTTGCCACTGCTCATCTGTTGCGCAGGCAATGGTCACCCATTGGTCGATGCCCATCGCGGGATAGGCACCATGGGGTGCGACGCTCAGCGAACGATTGCCGATCCGTGTCGGTTCGCTGCCGGTGAGCGCCCAGGTCATCCAACCGTCGATGTTGAGCGCCGCGCTCGCTTCCCAGAGGGAGACGTCGATCTCCTCACCGACGCCCGTGACCTCACGTCTGTGCAGCGCCGCGAGCACCCCGTACACGGCGGTAATGCCTGCCGTTGGATCCGGCATGGCAAGGCCTGTCTCTTCCGGGCCGCCGCTAGGATAGCCGGACGCCGAGGACAATCCGGAGAGCGGGCCCACGGCGGGGCCGTACGCCATGTAGTCCTTGTAGGGTCCGCGCTGCCCGTAGCCGCTGATGTTCGCAAGCACGATGCGCGGATTGATCTCCCGCAGCACCTCGTATCCCAGGCCCAGTCTCGCGAGCACGCCGGTCGCGAAGTTCTGGATCAGCACGTCAGCGCCAGCCACCAGGGACTTGACGATCTCGATGCCCTCCGCGTGGCGCAGGTCAACCGCAACGCTGCGTTTGCCCTGGTTCCACTGGTTGAACATGCCGGCCGTATTCAGGCTTGGCTCGACGCCCTCAGGCGCGCCGCCGCCGCGCCGGTACAGGTCGGGACGCACGGATGACTCGATGCGGATGACGTCCGCGCCGAGATGAGCAAGGTTCATGCCGCCAAAGGTGCCCGCCCAGACCCAGGTCATGTCGATGACGCGCAGGCCTTCGAGCGGACGGCGAGGGGGCGATGCAGCGTCCGGAACTGTGCCCGCACCGAGGTTCGCGACCTCGTCCGAGTGTTCACCTGCGGCCGGGGCCGGTCCGGAGTAGGGGGCGCGACCCTCCGCTTTCAGCACGGCAGGGGCGATGACCTTGATCGGACCGAGACCGGGCTGGTCGATCGTGCGGAAGAACTCGCGCTCGTTCAGGTGTGCGTCGGCATCGAGATCCGCAAACCGCATGACGGGAGCGAAGCAGATCCGGTGCTCCTGGGAGGCGTGGTAGAGATCCATCGTCTTCCATTTGCCGATGAACTCCTGGGTCAGCGCGTGGACGATGTCGCGGTTTTCGCCGCGCGAGCCCATTTCGGCCATGAAGTCGAGTTCTGTCCAGTCCGGCGTGTCCATGAAGGTCACGAGACGCTGCCACTGGTCCGGCTCCATGATCATCAGGAAGATCTCGCCGTCCTGGGTCTCGAAGATTTTCCACGGCGCCACCGAGCGGGGGTGGGTGCGCTTCACGACCCAGTCGCTGTAGGTGTAGGCGTGTGTCCCGAACTCGAGCACGGAAGAGACGTACGCCTGGACGGAGAAGTCGATGAAGTCTCCGACGCCCGAACGCCGTCGGTCGAAGGCGACCCCCAGTGCTGCCACCGCGGCCGCGGTGCCCGCCATCATGCTGCAGTGATGCCCGTGCATCTTCAGTGGAGGCAGTTCGGGATCCTCGTGGGTCATCGGGCAGATCGACGCCCACCCGCCGGCGTGTGCGTGTGTGAGTTCCGTTGCCGCGAAATCGGCGTAGGGGCCGACGTGCCCGAAGGGCGTGACGGCGAGTACGACGAGGCTCGGGTGTGACACCCTGATCCGTGCCGCATCAAGCTCGAGCGCCCGGGCTTCATTCGCGCTGAGCGACATCACCAGAACGTCCGCCCAGTCGAGCAGCGTCGCGAGGGTGGCGCGTCCTGCAGATGACCCAAGGTCCGCAGTCGCCGAACGTTTGCCGAGGTTGGTCGCGATGAAGAGACCACTTTGCGCATCGTCACCGTCGGATGAGAGCGGTACCTCCCGTCGCAGCGGATCGCCACCCGGCGGTTCGAGTTTCATGACGTCCGCGCCCTGATCCGCGAGGAGGCGCGCTGCCCACGCGCCGGCGACGCTGCTCCCAACCTCTACCACATTCAACATGCCGTGCTCGTCCCCCGGAAAAAAGCGAAGCCGTAACTCTACCGCAGTCGCTCCCTGCCCGTGAGGCACGTCGATCGGGACGGCGCGGTATGCTCGCTCCGCATTCCACGGGAGAAGACAGATGGCGGAGTTGACCTTCGAGAATCGGGTGGTCGTCGTGACCGGTGCCGGCAATGGGATCGGGCGGGCCTATGCCCACGAGTTTGCCCGTCGCGGCGCGCGCCTTGTCGTCAACGACCTTGGCGGCTCTGTGGACGGCGTGGGTGCCGATCGCCGGTCCGCGGATGCGGTGGTGGCGGAAATCACCGGGGCGAACGGTGAGGCCGTCGCTAGCTATGACTCGGTGGAAGACGGCGCACGGATCATCGAAACCGCCATGGATACCTGGGGCCGGGTTGACGTCGTCCTCAATAACGCAGGCATCGCCTATCGCACCGAGTTCAGCGAGATGACCCGGGAACGCTGGGAGACGATGATGAACGTGCACGTCGGCGGCAGTTATGCGTGCAGCTACGCCGCCTGGCCGCACATGGTGAATCAGGGTTACGGTCGCCTGCTCTACACATCATCTCCCTTCGGACTCTACGCCTGCCCCGGGTTTGCGCACTACAGCGCGGCAAAAGCGGGCCTCATCGGGCTGACAAAGGCGCTTGCGCTCGAGGGAGCCGAGCACGGCATTCGGGCGAACGCGGTTGCACCCTATTCGGCAAGCCGCATGACGGGATTCACCAACGAACAGCAGGCAGCAAGTGAGATTGGGCCGCGCTATCTCGCCCAGCTTGCGGTCTGGCTGAGTCACGAGGCGACGCAAGAGACAGGGTCGGTGTTCGAAGTGGGCGGCGGCTACATTCACAAAGTTCACCTCGAACTGTCGCCTGGGCTGCACCTCCCGGACGATGAACACACCGCCGAGAATATTGCCGCGGGCCGTGCCCGGTTCGCCGACCTCGAAGGATCGCTGCATCCGCCGCTCGGTGACTACAACACGATCGGTCGCGCGGTGTTCGGTCCTGATCTCGAGGGCTTCAGGAACTGAACCCTGTGGGTGAGGTCACCATCCACGCGCCGCTCCCCGATCCGTTTCGTTTCGACGACGGGCGCTCGGTGCACACGGTGGCGGGCTGGGATGCGAGGCGGGAAGAGATCGCGACACGCCTGCTTGCAGTGCAGTACGGCACGATGCCGCCGGCCCCCGAAGAGACGCGCGTTGAAACGGGTTCGTGGGAGGCACTCCCCGATGGGCGCAGGCGCCGCGTCGATCGACTGCAGTTCGCCCCAGTCCGCGGGGCGGGCAGAACCGTCCCCCTCGAACTCACGCTCACGTGCCCGTCGGGGGTTTAGCTTGCGCGGTCTGCCGAACGCTGCCCTGGGCATGGCACCAACGGTCTGCCTGCAGTGCTTTACGTCGGGCGCAAGACGCACGAGGCGGCGCTGTCGCGGGGGTACGTGGTCGTCAACTATCCCAACGACATGCTCGAACCCATGGAAATAGGTCAGGCGATCCGCGGGCCGGCGCGGGACGCGTATGCGGCGCTGGTTGGGCACGATGCCTTCTCCTGGGGGTCGATCGCGGCCTGGGCGTGGGGCGCGCACCGGGCCATCGATCACATGGTGAGCCTCCCGGAAATCGACGCGGCACAGCTTGCGATCACGGGCCATTCGCGCAACGGCAAGACGGCGCTGCTCGCAGGGGCTCTGGACCCGCGTTGTCAGGTGGTCAATCCGGCCGGTTCGGGCTGCGCGGGAGCGGGGTCCTACCTGGTGTTGGGGGCGGGGTCTGAAGACCTTGCGGCGCTGACCAGCAGGGAACGTTGGTGGGCCTGGACGGCGCCTGGGTTCGAGGCCTTTGCCGGACACGAAGACACGTTGCCCTTCGACCAACACTGGCTGATGGCGCTCGTCGCGCCCCGGCCGCTGCTGCGGACCGAGGGCACGCAAGACACCTGGGCGAACCCGGTGGGGACGTCGGCGGCGTTCCTCGCGACACAGCCCGTGTACGACCTGCTGGGTGCTCCCGAAGCGAACACGATTCACTATCGGTCAGGGGGCCACGATCACACCGAGGAAGACGCCGGCGTGTTCCTCGACCTCTGTGATGCAACGTTTTGCGGGAAGCCGATGCGGAACGATCTCGCCCACGTGCTCGACGGGACTCCGGCGCGTGAGCGGCTGTTCGAATGGGATGCCCCGCGACGCTGAATTCTTTCTTTCAGACCGGGGCACGTCCACCGGAGTTCCCTCTGCGCTGATGGCTTGAGCGTCGCACAGGGCTCGTGAAACAGAGTAGAACCACGGCCAACCTTTCTACATCAAACGGGTCGGAACGTGCCCGGCCTCAGTCTCCGTCCGACTGCACGACGATACCGCCGGACACGAGGTTGCGGATCTCGTCCTCCTGGAATCCGTTCTCGGCGAGGATGGCAACGGAGTCCTGACCAATCCCGGGTGCCCGCCGGGGTGTGCGTTTCGGCGCTTCCCGCACGTTGATGGGACTCGCGATGGTGAGCGGGTAGGCCTCATCGTCGTCGCCCGTCTCCACCACGATGCCTGCCGCGCGCAGCTGTGGGTCGTGGATCACTTCACCCATCGGCTGCACGGGGCCCCAGGTCACGCCGTGTTCATCGAACGCTGCCTTGAGTTCATCGAGCGTGATTGCGCCGATGGCGCCGGACAGCAGTTCAACCAGCTCGCTGCGGTGCTCCCGGATTGCCTTGAAGGATGCGAATCTGCTGTCCTCGGTCCATTCGGGGTGGCCGAGTGCGGTGCAGATTTTTGGCCACTCCTTCATCGGGACCATGCTTGCGAGCACGATCCACCGATCGTCCCTGCAGCAGTAACTCGCCATGAAGGGATCGACCCAGTCGCGTTCCTGGCGGTATTTGCCCAGATCGTTGCCGGCGATGACGCCCTGCAGCGCCATGCCGTTCGCCCACGTGCCCGTCGCGGCCAGCGACGTTGAGACGAAGCAGCCCTCGCCCGTCCGTTCCCGCCGGTAGAGTCCGGTCATGATGCTGCCAAACATGGCGACGGCAGTGGAGTGATCACCCATGCCGGGTGCTGACTGAAGGGGGCGCTGACCCGGGTCGCGGACGAACTCCATCAGCCCGGAGCGCGCCCACCACGCGGTGATATCAAAGGCGCGCTTTTCGACGTCCGGCCCTTCGAGTCCGTAGCCGCTGATATGCGCGTACACGAGTCGTGGGTTCAGCGCTTTGACGCGCTCGTACTCCAGCTGATAGCGCTCGAGCTGCGCCGGAAGGAAGTTGGTCGTCATAACGTCCGCGCTGCCGATCAGCTTGTGAATGACCTGTTGGCCCGCTTCTTCGGTCAAATCAACCGCAAGACTGCGTTTGTTACGTGACGTGAGCAGCCAGTGATACGGCACCGGATGCCGACCGACCAGCGTGCGGTANGTATCTCCGGAGGGCGGCTCGATCTTGATGACGTTCGCNCCGAAGTCGCCCANGATCGTCGCCGCGNCGGGTCCGGCGAGAAAGGTGGCGGCATCAANGACAGTGAGGTCGTNCAGCAGGTAGTCCATGGTCGTGTCGCGCGTTGATGGATCGCCAAGCTTACCACCAGTCATGCGGTTGCCTGATNCGCCCGCTGCTTGACTTTGCCGGGGTGAGGGCCGAGATTCGGTACNAACAACCGGCAACAANAAAGAAGAAGGAGAGCGTCATGAACCGAATCGTGATCATCATCGCGCTGGTGCTGCTGGCAGCTGGTGCGATCTACATGACGACCGGCGGCGATTCACAGCCCGCGCCGGATTCGACCGACGCACCGACCGCTGCGGATACAGGGTCCGGCGCGGCACCCGCGCCGACCGTTGGCCTGATCGATGACGCTCGGATCATCAATGCCGAGAGCGAGCCGGGGAACTGGCTGGCCTACGGCCGAACCTACGAAGAGCAGCGCTTTTCTCCGCTCGAAGCGATCAACAAGGAGTCCGTGGGCGAACTGGGGCTCGAATGGTACCGGGACATGGGTTCCAACCGTGCGCTCGAGTCCACTCCCATCGTCGTCGATGGGACGATGTTCCTGACGACTGCATGGAGTCGCGTGCATGCCATCGACGCGGTGACGGGTGAAGAGAAGTGGATGTATGACCCGAAGGTCCCGGGGGCGTGGGCGCGCAAAGCGTGTTGCGACGTCGTGAATCGCGGCGCGGCGGTCTACAAGGGCCGCGTGTACTTCGCGAGCCTCGACGGCCGCCTGATCGCGCTCGATGCCGCAACCGGCGAACTGGTGTG
This sequence comes from Gammaproteobacteria bacterium, assembly GCA_002728675.1. GTDB lineage: Bacteria > Pseudomonadota > Gammaproteobacteria > Pseudomonadales > Azotimanducaceae. Next base: position 16,970 of record PBVL01000039.1, read on the forward strand.
GGAGGTCAACACCATCGATCGCGAGCGGGACTACACCATTACCGGTGCGCCGCGGGTCGCCAAAGGCAAGGTATTCATCGGCAACGGGGGCGCTGAGTACGGCGTGCGCGGTTACGTGACGGCATATGACGCCGAGACGGGCGAGCAGATCTGGCGGTTCTATACGGTGCCGGGAGATCCTTCCAAACCGTTCGAGCATCCCGAGATGGAACTTGCTGCCAAGACCTGGAAAGGCGGTGAGTGGTGGAAGATCGGCGGCGGGGGCACCGTCTGGAACTCGATCGTCTACGACCCGGACTTCAACCACCTTTACCTCGGCGTCGGCAACGGTTCACCCTGGACGCGGGCCATCCGCTCTCCCGGTGGTGGCGACAACCTCTTCCTGTCGTCCATCGTGGCGGTGGATGCCGATTCCGGCGAGATGCAGTGGTATTACCAGACGACGCCGGGCGACAACTGGGACTACACCGCGGTCCAGGACATGGTCCTCGCGGACATGGAAGTCGACGGCGTCCAGCGCAAGGTCATCATGCAGGCGCCCAAGAACGGCTTCTTCTACGTACTGGATCGCTCGGACGGCGAACTGCTGCGGGCCCACAAGTACGTGGCGGCGACATGGGCGACGCACGTCGACATGGAGACGGGACGGCCGGTGGAAGACCCGGACCTCGACTATTCGGAGGAACCGAAGTGGATCCTTCCCGGACCGATTGGCGGTCACAACTGGCAGGCAATGGCCTTCGATGCAGGGCGCGGCCTCGTCTATATCCCGGCGATCGAGAATCCGCTCGCGTACGCGATGAACGAGGAGTGGAAACAGACCGGCAACTACAAGCACATCGAGGGCGGCTGGAATCTGGGTCTCGAACTTGGCCGGATCGTGCAGATCATGGGTGAGGCGGGCACGCCGCCGCCCGCCGGCGGGTACCTCAAGGCGTTCGACCCGCTGACCGGCAAAGAGGCCTGGGCGATCGAATATGGCCACTACTGGAACGGCGGCACGCTGGCGACGGCTGGTGGCCTTGTGTTCCAGGGCAACTACCTGGGTGAAGTTAACGCGCACGACTCCGACACGGGCAAGGTGCTGTGGACGTTCAACGCCTACACGTCGTTCCTTGCGCCACCCGTCACGTACGAGATCGACGGCAAACAGTACGTGGCGATTCTCTCCGGCACGGGCGGCGGGGAACTCTTTACCGGTGAAGTGCCGACGATGGCGTCACTGCAGTACGGCAACTTCGGCAAGTTGCTGGTCTTTGCGCTGGGTGGCGATGCGGAGCTGCCGCAGCCGACCGCGCTGGATCGGGCGATCCCNGAGCAGCCGGAGCTCGCGTCGACCGCGGACGACGTCCGGTTGGGCGAAGAGGCGTATCACATGAACTGCGCGGTGTGTCACGGCTTCATGGTCAAATCGAGCGGCGTCGTGTCGGACCTCCGCCTGATGAACCCCGACAACCACAAGATTTTCAAGGAGATCGTGCTGGACGGGATCTACGCCGAGCGCGGCATGGCGGGGTTTGCCGACCTCATCGACGAGGCCGACGTCAAGCGGATTCAGGCGTATGTCGTGAGTCGCGCCAACGAAGATCGGGCGGCGGCAGCCGCGGCAACCACTGAGGGGGAGTAGCGCACCCGGCGTACCCATAAGGGTGCCTCCGAGTTAAGGCGATGGCGCCCGGTGTCAGCTGATGGGCTCTTTCATCGGCAGGGACGGTCTGGGTGCCTCGCGGAACTCGATCCTGAGACCCTCCTCGGGTTCGTCCGCCGGCGCGGTTCCGGTCGGGACTCCTTCGACCGGTGCCTGTTCCTCCTCGGACGGCGTGATCGAGCCGCGGGACAGGTAACCGTCCATCGGCTTGCCGTCTTCGATCGAGTCGAGCGCGTCCTGAACCTGCCCGGCGGTCTCGGCGTTGAACGGGATCTGGTGCGCGCGGGGTTTGCCGTAGGGTTCCCCCGTCCCGTCGAGCGGCCTTAGCCACACATAGATCCAGCCATCCTGGTCGGCCGCTTTATCCGGCTCCTCGACCATTGCCCAATGGAGCCGGAAGCGGTCCGGGAGCGGGTCGGTGATCGGCCAGCCCTGCATCTCGCGGAGGCCGTAGTAGGTGCCGACATAGAGCGCCGAGGTCAGCAGTACGGCACCCAGTTTGAAAGGAAGTGACCAGGACGTCCGCAGCCAGAGGTTCAGCACGAGTGCGGCCACGAGCGCAAACGTGAGCGCGAGGATCGGAACTGCCATCAGCCCGCTTTGGCCTTCTTGTTCACGAGTGTCAGCAGGGACTTTGCGAGGGCGCTGGTCGCGACGGTGTTGCCGTCTGCATCGAGCGTGAAGCGGGTTGCCGTCACCTCATGCCCGGTTCGGGTCAGCTCATGCACGCCGTAATAGAGCAGGGTGACCTCGGGGTTCAGTTTTTCGAGCTTCACGCTGACGGCCAACGGCTCGGCGAAGTTCGCTTTGTAGTGCAGCACGTTGACGACGTATTCACCGGGCACCCACGAGCGCAGCGACACGGTTTCCTGATTGATCGGATTGGAGACGAGCTTGCCGTTGATCTCGAGCTGATCCTGGTAGCGGCCGCGATCGTCGCGGTCGAGATGCATGACGCCCGTGTCCCGGTTGTCGAACCACAGGACGTTACCGCGCGGATCCTCGACGAGTACGTCGACGTCGTCGGGATGATGGTCCGGCCATGAAACCGTGATGATGAACTCGGCCTTGTGGTCGATGTTGCCTTCACTCTGGGTGTCGGCAATCAGCATAAAGGCGATGACGAACATGAAGGCAAACCCGAGCAGCGTGTTGAACAGCAGGTCGGTGAATGCGTCGTTGCCGCGCTTCGGTCGATACCAGCGACTTTGCACGGGTCAGTTCCCGGCCGCTGTGTCGGCTGCACCGAGCGCGGGAATGACGTGCACTTCGACCGTCCGTGCAACCTCGGCGACAAATCGCACCGCGGAATTGCCCAGCACCTCGTATTGCAACGCCAGCAGCGTGCTCGTGACGAGACCGGCGATGGTCGTGAACAGCGCGACCGCCATCCCGCCGCTCATCTCGCTGAGCATTTTCTGCAGCACGTTCGGGTCGAAATCCTGCAGTTCGCCCACCGGCATGAGCATCATGATGAAGCCGATGATCGTGCCGAGCAGGCCTAGCTTCAGCAGTCCGTCAGCGGCAAAGTGGCCAAACGCGTGTCGGGAGACGAGGCGCTCGCCCAGGGCGTCGAGCAGCACCTGGCTCGCACCGTCACCACGGTTGTCGCGTTTGCGGAGCAGGTCGCCCAGCATGTCCGCGAAGAAGCCCGGTGGTACGGCAAAGTCTCCGACGTGCGCGCGCCCGCTCCTGAGGGACAGATCACCGTGGCTCGCTGCGGAGAGATGCTGGCGGCATTCGACCAGATCGGCTTCCGCCCGGGACAGTTCGATGACGAGATAGAGCCAATGCGCTGAGAGTCCTGTGTACGCGCCGAGAATGACCCAGCTGATATAGCTGCGATCGCTGTCGAGCGCGAGGGTCAGCAGCCCCGCATCGGCCGTCAGGAAGACGCCGAAAGCAATCAGTCCAAGCAGGATGAGTGCGCGGAGCAGGAGTTGGTGGCGTACGTGGCTGATGGGCAAGGGCTCTCTCAGATGGAGCGGCCATGATCGGGAGGTGAGTGCGGTTAGTCAACCGGGCGTCAGCGCGTTCATCGGTCATTTCACGTGTCGGCCGCGTGCCGGTCTGACCCAATCGGAGGACCCGCCCCGTGCCTCGAGGATCGCGACGCCCGCGTCGAGGCCCTTGCCGATGCTGTCCACGCCGTGGGAATCGTCCCCGGTGGTCATGGCGATGCCCGTCTCGATGGCAAACGCCATGAGCGGCTCGGAGAGGTACGGTTCGTCGGCACCTTTCGCGAGCGCCCGCACGTTCAGGTCGAGGATCAGGCCAAGCTCGCCGATCCGGGTCAGGTTGCGGAGTGCCCGGTCGCGGACGGCCGCCACCTCCCAGCGTTGTCGATAGTCAGGGTCGTGAATGCGGATGAGATCGAAGTGCCCGACGACCGCCGGCTGAAACCGCTCGATGAGTTCGAGCTGAACGTCGAAATAGTCGCAGTAGAGCGCTTCGATACCGCCGGACAGCGTGACCGCACGCTGATAGTCAGCCAGCTTGTCGTCAAACAGGAGGTTGTGCAGGTGATGCACCGAGCCTACGAGCATGTCCGGCTCATGTCGCGCGATCAGGGCGGCGACGTCGGCCTCGTAGCCGGCGTAGCCTTCGGTCTCGAAGCCGACCAGGATGTCGATGTCGTTGCGGTAAAGCGCCTGCAGGCGCCGTGCCTCTTCAAAATAGCGTTCGAACCGCGCCTGGATCTCCGCGACGTTCATACCCGCAGCAGCTTCCTCCGGGGGCATCATCGATTGCCGCAGAGGCGCCATGTGCTCTGTCAGACAAACCCACTCGAACCCCTGCGCCACGTATTCGGCGACGACATCCCCGAGCGAGTCCACGGCGTGGCCGCAAAAGCTGCCGCTGTGACCACCGTGTACCGAAACCTTGCTGAACGACATGTCGGGCCTCCGAAGGGCCGGATGAGGGCGCGCCGTGAGTGTGAATCGGGGGCGCGGCGNGGGCAATGGTGACCCGGGTCGACGGCACCNACGAGCGCCGTCAGATCTGGTGGTAGCTCATGTGGAAAAGTGAACCGAACAGGATGACGAAGAAGATTCCGAGCCCGATCAGCATCCAGCGTGTCACACGCGTGGCCCGGGAGATGCCGCCCGCATTGGCGAGCGTGTTGCGCCGATCGTCGATGTGCCAGAGCAGCCGTTCGCGGAAGGTGCGGCCCCCCAGTTCGGAAAGATCGAGATGCACCGGCGGAATCCGTGTGTTGGCACCACCCGGTTCCGTCACCTCAGGCAAGGCAGGGGTTTGGGCGCCGTCGAGGCTTGCCGTGATGATGGCGCGACCGGCCCCGAAAGCGTCCGTCAGGCGCTGCAGATGGTCGGATGCGCTGACGGAGCGCTCGGAGATGAACCAGACGAGCGGTACGTCCGGCGCGGTCTTCGTTGTTGCCACAACGCCGACGGAAGAGAGGTATTCCAGCTCAGCGGCGCCGGCACGCTGATCGGTCTCCTCAATCGCCGTCTCGACTGTCGCCTGCACGCTAACCTGTCTGCTCCACGTCACACGACATGATGATCAGATCGTGCGGATTGCCCTGCCGGTCTTCCACGTAGTTGGTCAGCAGTGCCTCCTGCACGAAGCCGAAACGTTCGAAGGAGACGCGGGCGCCCGGCTGATCAACAGTCATATGGGCCACGAGTTTGCGTAGCGACATGGAGTTGGCGAGTTCAAAGATGTGCCCAACGAGTGCTTTTCCAAGCCCGATCCCGCGACAGTCGGAAGCGATGTTGACCCGGATCTCGCCAACGCGTCGTGTCCAGTGAGCCTGGGGTTCCCGGTGCACGCTGGCGTAGCCCAGCAGACGCCGGTTGGCATAGCCAACGATCGCCGTCGAGTAACCGGCCTCGAGCTGTTCGATCCACTCGTCGATGGCAGCCTGCTGCGTCAGATCGACGAGCAGGAACAGAAGATCCGTTGCCGGCAGCGAGCGGACAAACGCGATGATGGCGTCCCGGTCCTGTGCGCTCATCATCTGCAGCTCGATGTTGCGGCCGCCGAGCTTGAGGTTCATCGGGTAGTGGGCGTCGAGGGTCGTTTCAGTCATGGCCCGGCGGGCAATCGTCGTGGGGCCTGCAATTGTATATGGTTCGTTCGGACCACGCGGTCGAACACGCGGTGAGGTGAGCAGATTGATCAAACAGGCGAGCTACTTCAAGCGCAAGGAGGGCATGAGCGTTGCCGAGTTCCAGGAATACTGGCGGGTTCGGCACGCGGCGGTGGTCCAGGAGTTGCCGCACCTCACCCGATACGTTCAGAACCACGTACTCCCCGCCTCATACGCACAGGTGGAGCCGGCATTCGACGGAATCGCCGAGGTCTGGTTCGAGTCCATTGATGTCATGCGAGACAACGCCGAACACCCGGCGCTGGCCCGAATCCGAGCGGACGAGGCGAACTTCATCGACCCCGCCAGCATGGGCAGCATCATTGCTGAAGAACGCGTGGTGAGGGCGCCTGAGGCGGGGCGCCCCTGGGTCAAGCTGATGGCCCTCGTCAAACGGCTGGAAACCTTGCCGCTCACGGAGTTCCGCCAGCGCTACGGCGAGACCCTGGCACCAATGGTCATCGCGATGCCCGAGGTCGCGGGCTACATCCAGTCGTACTGCCGTGAGGGTGCCTATCGGGACGGACGCGAGCCTGCCTTCGACGCCCTGGCCTCACTGTTTCTCGAGGACCCCGCGGCCCTGACGGCGGTAGTCGGCAGCGACGAAATGGCTGCGGTCCGTGACTACGAACGCGGCATCTTCCGCCTGGATTCGATCCGGGCCGCGGTTGTGCGGGAAGTCCCGATCGTCTGACCGCCCGCGTTGTCCGGGAAGTGTCAGCCGAGCGGGTTCGTCGTGCACGCTGCAACTTCGGCAAGCAGTTCCGAGCGCATACGGGCCGCGATTGGGGGCTGCTCGACCGAGATGTCGTGCTGCTCGCCGGGGTCGTTCCCGAGGTCGATCAACAGCGCGGGTGCGTTGACCGAAGTGTCGAACGACGCCGGGACGACGTCACGCGCCGTCAGGCCGCCGTGATGGTTGTGCACGTACTTGTAGCGCCCGTCGAACCAGGTTCGCCAACCGCCGAGTCCGGACGAGCGCGCGGCCCATCCGAGTTCCACGCCACGCAGCGCGGGGCTGAGCGATTCGCCGGAGCCGGCTCCGGCTGCCACCCGTTCCGCACCGGTCAGATCGACCAACGTCGCGTGGAGATCGACGAGGTCGACCGGGGTCGTGACATGGCCGGCGTGAACGCCCGGACCCGCGATGATCAGCGGAACGTGGATCGAACCGTGCGTTGGCAGGCACTTGTGCCACTGGTCGTTGTCGCCGAGTTCGTCCCCGTGGTCCGAGGCATAGACGATGAGGGTGTTGTCCTGCTCACCCCGCGCCGCTACCGCCGCGACGAGCTTGCCCACCCAGGCGTCGATGTTCTCGGTCATGGCTGCATAGTTGCGTCGCATCGCCTGGTGCGAGTCCGGCTCGATCCGGTGATTGTTCAACGGCAGCGGGAAATCGACGTGGTCGTACAGGTGGAGCATGGCCTCCGTGACGTCGAGCGGCTCGTGGGGGCCGGCAAAGTTGATCTGCATGAACCACGGCTTGCCGGCGGGTACTGCTTTGAGCAGGTCGAGCGCGCGTGCGCCAATCCAGTTGTCACAGTACGCATCGTCGGGCAGCGTCGACGGTGTGACGTTGGTGTAACAGCGAATGGGAGGGTGGCGTTCGGCGAAGTCCCTCGCATGGAGTTCGAAGAGCCCCGCTTCGGAGAGGAAGTGCGCATAAGGCTCGGGGAGCCCTCTGTTGGCCGCGATGAGGCAGTCGTGTTTGCCCGCGCTGTCGATTCCTCCCGTGAAGCCAAGCCG
>PBVL01000040.1 GCA_002728675.1 Gammaproteobacteria bacterium
AGGTCATGTTCGGGAACGCCGGCGCGCCGAACTGCTGCCCGGGCTGGACAACCTGCATCGACAGGGAACGCGGCGTGAACGCGGGCGTCGTCGAATCGATGGTGATGCCCAAGCTGTAGGTTTTGCCTTCCTTGATCAGTCTGGCCGCTTTGAGCACCGACTTTGGCGTGATGAGGTTGGCGTTGCCGATTTCGTCGTCAGCGCCCCAGCGTGAGGGTTTGCATTCCGCGGCGTTCAGCGCGAACGGCGCGAGCGCGAGCAGGGTCGTCAGCAGGAGTCTCTGCATGGGTGGGTCCTTTGTGTTTATTTCTTGTCTGTTCCGGGATCGAACCACAGCCCTGGGGCAGTGTCGACCGATCACTCGGTTGCCGGCGGGCACGGCAGTACCCGGTTGACGGGACCCGTGCCCGAGCGGCGACAATCAACGCCAATGACATGGAGACTCGAGCTATGGACGCATTGACTGAAGGCTATGGCCTCATCGAAGGGCCTGTGTGGGACGCGGACCGCGGATTGCTGTTCAGCGACGTTCTCGAAGGAGGCGTTTTCTGCCTCGATCGTTCGGACGCGGTGAAGGTTGTCTTCGAACACCGGCGCGGGATCGGCGGCATGTGTCTCCATGCCGAAGACGGTGTGATCGTCTCCGGCAGGAACATCTCGTACAAGGCAAACGCGGGTGGGCCAACCCAGATGCTGCTGGACAGGGACGAGGCGAATGACCTCGTCGGGTTCAATGACATCACTGCTGATGCGGCGGGCCGGGTGTACGCGGGCTCGCTCGGAAACAGCCCGGTATTCGACGACGGGCGCGGTGCGACGGCGGGCAAACTCTTTCTGATCGATCTCGACGGGTCCTCCCGGGCCGTGGCCGAAAACGTCATGCTGACCAACGGGCTCGGGTTCTCTCCGGACGGCAAGACGCTCTATCACTCCGACTCGGCGCGCCGCACGGTGTTCTCCTACAGCGTTGCAGAAGATGGTTCCCTCGGTCCCAAAACGGCCTTCGTCGAAACGGAAGGTGGTGCGCCCGACGGCCTCGTGGTGGCTGAAGATGGTTCCGTCTGGGTGGCGCTCGCCGGGGGCAGCGCGGTAGGGGTCTACGCGGCTGACGGTGCGGAACAGGACAGAATCGGGATTCCACTGCCGATGTGTACGAGCGTCTGCTTCGGCGGCGATGATCTGCGGGACCTGTATATCGTGTCCGGCTCCGAAGGTGTCGAGGGTGACAAACGCGGTGCGGTTTATCGCGTGCGCACCGAAGTCGCGGGTCTGCCAGTCGGCGTCGCTCGGGTGACTTTGCCGGCAAGTGCCTGATGGTCGGTCGTGACGACCAAATCGCGCGCAATCGCGCTGGCTGGGGCACCGAGGCGAAGGACTATGTCGCGGCGAGTGAGCGAGCATGGGCCGGCTAGCCTGCCTTGGGCATCTGGCAGCTATCGGAAGCAGAACTCGGGCTGCTGCCTGACGATCTCACCGGACTCGATGCCCTCGAACTCGGTTGCGGCACCGGCTACGTGAGTGCGTGGCTCGAACGCCAGGGCGCGTGGGTGGTTGGCATCGATCCGACGCCCGAACAACTGGAGACCGCGGCGCGCCTCAGGTCCAGGCACAGCTCCTCGGTTCAATTCGTCGAAGCGGTCGGCGAACGCCTGCCTTTTGCTGACAACACCTTCAACTTTGCGATCTCCGAGTACGGTGCCGTGTTGTGGGCGGACCCCTGCATTTGGGTACCGGAGTGCGCGCGCGTGTTGCGCACCGGCGGGCGCCTGGTCGTGCTCACGACCTCCCCACTTGTCGTGATGTGTTCGGAAGACTACGAGGCGGATGGGGCGGCGACGGCTCAGCTGAAGCGACCCTACTTCGGAATGGGTCGAACGGAATGGCCCGACGATACAAAGGTGGAATTTCATCTGACGCACGGCGCCTGGATTGATCTCTTTGCTGAACACGGGTTCCGGGTCGAGCGGCTGGCGGAGCTTCGCGCACCGGAGGATGCGGTCACGCGATACGGTTTTGTGGATGCAAAATGGGCGAGCCTGTGGCCGTCCGAGGACGTCTGGATCGTGCGGCTGATGCCCTGAACGTGCCGCGACGGCGCGCGAGCGATAAACTCTGCTCCGCTGAAGGGGGAACCGACATGACAAATCTGCCAAGCGGATGGAACGTAACGCGCCTCGCGGGTGCGCTGGGCGCGGAGATTCGCGGCCCGGACATCAGCGACGTGAGCGCTGACGATGTGGCCGCGATCAAGGCGCTGCTCCTCGAGCACATGGTGCTGTTCTTTCCGGAACAGGCGCCCAGCGTCGATGCACACGTGGCGTTTGGTCGTCACTTTGGCGAACTCGAAGGTCATCCGAACCTCAAGAACGCGTTTCTCGACCACCCGGAGATCTTCGAACTCGCGGCCGAGCAGGGCGGCGTGGCGGACGAATGGCATACCGACATTACGTTCCAGGACAGTCCGGCCCTGATGTCGATTCTGCACATGGTCGAATGCCCCGAGGTGGGTGGCGACACGATGTGGAGCAGCCTCTACGCTGCCTACGAAGAGCTGTCCGACCCGATGCGCGAACTCTGCGACGGGCTGACCGCGCTGCACGACGCGCTGCCGCACAACCACCCGGAACAGATGGCGGTCCACCCTGTTGTTCGGGTCCATCCCGAAACGGGCAGACGAGCGCTCTACGTGAACGAACACTTCACCCGCCGCTTGGTGGAGATGAATGCCACCGAAAGCGACGTGATGCTGCGCTATCTCACGAACTGGGTGCAAAACCCGCGCTTCACCGTGCGCTATCACTGGGAACCCGGCACGGTTGCCATGTGGGACAACCGCTGCACCCAGCACTTCGTGCTGAATGACTTCGTCGGTCAACGCGTGATCCAGCGAGTGACCGTGATGGGCGATCGGGTCGAGGGGGTCAACGCACCGCGCTGGGAGCCCTGGGTTCGACCCGGACGGCGTTCTGCGACCAGCCGTCACGATCGTCAGTTGCACTTCTGGCTGAAGGAACACCAGCCGGGCGCCTTGGGCGAGCGCAAGTCGGTGTTCGAAGGCGACCTCTGAGCCGCAGTCCGTAGCCCGGTACCCCGGGTACCCGCAGCCGGTACCCGGCAGAGGATCGTCGCCCGCTCCCACAGCTCGGCGTAGGTTCGCGCTGCATGGTCACGGGGGGAACAGCATGGCTACGAGAACTGTCCTTGGGTTGGGACTGGCGCTGATGTGCGCCGTATCGAGTGCGGAAGGGGAACTGAACGCGGCAGCGCTCGCGGAGGTGCTGGAGCCCTTGCGCGCGGACTGGGATATGCCCGGGCTGCGAGCAGCGGTCCGCTACCCTGGTGGACGCATCGTCCGGGCATCCGTTGGCCTGGCGGACGTCGAGAAGGAAGTCGCGCTCGACGACACCATGCCGATGCCTGGCGGAAGCACCGGCAAAACCTTCGCCGCCGCGCTCGCAATGCTGCTCATCGAGGATGGCGTCATGGCGCTCGATGACCCGGTCTCCAACTACGTGGGTGACAGGGACTGGTTTGCGCGCATCCGCAACGGTGAGTCGATGCAGGTGCGTCACCTCCTTTCGCACACGTCAGGCTTCGCCGATTATCCCGGAAGCGTGAGGTTCCTGTCCCGAATGGTGCGGCGGGGGATCCGCAAAGGCAGCGCGTACTTTCCGCCCGAAGAACTGATTGGGATTGCGGCACGCAGGAAGGCCAGGTTCCCGCCCGGGGAGGGGTACCAGTACACCGATGCGGGCTATCTGATCCTTGGGCGTGTGATGGAAGCGGCGTCGGGGCGCGACTACTACGAACTGCTGACAGAGCGGATTCTCGAGCTTCAGGAACTGAAGGGCGTTGTCCCGCAGGACCGCCTGATCCTCCCCAGCGTCCCGCCAGGATATCAGGGCGGTGTCAGTACCCAGCGCGAAGACGGCAGCAGCAAGGTGAACTGGGCGTCGGAGTGGACGGGCGGCGGGCTTGCCACGACCCCAACCGATCTCGCAAAGTTCTACGCCGCAGTCGCGAACGGTCGCGTGGTGAAACAGGCGACGTTCGACTCCATGCTCGCAGCCGGCCACAGGGGCCCTGAGGCGGACGTCTGGCGCTACGGCTTTGGTGTTTTCGTCTGGGACGGCGGGGAGTCCTTCGGTCACCAGGGCATGTGGGCGGGGTACCGGACGATCGTCGTTCACTACCTCGAGGCGGGAATCACCGTCGCCGCACAGACGAATCGGGATGGCCCGATCGAGATGTGGACGGTCGTCAACAAGATCAAGCCGCTGCTTTGATCGGGACCCTCGCTGACACCGTCCGGGTCCGATGCGCGGCTCCCAGCCCAGGCATCAGTACGGCCGCGGGTCGTCGCGAATCGATCGCTGATGGGCTCACGATCCGGTGATCAGCGCGCTGGCCGTGGTAACGGATGGCCCGACACACTATCGACGGTCAGCTTTTCGCTCGCCCCTGCCCTAGGGGGCACACGCACGTTCGCGTGGGTGATGTATGTGAAGAGCGGCGTAATCAGCCGGCAGAACGCGTGTAGTAGACGATCGGGATGCCTAGCGCCGCGACTACCGTCCAGGCAATGACCTCACGGAGCAGGAAGTCCAGCGGGTGCAGCCGAGTGCGGGTGCTCGCGTCCACGTGGCGATCCGAGTGGTGGACGATGTGCAGCTTCCACAGCCATGTGTAACGGTGCAACAGCACGTGCGCGAGATACTGGGCCGAGAAGTCGAGGGCCAGCAGCGCGATGAGGAACTCGGCCCAGATCGGCAGGTTCAACTGATGGAGCAGGCCGAAACGCCAGGCCTCGGCATCCAGGCCTCCTTGGGTGGACGGCGCGTTCAGCGTACTGACCATCGCCGCGCCAGCAAACATGGCGGGGTTGGTGTCGACCTGGGCCCAAAGGGCGCTCGATGGCGTTGCGGGGGGAGGCCCGCTCGAGCGAGATACCTAACGCGAGAGGCCGACGTCAGCCTGACCCTGAGAGAAAATCCGGCGGCTTGGTCAACGCGTCGATGAGGCTCTGCGCGTTACCGCCTGGGCGAGAAGATCTCGGTGTGCCACGGGCTTCTCGGCCGGAACGGCCGCTCGCCGTTCAGGATCGAATTCATGCGCGTTTCGACCTGCAGGCGAATGTAACCGGGGTCCTGTTCGGCTTCGCTCATGATGTAGAACGTGCCCGTCTGCATGGCGTTGAAGACGTTGTCCGCGACTTCGGACGGCGGCACGCCTTCACTCTTGAACCTGTCCATGAACGTCTGATATGCCGGGCTCAACTGGCTCGGGCCGCCAAAGCGCTCGGGGCGGTAGCGCTCGGAGCCGACGATGTTGGTGGCGGTCACCTGCGGGCAGAGCACGTGCGAGGTGAGGCGTCCCTGCAGTTCCTGATGCAGGCCTTCCATGAGCGCGATGCAGGCCTGTTTGGTGACACCATAGACGTTCTGCCCGGCGCACAGACCGTCCTGAGACGCGGTGGCCGTGACCGAGCCGGGAGCGCCCTGCTCCAGCATGTCCGGCACGAAGGTGCGAATACAGTGGATGACGCCCATCACGTTGACTGCGAAGCAGAACTCCCAGTCCCGGTTGCTGCCCGTCAGGACGCCGCCGCCTGAGCCGACTCCGGCGTTGCAGGCGAGCAGGGAGACGGGTGTGTTGGGGTACCGTTCGCGAATGGCACCCTTGAGTGCTTCGACCGAGTCGAGACTGGAGACGTCGGTTTTCCAGCCGAAGACGGAGACACCAGCCTCGTTCGCGGCGGCTTCGAGTTTTCCGGTCGCGGCAGTCAGGTTGTCATCCTGAATGTCGACCAGCACCGGATGCAGTCCGCGCCGGATTGACGCCTCTGCGAGGGCAAAGCCAATACCAGAGGCGCCACCCGTGATGATCGCGAGTCCGCCGGCAATGTTGCCCAGATCGCCGTGACCGTTTTCCGCGGTCACGTAAGGGTTGTCGCTCAGTCCCATGGGTGGTCTCCGTGTGATGGGGGTATGCCTGTTGCGCGGCGAGTATAGTACGCACTCTCATCCGAACCGCCGACCATGATCCCCGTAGAAGTGGCCACAGCATTCTTTGCGGCAAGCGTGGCGCTCGCGCTCGCGCCCGGACCAGACAACCTTTTCGTCCTGACCCTTTCAGCCCTGCATGGCCGGATGGCGGGGTGGATCGTTGTGCTTGGGCTCTGCACAGGTTTGCTGGTGCACATCAGTGCTGTAGCGCTGGGCCTTGCGGCGTTGGTGCTTGCCTCGCCTACGGCGTTCCTTGTCATCAAGTTCGTCGGCGCGGGATATCTGCTGTGGCTCGCGTGGGGGGCGTTTCGCGCCGGTGCCGCCGGGGCGGGAGACTCGAAGGTCGAGCAACTTCCTGCAGGTGCACTCTATCTGCGCGGGATCGTGATGAACGTCACCAATCCAAAGGTCGGCCTGTTCTTCCTCGCGTTCCTGCCACAGTTTGTCGATGCGGGGAGGGGACCTGTCGCACTGCAGGTTGGCCAGCTTGGGCTGCTCTTCATCCTTGCGACCGCGTTGATCTTCGGCGCGATCGCGTGGGGGGCAGGGGCGTTGACCGAGTGGTTCGGGCGCTCGCCGGTTGTGGAGGTCTGGCTGAACCGTGTGGCGGGCGTGGTGTTCGTCGCGCTCGCTGTGCGACTCGCATTGGCAGCGCTTTGATGCGCTTGTCGCCAGTACGATGGCAACAATTTCCCTGGAATCCTTGCAAAGCAGTTTGTTCTGACTAAGCTACTCCGCCATCAACACCTGACGAATCTTCAATGATCATCACTCACATCATCAGCTTCACGAATGCGCGCGCCGCGGCACTACGCCCGTACTTCGCGCATCGTGCGCGTGTGTGGGGCGATGCTCGCCAAGATCGGGAGACCTGAAGAACCAACTTGGATTTCGGAAGGTCGTGAGTAACCGCACCTTCCGGAACATCTGAAAAGAGACCCCGGCCGGTGCAAACCGACCGGGGTCTTTTGTTTTCCGGTCCCGTTTTGGGGTGTAGGGAAAAACAGATGTTCGACATTTCGGTATTTGCAGACCCACGCAGGCTACGCCGGGAGTTCCTGGCAAGTTCTGATGTCGCGACGCAGTCGATGGGGTCCGAGCTGCGCAGCGAGTTCGACAAGCTGCGCGAGGAGTCACCGGACCTTCAGTTCTCGGGCAACCTGTGGCTCGACTTCCTGCGTGCTTACAGGCGCCACCTCTCGCTGCTCGTTGCTGGACGGGCGGCAGGCACACTGCTTGTGCTTGGTGCCGTACTGGTGAGTGAAGAGATTCTCGACGCGACCAACTCGCTTGGCGTTGCGCTGTGGTTCCTTTTCCTCTTCGCCGTATCGCAGTTTGGCCAGCGGCTTCTGAACGCGTGGACTTCGCTGCTCCAGAGCCAGTTGCTCGTGTGCACGCGCACGTTCGTGACTCTGCGGCTGAACACGAAGCTGCTGAAGATGGGAAATCTGACGAGCGATGAGTTCTCGACAGGGAATCTCAAGACGCTGATCTCGTCGGACATCTACCGCGTCTTCGAGTTTCTGCATTCTGTCTTTCGCAACGGCGTGCCCTGTGTCCTGGGGGTCATCTTCCTCGGCCCCGTGATCTGGCTCTACATGGGTACGCCGGGTCTCATCGCGATGGGCGTCGGCTTCGGTGCGCTGCCGCTCGGTTACCTCTTCGGCAAGTACGTCTTCAGGAAAGAGGGGCTGATCAAGGCGGAGGAGGACCGGCTCGCGACAATCGTCGGTGAGTGGGTCACGAACGTCCGNGTCCTGCGCTACCTCGGTTGGGAAACTCTGATGCGCACGNNGGTCGCGACACACGTGCGGCGTCTCGTGGTGGAGTCCACGAAACAGCATGCGCTCAATCTCGTGAACTTCGGCGTGAGCGTCTCGTGGTGGCTCATGCCGATCATCGCGCTGATCTGGGCGAACGACCTGCTGGGGCACACCGACGATCTCGTGAAGCTGTTTGCCAGCATCTGGATGCTCAATCACATCACGCTCTACATCCGTTTCCTGCCGGGAATCTTCATCAGCTATTCGGCGTCCGCGGCATGCGTCAAGCGACTCAACGCGCTGTTCGAGCACCGCGACGTGACGGACGACCTGCGCGAGGACTCAGAGGTTGATGTGAGCTCTCGCCCTGCACGGATGAACTTCCGGAATGTCTCCTTTTCCTATGGTGACGAAGCGCCAGTGATTGACGGGCTGAATCTGTCCATTGATCTCAACAGGACGACGGCGCTGATTGGCGAGGTTGGTTCGGGCAAGTCGACGCTCCTGAAGTTGATCGTGGCCGAGCTGAAGCCGTCCGGCGGGACGATCGAGGTTGTATTTGATTCGGGCGAGCGCGCGGATCTATGGCANGAGAACGTCTACCGGCGGGTTCGCACGCACTTCGGCTACATGCCGCAGGAAGCGTATCTCTCGAATGCGTCGCTGGCCGTGAACGTGGCGCTGCATTCCGGGTTCGGGGAGCAGGACGTGATGGATGCCATCCGGTTTGCCGAACTGGAAGCGGACATTGATCACTGGGACGGCGGAATCGCAGAAGAAGTCGGCGAGACCGGCGTGAATCTCTCGGGNGGGCAAAAGCAGCGCGTGAACCTCGCGCGGGCCCTGNATTCCGGGCGTCCGTACCTCGTGCTCGATGATCCCCTGTCGGCGGTCGATACAACGACCGAAGCGGCGNTGATGGACACCCTGCTGGCANGGACGACCGGGTTCTTTCTGTCGAGCCACCGCCTGACGGAGCTCGTCAGGGTGGATCGACTGCTTGTTATCGATGCAGGCCGGATCGTCGAGGACGGTCCTCCTGCGGCGCTTGCGTCCGATGAGACAAGTGAATTTGCCAAACATCTGGCTGCCGCGGAGGCGAGCCATGAATAGTCAGTTCGTACTCAACGAAGAGGTCAGCGCGGAGCAGCGCAACGTTGCGACCCTGGTGCGCTTCATCAGGTCGCTCACAATGCTCCGCAACGTGTTCATCCCTGTGNTGCTGNTGATTTTTTTTGCCGCGTGTGCGCCGCCGTACTTCCTTTGGTTCCTGGGTGAACTCGTGGATTGCGGGATGGCGGCCGGGTGCTCGGTGACCCACGACGTGATGGGCATCGAGGTTGTGCTGCCGCTGACGTTGTCNTCGTTGCTGATGATCGCGCTTGTTGCGACCGCGACGCGCGTGCTCGCGTGGACGTCGTTCGAGCTGACCGGGCAGTGGTCTACGCAGATCATCCAGGCCGAGATGATGCGCGCCGTGTCCGAGGCGCGGACGACGTTCTTCGACGAGAACCCCTCGGGGCGGCTGATCAACCGGTTGATTGGCGACTACGGCATGCTGCGCCTCGAAGGGGTGATGTCGGTGGGTGATACCACCAACGGATTTGCTGAGGTGCTGTGCGTGGGGTTGCTGATCATGGTCGCGCACCCGGTCGCGGGCCTGCTGATCGTCCCTGTGGTCGGGCTGTACGTCTGGCTGCAGATGCAGCTTGCACCAATGATGAGCCACGCCCGGGAACTTCGTGCGATGAAGATTGGTGAGGCCCTGCACAGGGAGACGGACCTCATCGAGGGGCGCACGATGTTCAAGCTCTATGATCGGGTCGACAACCTGCTGGAGCGGATCTGGGCGGCGTTTGGCGACTCGATGAACATCCAGCTGTTTTACTGCCGGCTGATGGCGTGGGGCATGTTGTGGATGGGGCTCATCTCGGCCGTCTACTCGGTCGTCGTCTATNGGTTTCTGGTGACCGGCATCCACTCGGGGGCGATCACGGCGACCGTTGCAGCCGTGGTGATCACGGCGGTCTTCAACCTGTCGAACCTGTTCTTCGCCCTCTGCTGGGATCTGTCGTTCCTGGGTGAGACCGCATCGCACGCGCGGCGGGCGTTCTTCATCATGGATCTGCCCAACGAAGTGGATGAAGAGTCGCGCGTGCACACGGTCCGGCAGGCGGAGCGCGTCGAACTCGAAGGCGACATCCGGTTCGAGGACTATGCGATGTCGTATCGCAAAGACTCGCCCCGGATCCTCGACGGACTGTCGGTGACCATTNCCGCGGGCAAGAAGGTGGGCATCGTCGGGCGCACGGGGGCAGGCAAGTCGAGCCTCATGCAGGCGCTTTTCCGGATGGTGTATCACCAACAAGGTGACGTCACGATTGGCGGGCGGTCGATCTTTGACCTGGACGTCAAGGATCTCCGGCGTCAGTTTGGCGTGGTGCCCCAGGACCCGTACCTGTTCTCCGGGACGATTCGATTCAATCTTGCAGGAGAACTGACTGACGTATCCGATTTCGAGTTGCGCTCTGCCCTGAAGCGGGTTGGTCTTGAAGTGGACCTCGATGCGACAGTGCTGGAAGGCGGCAAGGACTACAGCGTCGGCGAGCGGCAGCTGCTGTGTCTGGCGCGCCTGTTGCTGAACGGCAAACGCTACGTGCTGATGGATGAGCCAACGAGTTCGCTCGACCGCAAGACGGACGAGCGTATTCAGACGCTGCTTCGAACCGAACTTGCCGACCGCACGGTGATCACGATCGCCCATCGGCTGGAAAGCCTGGTGAACTATGACCTGATCCTCGAAATGGCCGAGGGTCACCTCCGGGCGGAGGGCTCGCCGCGCGAGATGATCCCGCGTCTGCAGCAGAGTTACGCGCTGCAGGCGGGAAGCTGATGCGCCCCTCGGGTGCGGCTTTGGCCGCATCCGGGGGTGGTAGAGTACGCGGTCTCGCCCCGCTGACAGGAACCACCCGTGCCCGAATACAGGATTTTTGGCGCCGAACTCTCACCGTATTCAGTGAAGATGCGCTCGTACTTTCGTTTCAAGGGGCTGCCGCACAGGTGGATTCTGCGCAACAGTGACCCGGCGACCTATCAGAAGTACGCGAAGATCCCGATCATTCCGCTCGTAGTCACGCCGGAAGACGAAGGGATCCAGGATTCGACGCCGATTATCGAGACCGTCGAGGCCCGATATCCCGAACCGGCGATACATCCCGATGACCCGGTCGCCGCGTTTGCTTCCGTGCTGCTCGAGGAGTTTGGCGATGAGTGGGGCAACAAATGGATGTTCCATTACCGCTGGGCGCGCAGAGCGGATCAGCTCAATTCGGGCGGTCGCATTGGTCGTACGATGAATCCGGATGCGTCTGATGAGGAACACCAGCAGATCATCGAGCAGGTCCTGGAGCGGATGACCAACCGTGTCTGGTTCGTTGGCTCGAATGAGGTCACGGCGGCGCAGATCGAACGCTCCTTCATGGAAGCGCTGCCGGTACTCGACGCGCATCTCGAGAGCAGGCCTTATCTGTTTGGCGCCGGGCCGGCATTCGGTGATTTCGGCATGTGGGGGCAGATTTACAACGCGTGGACCGATCCAACCTGCGGTGCCATCATCGAAGCGAAGTATCCCAACGTACTCGCCTGGATTCATCGCATGCTGTTTCCCCGCATCGAGGGCGATTTCGAGACATGGGATACGCTTGCCGCTGGGCTGACGCCACTGCTCAAGGAACAGTTGGGTGATCGGTTCATGCCGTGGACCCTTGCCAACGAGGCCGCAATCGCGGCGGGCGACGAGGAGTTCAGCGTCCAGGTGGCCGGTGAGACCTGGACGCAGAAACCCCAGAAGTACCACGCGAAGTCGCTCGCGGTACTGAGGCAGAAGTACGCGGCGGCCGACAAGGCCGCGATCGAGGCAGCTCTCGGAGTCACCGGGTGCCTCATCGGGCTGGAGGCGTGACGCGCAGATGCCGCCTCCGCTGACCGTCTACATCGACTTCAAGAGTCCGTACGCATACATCGCCAAAGACCCGACCTATGCGCTGGAAGGCACCTTCGGCATCGAGATCGACTGGCAACCCCTGACCCTCAATATCGGCAGCTATCTCGGTACCGCGCGGAAGGACGACTCAGGCAAGGTTGTGGAGAGCAACCGCTCGCCGCGCCAGTGGCTCGCGGTCAAATACGCCTACCGCGACGCACGACGCTACGCGACGCTGCGGGGGCTGACACTCAAGGGAACGCAGAAGATCTGGGACTCGTCGCTCGCCGCAATTGGTCTGCTTTGGGCCAAACAGTTTGGCCACGATCCCCTGAAACGCTACATCGACACCGTGTACGAGCCGTTCTGGAAACGCGAACTGGACATCGAGGATCCCGCGGTCATTGCGCGGATGCTCGACAGGGCAGGGTGTGGGACGGACGGTTTCTACTCGTATCTCGACGGGGAAGGGCGCGCACGACACGATGCGTTGCAGGACGAAATCCTGGATCGCGGGCTGTACGGTGTGCCGACCTACGACATCGATGGCGAACTCTATTTCGGCCGGGAACACCTCCCACGCGTCCGTTGGCATCTCGGCGGGCGGCAGGGGCCTGCTCCAGACATTGCCTACGACACCGTACTTGGGGCGGAGCATGGCTGAAGACAACGTGATTCCAGCGGCTGGCCTGACTGTCCTGATCGATCCGGCCGTGCCGGAAAGCCAGCTTGCGCTTGCGCCCACCCGGGCGCTGATCGCCGAACTCGGATTGCTCGCAACCTGGCTGCCGGTACGCTCGGAGCTGCCCAAAGCGTCTGCCAGGCGGACCGAGACCGAGTTTCAGGCACGGCGTCGTCGCGCGCGGGAACAGAATGCCAGGCGGGAACGGGAGCGCTACTACACGGGTCTGGTCGATGCGCCTGCCGGCGACGCTGACGTGCCGCGCGCGGCGCTCTATTGGGTCCACGGGCGTGGTGATGGGGGCGCATTCTGTGAATCGCTGCTGCGCTCGGTGTGGGTCGACGGCGTTGCGCTCGACAAGGCGGCGCGCGACGCGCTCGCGGAGCTGGGGCTCGAAGATGGCTTTGCGGAGTTCCTCGTCGATTCGGACCAGTCGCTCGAGGCGCTCGAAGCAGAAATCACGGAACAGGGCCTGTATCGCGGCCCCGCGTACATCATCGACGGCGAGACGTTCCAGGGCCGCGAACACCTGACGCTCATGCGTTGGCGGCTCACCGGCGAGGTGGGGCCGCCGCCCGTCTAGTACGAAGATCGCGAATGTTCGCGCAGCCCGCGCGGCGACGCGCGTTTTGATGACAGGGCGTCCCATGGTCGCCCCACACGCCGCGTTGGTCGTGGTTGTGCCGACCGGGCCGCACGTGGGTGGCAGCTTCGGGTAGACGTAGGATTCCGAGACGGGGGTCCGTCAATCAGCGGCGTGGACGACGCCCGAGACGAGACCCAGGCGGGTACTTTCACTGCGAATGGTTCGATAGACCCACCAGGTCGCGAGGATGCCGAGCAGGACGGTGGTCAGTGCCTGGGCGCCGAAAATCCCCCTGTGGCCGAACAGATGATCGCCCAGGAGCGCAAGCGGGACGTAGGCGACAAGGGTTTGCATGACCGAGATCACCAAAGGCGGGACGGGACGACCCAGGGCGTTGAACGTCTGCGTGGCCGTGTTCATGACGCCCATGAAGCCCATGCCCATTGGCACGATCACAAGGTAGATGCGGGCCACCTCGATGACTTTCGGGTCGTCGTTGATGAGGCCAACCAAGGGCGCACCAGCCAGGAACAGGACGACAAACGCGGCGATGCCCCAGGCCATGCAAAACCGGTTCGACAATCGCAATGCATCCGTGACTCGTTCGACGTGGCCGGCGCCCCAGTTCTGACCCGCGAAAGGCGCGATGCTCATCGACAGCGCGAAGATCATCATCATCACCATCGACTCGATCCGAGAGGCCACACCAAACCCGGCGACCACCTCGGACCCATGCCCGGCGAGCAGACGCGTGATGATCGCCATGGAGACAGGGGTGATCATGTTGGATGCCACGGCAGGCAGACCGACGTGCAGGATGTTGCGCCAGGAGGTGAGGATGCCGGTCAGGCTGGAGGTCAGCAGGCGATCGCGCACAGCAACAAACCACATGTACATGAAGAGGCCAATGACGCGGGACACGACGAACCCCACTGCGGCGCCGCCAAGCCCCATCTCCGGTACGGTTCCGAGGCCAAAGATGAAAAGGGGCTGCACCACCACCTGCAGGCCCGCGCCGGCGGCCATGAGATAACCCGGTGTCACCGCGTCGCCCGTTGCGCGCATCAGCGTCGAGCCGATGAACGCCACTGCGAAGAACGGTGAGCCAATCATCCAGATGTCCATGTAGTCGACGATCAGCGCGAGGATGTGCAGCTCTGCGCCGAGCAGGCCGAACAGCTCTTCGATATACAGCCACGCGATGTACGAGGTCGCGAGCTGCAGAATCACGACCAGAATGAAACTGTGAGTGACGACTCGTTTCACCCGTTCACGGTCGCCGGAACCCATGGCACGGGCGACGACAGACCCGGCGCCGATTCCAAGCCCCATGGAGATGCCCTGAATCGACATCACAAAGGGGAAGGTGAAGCTGATTGCGGCAAGTTCCGCCGTACCCACCCGGCCGACGTAGACCGCCTCGATGAGGCTCGCGGTCATGAACGACACGAACCCCAGCAACATAAAGCCGGTCAGACGGATCAGATGCGTGGAAATCGGGCCCTCGGTGAACCCGGTGGGCGCTGCTGCGGTCTTCGCGGTAGGGATCTCGCTCAAGGCGGGTTCGGCCCGTGGGCGATTCCGGACCTGTCCCGGGCGCCCGTGTTGTGGCGTCCCTGGCAGTGGCCTCGCGCCTGGCGCCAGACGGTTACCCAGGACCCGAGCGGCGACAGGTCCACGTTCCTGATCATCCGGTACTCCGACATTGTGCGGACGACATTGTGTGGACGTTCAACCCCGTGGCCGTTCGGTCCCTTGGTCCGATGATGGCACACACCGGGCTGTACACCCGGCCACCCTGTTGATCGCCCGGAATCTGACAGCCCGGATGCAATCGTCAGCGAGACTCCCGGTTGACGTCGTGTTGAACGGAACCGGGCGGCGCTCGGTCAGACGACACCTGGCCGCGGGCAGGATTCGGGCTTCGGCGGTCTCGAAGCGGTGACGCTCATCTCGAGTGACGGCTCCGGAATCGCCGGCCCGCGCACGATGCGCAGCCTCTGCGCTGATGGTTTCATCTTCGAGACGCATACCTTGGGTGTGTCCGTCCCCGAGGGCATACCAGTGGTGTGTCCGTCCCGGAGGGCGACAGCATTCAGACAGTCATCCGGGTCGGCGTCCCGTGATCGTCCGCCATGGGCTCTCTGGCATGCGCTGGTGGGCCTTGTCGCCACGCGCCCACGGCAGGCCACGATCCGGCCAGTCGCGTAGCGATGCCGGTGGGATGGAAGGGTCTCTCCTCCCCATTCCCCTCTGCGGTCGGCACTGGCGTCTGGTGGTCCAGCCCTGCAGCAAGTCGGACTCGTCGCGGGGTGAAGCGCGATAGAGTATGCGTCAGGTTTCGAAGAGACTTGCGCCATGTCCATCGAGCTTGCCACTGCCGCGTTTGCCACGCCCGGCCGCGCGGTGCCTGCTGCCATCGCCGCGGAAGCGGCGGGGTTCGACATTCTGCATCTCACGGACAGCCAGTGTCTGCGTGGCGATGTCTATACGCAGATGATGTTGTGCGGTCAGGCAACCTCGAGGATCAAGCTGGCCACTGGGGTAACGAATCCCCTGACGCGGCATCCTTCGGTAACCGCTGCGAGCATCATCAGCATTCAGGCGGAATGTGAGGGGCGGGCCATACTGGGCATCGGTCGTGGTGACAGTGCGGTGCTGCATGTCGGCCAGAAGCCCGCGTCGATGCGGGTCTACGGTGACTACGTTCGTGAACTGCAGGCCTACCTGCGCGGGGAGACCGTCGATCAGAATGGCTTCGAAAGCCGTCTGCGCTGGCTCGATCTCATCGATGCGCCACCAAAGGTACCGGTCGACATGGTCGGCTCGGGACCCAGGTCACTGCGCCTCGCTGCAGAACTCGCTGAGCGCGTGACCCTTGCCGTCGGGGTTGATCCCGAGCGGGTCGAGTGGGGGTTGGCGCAGGTTCGGGAAGGGGCGATTGCGGCGGGTCGCGACCCTTCCGCGATTTCTGTCGGAGCCTACGTGAACGTTGCGGTCGACGACGATCCTGCGAAGGCGAGGGCGTCCATCCGCGGCAGCGCCGCGACGTTTGCCCACTTCAGCGCGTCGGTTGGCGCAGACTTCGAAAACCAGCCGGCGATCATGCGCCGGGTGACCGAACGCCTCGTGACCGAGTACGACACCAATTACCACACCCAGGGCGTCGCACCGCATGTGGACGTGCTGGACGATGCCTTCATCGACTGGTTCGCTGCGGTCGGCGATGCGGGCCAGGTTGTCGCGCGGCTGGCGCCCCTTGTCGAGATGGGGCTCAGTCACCTCTACTTTGTCGGCCCCTGGCAGCCGCTGGTTGATCGCGTCATGCCGGAACTCAGATCACTGACGACAGATCCGTAAGCGGTTGCACGAAGTTGTGACTCCTGCGTCCCTTCGGCCGGACTGACGTCAGTGAACCGCGAAGGTGTGTGGAATGCGGTTGCCGTCGTGCCCGCGGACCGCCCGGAGTCAGCCTGGTCGAGCAGGTGCGACGTTGACGTCTTCAGGACCAAGATCTCTGGTCCAGGTGGCGAACTCGAGCATGATCCCGTCGGGATCAGTGAAGTAGATCGAGCGCACGAAGGTGGTGTCCGTGATCTCCCGACTTGCCTGCGTCGCGGAGTCGTCGTGATTGATGACGGGTGTGACCTCGATACCGGCGGCTTCGAGCTTCTGCTGATAGGCGTCGATCTTGTCCGGGGACACGTCAAACGCCACCTGGTTCATGGAAGCATGCGCGGTGGCGAGTGAACCCCGACCCAGCTGATGTGCGGGGTGGGTGACTCCCGGCACGCTCGACGGCGCGTCGGGGAACCAGAAGAATGCAAGCGCGTCGCCATTGCCGGCGTCGAAAAAAAAGTGCTGACCGCTGCCTTGGGGCAGGTTGATGGTCTTGATGAGGGGCATGCCGAGAACACCTTCGTAGGAGTCGACGGTGCGCTGCATGTCCTTACACACGAGGGCAAGATGGTTGATGCCCCCAGCTCGAATTTCTCGTTGGCCATGTGCTCACTCCCGGTGCCTTGGGGCATCGTACTGCCGAAGCGGTCCTGTGGCGAAAGGCGCAGTGGTTCAGGGGCGCGGCGTATCCAGGCGCCTCGTCAGCTCAGCATGGGTGCCAATCACGGAACGCGGACCAGCGGGCCCGAGAAACCGGTGAACCATGAGCTCCTGGAACTCGTGCTGCTCGCGCGCATTCAGTTCCGCGTGTACGTCGGACTCGGTGACTGCGTGAAAGTCGGCGCTCGTATCCGAATAGGGGATGATGTAGGCGGGCGTGGTGTCCATCAGGATTGCCGCGCGCCCTTCGTTCGAGCGGTTGAGCCCTGCGCGATGCCAGGTTCGGGTGTCGAACAGGATGACGCTGCCGGCGGGCGCCTCGATGACGTCCGCGTCCGGACCGGAGTAGGGCAGGCCGTGTTCCGCGCGATGGCCTGGTCGATAGGTGTCCCGGGCGACGCCCCAGTCATCGGGCGGGCCCGCGTCCAGCACATGGGAACCGAGTTTGAACGCGGTCGCGCCGCGATGTTTCGTGTATTCGGATACGCATACGATGCGCTGCACGCCCATCACCGTTCGCCCGCTCGGGGTCGGGACTTTCCCCGCCGCGTTGATGCCCCAGTGGTAGGGGTAGTCGGAGTGCCAGCCCTGCACGGCGCGGGCTCCGTCATCGGGCGTCAGGACGCCGATCCCGGGGGTGTGTGCAAGACGGATCTCGTCGGTCTGCATGTACTGGCGTGAGAGCCAGAGCGATATCGGTTCGACGGCGACCCGGACGAGGGCAGGGTCCTGACAGATCTGACGCACGTCACGGTTGGGTTCACGGTCCTTGTACCGATCCGTGCACGCGATACGCTCGAGTGACTCCACGATCCCGTCCGACATGATCGAGTTCAGCACGACCCAGCCGTGCGTCAGAAAATGATCCAGGTATTCGGAGGGCCGGTGTTCGGGGCCGTGTTCCAGCGCGAAGCCCGTTGCTGCGCTGCAACTGGCAGGCATACCTGTCTCATCCTCCAGGAGCCACCGCTCCCCGCTGGCAACAAGGTTCAGTCGTGCGCCCGTATCGGGGTGGGTCAGCGAATTCGGACCCTGGTCCCACAGGATCGCATCGGATACCTCTGTCGTCAGGTGAAGGCCGCCATCCGTGCCGGCAAGGAAGCGTCCGTCTTCCGCGACGACGAGGGTGTAGTGGTGCGTCGGCCGTCCGAACCGGACGGCCCGTTCGTCTGAAGTCTGATCTGTCACTGTCTGGTCCTCGTTTTGACGCCGTCACATCGCAGGCTGGACGTCATCCATTGCGGTCATGTCCATGATCGGTTCGATGTGTTCTGCGAGTTCCTCGAATGTCGCATCCGTGCCGAGGTCGACGCCTCGGTTGCGCACGGTCTTGGTCCGCCAGAATTTGCCCCCCTGGGCATGCAGGACGACGCCGTTGGGTGCGGCGCCGGATGCGAGATAGAGGACTGCCGGCGCGATCAGCTTTGGATGGAAGTCCGGTTCCGGGTTCTCCGCATCGATGCCCAGCGCAGTCTCGAGCGCGGTCATGCGCGTTGCCGCTCCGGGGGCGATGCAGTTCACGTGGATTCCATGCGCTTGACCTTCTAGGGCGAGGGAGTTCATCAGCCCGAGCATCGCCATCTTGGCGGTTGCATAGGCACTCTGACCGAAGGCGCCGGCGATGCCCGAGATCGAGCTCGTCAATACGATCCGGCCGCTGTTCTGCGCGTAGAGATACGGCCATGCGGCGTAGACGACGTTCAGCGTGCCCAGCACGTGGACGTTCAACACGGCGGTCATGTCGTCCAGGTTCGTGTTCTTGAGCGTCCGGTTGCGCAGGATGCCGGCGTTCGTCACCACGATATCGATCCGCCCCCAGGTATCGAGGCCGGTCCGGACGATTGAAGCAGCGCCTTCGCGATCCGTGACGGAAGCGGTATTGGACACGGCTGTGCCACCCTCCGCCTCGATTTCGCGTACGACCGCAGCGGCCGAGTCTTCGCCGCCAGACTCGCCCCGTACGTCGGAGCCGAGGTCGTTGACGACGACCCGTGCGCCCCGCCGGGCAAACTCCAGCGCGTAGTGACGGCCGATGCCGCCGCCCGCACCCGTTATGAGTACAACTTTGTCCGTGAAGTGTGTCATCAGAAGGTCCACCTGAACTCTGGTGCGTGGCAGGAAAGGCTTGAATACTGCCAGATCGGGACTCGAAAGAAGGATTGGTGTCGTGCAACGCGTCCAGTCTGATCCCGCCCGCCCGGAGCAGCGCATGCCTCCCGCAGGCGCTCGTCCCGACCGGTCCGGCAGAATCAACGGTCCCCCACGGGTATCGTGCCCTGCATAATCCGCACCAGGGGCACCGGAGAGTCAACATGCGGACCCGGGACGTCTTCCTCGCGCAAAGGGCCAAAAGGAGGCTCCGCGGGGTCGAGGAGGACGCTGTCATGCCGAAACTGAGCGCCGGACCCGGGCGGCGCTCGATACGCTGAGGAGTGAGATGGCGGAAGCTGACGTGAGGATGACGAGAAGGCCGAGACCGCCATTGCCGCACGTTGCTGCCCTCGTCCGGCGCGAACCGGATCGCGTCCATGCGGTTGCCGGGTTCGTCACATCGCAACGGGCCGGCAAGGACTTCGCGGGAGACCCGCTGGTGAATGCCATTTGGCTACTGCAAAGGGCGGATCGGCAGGCGGGGATTCACAGGTGACGACACGCGGCCGTCGTCTGCTTTCGTTGCGCGTGCCAGCCGGCCTGCGGTGGTTCATGGTTGGCGTTGCGGCATGCTTCCACCCGATTGCGTGCGCGTCACCGGAGCCGTACAACCCGGACTCGCGCCCGGCGCGTCGACAGTCGCAAGCGGCCTGACGCTTTGCGAACTCAAGTTGCTCAGCCCTCACGGTCTGATGCGGCCCGCACTGTTCCCCACACTCTTTGCCGACCCGACGTGGCGGCGCGAACACTTCGAGTCGCTGCGCTACGCGGTCTCGGCCCGCAGGACGACACCCCGCCCCCGCTGGCATCGGGCCCGCGTCGCGCGCGACCCCCAGGCGCTGTATCAGACTTACCTCGGGCGGATGCGCTCGAACGCACTCGCGGACGCGCTCGGTAAGGCTGCGGAGATTCTGGGCGAGGGCAGCGTCGACATTCAGGGGTTCATCGGGCACATGGCGCTCGCGTACCGGGTGCGGCACTCAAGAGAGGGTGACGAGTGCCTGCTGTAGCAGACAGGCAACTTCAGGCCTCGTGTTCACGCGCGACTGGTGCATGCGGATCAGTGGCGCACCATCACGGACGCGTTCCGGTCGGGCGATGACGAGATCGAAGCGACCCGGTTCGCGACCCGCCAGTTCGAGATGTTGATCCCGCACTATCGCCATGAC
This sequence comes from Gammaproteobacteria bacterium, assembly GCA_002728675.1. Lineage (GTDB taxonomy): Bacteria > Pseudomonadota > Gammaproteobacteria > Pseudomonadales > Azotimanducaceae. The sequence continues at coordinate 20,398 of PBVL01000040.1, forward strand.
ATTGGTGGCTAGCTCGGCAACCTGTATCCGATCAGTTTTCTGCTCGGCCGCCGGGTCACGGTCTGTACCGACGAAGCGTTCACTGTGCTGTACCTGCTGGAGTCACTGCAGGCACACGGACTGCTGCGCGAGTACCGGCCGGAACGTCGCTTTGCGGTGCGTGGGCGGAAGTTCCCATTCCATCACTATGCAGCCGTACTCATGGATTCGGGGGGGCACGAACTCGTCGTCGACTACTGGCTCAGCCACGGCGGCTCGGGCGCCCAGGTGTTCGACGTCGCTGACTGGAAGGGCTGCCAGGACTGTGAGCGCTGACCTGCCCGGACGTCGCGCGCACAGGCCTGGTACGCCCCGGCGGGGGTCGGCTGGTCGGTCGCGGCCCGAATCGGTACGCTCACCGGCAAAGTCAGGACTGTGAGGCCACAGGAGATCACGATGAGCGAAGCATTGCCGGACGTTCAGGAGGCCGCGGCCAACCTCAGGCCTCTCATGCACGCCCCCACCGTGCCAGCTGCCGATATCGCACCGCAGTTGGCGCCCCGCATTGCGGAGTTCGGCCTGGAGGACAACTGCCGACAGCTTGTCGATGCAGGCTATACGGTGGTGAAGGACGCCGCGTCCCCGGAATTTTTCGCGCGTCTGCGCCAAACGATCCTCGAGAAAGCCAATCCCTACGGGACGTTGCTCGCGGACAAGGATCCGGTGTTCGCCGAGGCGGCGCTCAATCCAAAGCTCGGCGCCCTTGCGGAGTTTTCGGTTGGTGGTGGGTTCCTGCTCAGTATCCAGGCGACGACCGTCCGTGGCTCGGGTGACCCGTCGATGGACATTGACCTGCACGCGGACCAGGTCTGGCTGCCGGCACCGTTTCCCGAGCACAACATGTTTCTGACCTGCTGTTGGGCCACGGACGACTTCACCCTGGAGGGCGGTGCAACGATGGTCGTCCCGGGCTCGCACCGGCACCGCCGAATGCCGACGGTGGAAGAAGCGGCCGCGAAGGAGGGCGCAATCGCGATTGAGTGCCCTGCAGGTTCGGTCGCGGTCTGGGACGGGTCGGTGTGGCACGGCAATTGGCCACGCACGATCCCGGGTGAACGCGTCGTGCTGCACGTCTCGTACACGCGGCTGATGATGCGGCCGATGGAAAGCTATCCCCCGGAGATTGAAGATCGGCTCATTGCCGAACACGGCGACGGCATGGCCCAACTGCTGGGCAGGCAGGACTTCCTCGCCAAGCCGATGGGCAAGGGTGACCTGCCGCGCTTCTACAATGCCATTCTCAACAGCCGGGCCTGACTGAGGGGGTGGCATGGAACAGGACCCGGATCATCCACCGCTTCGGGCCTGGCGTTAGACTCTACTCGTCCTCAGGATAGATTCGTCATGAAAAATCTTTCGTCTGTCCTGGTCGTCCTCGACAAACCGAAACATGCGCAGACAGCGCTCGCCCGTGCCAAAGAACTGCAGGCGAAGTCGGGTTGTCATCTGTCTCTCGCAGCGTTCTGCTGGCACCCGATGGTGAAGTCGAAGGATGTCTTCGACATCCATCAGCGTCGGGCGATCAAGAAGGCGATCGTCGGCGAGCGCAGGGACTGGCTGCGGGGGCTTGTGCTGGATTCGAAGCTGTCGGCCGCGGATGTATCGCCTGAGGTCGTCTGGACCGACGACATCGCCGATTGGGTCACGCGCGCAAGCGCGACCGACTGTGATCTGGTCGTGAAGTCGGTGCATCATTCGCAAACCCTGCTCCACACGACGCTCGATTGGCAGCTGTTGCGGGCGTGTCCCACACCAATCTGGCTCGCGGCGCATCGAATCCCGGCGGTAAGGCCCGCAGGCCAACGGGGCGGATACTCGCAGCGCTTGATCTCGAAAACGCGGACCGCGTCCACAGGACCCTGAATCTCAAGGTGTTGGAGACCGCGAATCTCGTCACCGAACTGTCGGATGGCTCCTGCATTGCGTCAACGTCGTTGAGCATTCGAGGGTGCTGACCGATCTCGACCTGATCGACACGCGCAAGGAGCGCAAGCAGCACGTCGAGAGAAACAAGGTGCTCGTGGAGGGCCTGACGAGTCCTTACGGCGTGGTGAACCCGCATTCACATGCCCGTCGGAAAGGTGGGGCAGGTCGTGAACGCGACGGCGCGGAAAATCGATGCAAACCTGATTGCCCTGGGTAACGCGGCCCGACGCGGCATCGGCGCGCGTCTGCTCGGCAACTCCGCGGAGCGGATTCTGTCGTGCGCGCCGTGCGACGTGCTTGTTGTGCACCCCTAGGCTCGACGCGTCATACCATTCGAGACAGGAGTCCGGGGCTTACCACCGCCCAGGGCCCCTGGTTGCTCAGTCAGCCGGAGCAAGACGGAGGATGCGGGATCCCTCACGGTGTTCGATCAACAGATGGATCTGGCCCAGCGCGTCGACCTCGATATCCCGGACCCGCCCAATTCCGTCGAGCAGTCGCTCGCGGGCGATGAGTTGTGTGCCGTCGAATACGAACCGCTCGAGGTCGGTCGCCCTCAGCGTTCCGACAATCAGGCTGCCGCGCCACTCGGGAAATGCGTCTCCATCGTAAATGATGAAACTCGACACGGCGGGTGACGGTGTCAGGTCGACGACCGGAGCAACAAGAGTGAGGGTCCCGGGGTCGATGCCGAGTTCGATGCCGTATTCGACCGGCGTGCCATCGTAGTCGAGACCAAGTGATACGAGCGGCCAGCCGTGGTTGCCGCCAGGCCGCAGCACGTTGATCTCGTCACCCCCGCGCGGACCCATCTCGGTGCTCCACAGCAGTTGCGTCGAGGGGGCCCATTCCAGTCCCTGCACGACGCGGTGACCGTAGGTCCAGACGGTGGCGCGGCCCGCTTCGTGTGCGCCAGTCAGGCACGGATTGTCCGCGGGGATGTCACCATCGTCCCGCATGTGATGGACCTTGCCATACGGTTGGTCCAGATCCTGGATGCCGTCGTGATTGTGGGCACCCTTGAGTCCCACGGAGAAATAGACGTGCCCCTGGTCGTCGAACGCGATCCGGCTCCCCGCGCCAAGGTCACTTGCGGCCGTGTAGGTGTCAGGTTCCGCTTGCCAGATGGTCTCGCCATCGACCCAGCGGTCACCTTCGATCCGGCCGCGATCCAGCCGGTTCATCGAGACGTCCTCACCGGTCTCCAGTGCCAGCGCGTTACAGTCCGGGCAGCGGTCGGCGTAGTGCAGGTAGATCCAGCCGTTCGCGTCGTAGTCAGGGTGCGTCGCAACCTCGAACATCCAGCCGTGGCCATGCTCGACCTTGACGATTGGCATCTCGAACCCCGCGTCCCAGGCGCGCGGCGTGTCGCTGATCAGCGTCCTGGATCCATTCGGACCGATGCGTGAGAGGCCCCGGATCTTCTCCGTCACGAGGTAGCCGCCTTCAGGCAGCAGCGCGAACGAGAACGGTAACGGGTCGAGGTCTGAGACGAGCTGCTCGATGTGGAAGCTGTGGACCTCGGTGTCGACGCGTCCAGCGGGGATCCCGAGCGGCGCGTCAATCCGGTAGTCGAAGAACAGGAGCGATTCGCGTTGCTCTGCGACTTAGAGGGCCGTCTGCCTGATTGTCAGCGCATCGAGCGATTGGCGAAGCCGGGCATCCCCGGCGAGCCCCCGATGCCTTCGCGGGTGGCGCGCTCGATGTCGTCCGTAGAGTCCCCGTGCCGCAACGGCACACCCGCGAGCGCGGGCCCCAGCGCCCCACCTTCGAGCGCATCGCCATGGCAACTGCCGCATTCGGCCGCAAAGGTCGATCGGAACGGGTCGACGAGAATGAACTTGACGACGACCCAGTAGGCACCAATGCCGATGATCGGCAGGCAGANTGCNGANGATCNGCAGGCGTCGTCTTCACACGGTAACGTCCATGTCAGTCAGCCTCAGNCAGCTCGTCGAGGATACGGCCAAGGACGTCGNCGANCATCTNAATCTCGTCGTCCGTAATCGTGAACGGAGGCCCCATGCAGATGAGATCGCGCATCTCGCCGGTTCCGCCCGGATAGAAGAACACTCCTTCGCGCATGCCGGCGCCGATCAGTTTGTTGGTGACTCCGGCTTCGATTGGGAACTGTTCGAGCGTTTCGCGGTTCTTCACGACCTCGACGCACATCAACAGGCCCTCCCCACGGATTTCGGCAACGAGCGGGTGCTGGCCAAGTCGCGCCTCGAGCGCGGACCGGAGATTTGCGCCAGCCCGCGCGACGCGTTCGACCATGCCGGCCTCACGCACAATGCGCAGCACGGTAGCCGCGGCGGCACACGAGGCAGGCAGGGCGCCAAAGGTATGGAACATGACGCTGTAGTCGGCCTGCGCAATCGTGTCCGCGACGTCGCTCGTGCCGAACACGCCACAGATCGGCGCGTAGCCGCCCGCCAGGCCTTTGCCACCAACCAGAATATCCGCCTCGATCCCGTGCAACTCCGCACCCATGCGGGCGCCCAGGCGGCCAAATCCGGTCATCACCTCGTCGACGATGAGCAGAATGCCGTGCCCGGCGAGTATCTCCTGCACGCCCGACCAATAGTCGGGCGGGGGCACAATGGCGCCGCCGCTCGTCCCGGTGACCGGTTCTGCGATGAACGCAGCGATGTTACCCGGGCCAATCGAGCTGATGACGTCGCGCAGGGAATCAAGGCAAAGCTGCGTTACGACTTCCGGATCGCCACCCTGACGAAGGGGATAGGGCGCGCGCACGTAGTCCGGCGTGGGGATCAGGCGCTCGAGACCAATCTTGCGCGCCGGGTGGCCGGACAACCCGGCGGTGGCGATGGTGGTGCCGTGATAGGAGATGTCACGTGTCAGGAGACGCGTGCGGTCGGGTTCACCGCGCGCCGCGTGATACTGGACAGCCATCTTGATGGCTGCTTCGATCCCTTCGCTGCCGCCGCTCGTCAGGTGTGTGTGCCCGAGTCCCGGGTCGAGCCAGTGCGAGTGCAGTTCGGTGAGCAGCGCTTCGCGTTCCGCGGTCAGCCAGGGAGGCACCGCGTAGCTCGTTCGGCGTGATGCCTCGGCAATCGCGTCGGAGACTTCCTGATTGCCATGGCCAATGTTGGCGACGATCGCGCCACCGGCCGCGTCAAAGATCCGTTGCCCGCCTTTGAGGGTGATCCAGGCGCCTTCGGCGAAATCGACCCGCGTCGTGCCGCCACCCAGGAAAGGCCATTGTCCACTCATCCATTCACCTCACGGCATCTGCAGCCAGCAGCCAGTGTAGTCGGGCGAGTGTCTCCCACGCGACCCTCCGGCCCGGTATGATCGCTCGACGTTTACCGAGAGAAGATGGAGAGCAGACGATGGACTACGGAAAACACGGCGAGGCGATTCGCGCGGCTGATGCGGCGGGTGCGCTGAAACCGCGAGTCAGCGCCGTGGAAGGCGACTACGGACTGGATGACGCGTATGGCGTCCAGTCCGCTTATGTGGCCGCGAAGTCCGCGGACGTGCCGGTTTCGGGGTTCAAGGGGGCGGTGACCGCGGCTGCAGCACAGCAGGCGTTTGGGCTCGGCGAACCGGCTGTCGGTGTGCTTTTTGCGCCGGGCAAACTCGCGCCCGGTGTCAGCAAGCCGCTGGCGGACTTCAACAAGCCGATGCTCGAGACCGAGTTCGGCTACCGCCTCAACCGCGCGGTGAGTGAGCCGGTCGATGACGCGACCGGGCTTGTCGCCGCGGTCCATCTGATGATCGAACTGGCGGATGCGGGCTTCGACGGAAAGCAGACCGGCGTTGATCTGATCGCGGGCAATGTCGCGTCGTCGCACTACATCGAAGGTCCCGAGATCGACGCGTCGGCCGCGCTCGACGACGCGGCCGTGTCGCTCAGCCGGGACGGTGAAACCCTGTTCGCGGGTGAAGGGCGTGACGCGCTGGGCGGACAGATGCAGGCACTGACGTGGCTCATCAACAAGACCGTCGCCCTTGGCCGCACGATTGGTACCGACGACATCCTGATGACAGGCGCCTTGGGCGGTGCCGCACCCGGAGCGACCGGCCACTACGTCGCGCAGTTCGGTGACCTCGGCAGCATTGAATTCGACCTGACCTGACAGGGCGCGTCATGTCCGTCTGTACCGGCTTTGCACTGCATGTCCGCGGGGCCTGCCCGGACGGGATGCGCGCGCCGTCGAACAAACGGGTGTTCGATCCGGCGCGTTCACACTGACATGACGCTTGCCGTCATCGCCCGGCTGTTTGGGGCCGGGCGTCGACGCCGTGTCGGACCCAACCGGGTCCGCCTGGCACAGGGAGGCCGACACGGACCCTTCCATTGATCAGTTGAACAAGCAGGCGCTGCGATGCGTCGTTACAAGGGAACGGGACTATGACATTCGACATGACCGGCAAGCACGTGGCGATCACTGGCGCGTCATCGGGGTTTGGACACCATTTTGCGGGCGTCATCGCGGGCGCAGGCGGCAAGGTTTCGCTGGGCGCGCGCCGGGTCGACAAAGTCGCGGAACGTGTCGCCGAGATTGCAGGCAGCGGAGGAGAGGCGCGCGGCTTCGAACTGGACGTCACTTCGCGCGACAGCGCCGGGCATTTTCTCGACGCGGCTGCACGGGAACTGGGCCCGGTCGATGTGCTCGTCAACAACGCCGGCGTCGAGTCCGGGGCAAAGACCTACGTGATGATCGATGAGGACGACTGGGACTACGTGCTCGACACGAACCTGAAGTCGGCCTGGCGTCTCTCCAAACTCTACACGGAACGTGTGATCGAGCATGGTTGGGGTTCGGGCAACATCGTCAACGTTGCCTCGATTACGGCCTATCGCACGATCAAAGGTCAGTTCCCGTACGCCGTGTCGAAGGCGGCCCTCGTCAAAGCGACCGAGGTGATGGCCCTCGAGGGCGCGCGCTACGGTATCCGTTGTAACGCGCTTGCGCCGGGCTACATCCTCACCGACGTGTCGAGGCTGCTGCTCGAAAGCGAACGCGCCGACACGTTTCGCAAACAGATCCCCATGCGCCGCTATGGTGAGTTCGACGACCTTGATGGGCCGCTGCTGCTGCTCGCGTCGGACGCGAGCTCCTATATGACCGGCTCGACCGTGGTCGTGGACGGGGGGCATATCGTCGCGGAACTTCCAGGCATGTGAGCTCTGGCCCGCGCGGTGTGGACGAAGCATCAGTCCGGAGTGCCTGACCTGCGTGGGCGGGGGATCGCAAGGAGCATCATGGCCGCCACGAGCTTGGCGGCGGCCACAGTCTGGATCGCTCCGTCGTAGTTGCCGATGACGTCAAAATAGTAAGACGTGGCCAGTGGCGCGCCGGCGCCGAAGATCAGCGAAAACGGCAGCGCTGCGCTGCGAACCGCACCGATGTAACGTCGACCGAAATAGGCGCCCCAGACGACCTCCTGCAGCGGAATCATGCCGCCCTAGCCGATACCAAGCAGGAAGAAGCCTGCATAGAGGCCCGGAAGATGGTGCGCTCCGGTTCCCCACACGATGATGAACAGCGAGAGCGCCGTCAGAGCTGACGACAGCGAGGCGAGCGGGGCAGGTTTCAGTTCGTCGATCAGCCAGCCCCAGACCGGCTTGGACAGGAGCGCGGGGACGCTCGTCACCGCGATCATTGCCGCCGCGGTCGTACGCGCATAACCGGCATCGGTGAGCATTGGAATGGTCTGCAGCAGCATGACCTGAATCGTGATCACGAAGAGTCCAAATGCCGTGACCAGCCAGTAGAACGTCGGCGTCCGCAGAGCTTCGCCTCGGGTCATCGATCGCTCGTAGTCCGCCTGGATCGCGGAGTCGGTAGCGACTTCGCGCGCGCCGTCCGGATGCAGACCGTGGCGCTCCGGCGAGCTGCGCATCAGAAACGCGGCCGGACCGATGAGTACCACGGTGAGCAGTGCGAGGAGCCGCCACGTTTCCCTCCAGCCGACCAGGTCGATTGAGACCGTAACCGCCGGCGTCAGGATGACGCCGGCGAGGGACACACCCATTGCCGCGATGGCGATCGCACGCCCGCGCAGGCTCACGAACCACTTGGAGAGCGTGCGTTCACGACCAGGTTCCCCACCAGGGCAGCGCCAATCGACAGGATGAGGCCGTTCAGAACGACCCATTGCCACAGGTTCGTCACCCAACTCGTCAGCAGCAAGGCCGCCACGGTGAAAATCAGGCCGGCGATCATGAAGGCCCGCGCACCAAGCCGGTCGACCCACGTGCCGGTCAAGAAGCCTGCCGCGGCGGCGACGAACTGGCCAATTGAGCGGGGCAGCGTGTACTCGGCCCGGGTGAAGCCGAGTTCGTCGATCATTGGCGTCAGGAATGGACCGATGACGTAGTTCTGCACCCCTGCTGACACGAACTGTGCAACGAATGCGGCGGCAACCAGCCTGTAGCCGTAAAAAATGAGGGGGCGCGGGCCGGAGTCCATCGCATTGGCCGCAGGAGTGTCGGCGCATCTTAATGGATGTATGCGCAGCCGGTTGTACACAGTGCCAACGCGTGGGTTGGGGTGCCATCCCGGACCGCGTTGGGCTGGAAATGCCTATGGTAGACTCGAATTGCTCTGGCCAAAGTCGCCCGGGCCAATCTGCGGGGACACAATGGACATCAGAACCAAACTGGTACTGGCACTGGTACTGGTAGCGTTGTCGAGCATGGCGTTGCTGGGCGCGTTTGCGTACCAGACCACGGCGCAGATGCTCCAGCAGATATCCGTGCGCCAGCTCAATGCGCTGGCGGAGAGCCGCAAAGACGACATCCAGAACGTCTACGAGGGCTGGCAGGACAAGGTCAGCCTCGTTCGATCACGCACGCAGTTGCGTCTCAACCTGGTGCGTTACAACGAGCGGGGCGACGTCGAGGCTGTCGCCGGGATAAGGCGAATTCTGGATGACGCGTTGACTTCAGTTGATGTGTTCGAACGCATCGCACTGTTTGATCGCCGGGGTGAAGAGGTGGTGCGGGTTGGAGAGTCCTCCGTTGAACAATCGTTCCGCATCCCTGACGGAGATGCCGTCGAATTCGTTGGGTCGTTCCCGATGGCCGATGGCGCAGTGCACATCGTGCTGCGCTCTGCGCTCACGCTTGACGATACGATCATCGGCGGCGTGGAAGTTGTACTGAGCACCGCAGATCTGCGCTCCGTCGTTTCTGACTACACGGGGCTTGGTGAGACAGGCGAAGTGCTCATCGTGATGCAGGAGGACAGTGAGTGGGTCCGTGTGCTGCATCCGCTGCGTCACCAGAAGGTCGACCACAAGCGCATTCCGGCCAATGAAGTATCCGCAGGGGTTCGTGCCGCATTGACAGCGGCGGGACCGGGGGCGCTCTCGGATGGCAATTTCAGGTTCGATGACTATCGGGGCGAGGTTGTATGGGGCGCCTCCAGATTCCTGGATGGTCTCGAATGGGGGCTCGTGGTCAAGATGGACGAAGCGGAAGAAGAGCAACTCGCGCATGAGTTGCGTGGCTCGATGATCGACCTGTCCCTGGCGCTGTCCGCGTTTGCCGTGGTTGGCGGCACAATCCTTGGTTTCTGGCTTGCACGTCCCGTGCTGCGATTGCGCGAGATCGTCGAGCAGGTCCGTGAGGGTGATGTGGAGGTACGCGCTGATGCGACGGGTGATGATGAGATTGCCTACCTCGCCGGTGCATTGAACGATTTCCTGGATGAGTACCGGGGCACTGGTGGTGACGCCACCGACGATGGCGCGAAGGTCGCTGATGCGGCGGATCCGTCTGCGGAAGACAAGGCCCGAACATGACTGAAGTCCTCGATGTCCTGAGAATCTTCGGCGGGTTCGTCTATCTTCTCCTCGGGGGCGACTTCCTGGTTCGCGGCGCGCTGGGGTTATCGCGGGAAAGCTCGATTCCCCCGGTTGTCGTCGGTCTGACGGTCGTGGCAATGGGCACGTCGGCACCCGAGTTGATGGTCTCTGCGTTCTCCGCCCTGTCTGGCTTTCCCGGTATCGCAATCGGTAACGTTGTTGGCAGCAACATTGCCAACGTGCTGCTTGTGATCGGGGTGCCGGTCCTCATCCACAGTATTTCGTGTACGGAGGAAACACTGCCCAGGCAGACCGGTCTCATGATCGGCGTGACACTGATGTTCATGGTGATGTGTTACCTCACGCCGCTCGGCACGATCGATGGGATCATCCTGCTGTTGGTCCTTGCGGGGTTCCTGACGATGACCGTGAGGGGTGCCGCGGTGATGCCTCTCGACGATGCGGAAGACGAGCTAGAACGAGTCCTCGGACTGCCGGGGGAGAAGTGGTCCATCGCGTTGCTGGTGGTGTTGGGAATGATCACGTTGCCGCTTGGAGCGAATCTCGCCGTCGAAGGCGCTGCTGGCCTTGCCAAGAGTTGGGGCGTCACCGAAGCGGTCATCGGCCTCTCGATCATCGCGTTGGGGACCAGTCTTCCCGAGCTGTCGACCACCGTCATCGCGGCGCTCCACAAGAGTTCCGATGTGGCGCTCGGCAATGTGGTCGGCAGCAATCTGTTCAACATCCTCCTGATCATGGGCTTTACGTCAGTTCTGACGGAGGTTCCGGTCGACTCGCACATTCTTCGGTTCGACATCTGGGTGATGCTTCTGGCATCGGTGGTCCTCTGGATGTTCGTGCTTGCGCGCGGAACGATCGGCAAGGCGATGGGCGTGATCTTCCTCGCGTCCTACGGGGCGTACATTTTCGCGATCTACTGAGTTGCGCCTGCTGCGTGCCATTCCGGGCTGGTGGTTGGCGCTGCTGCTCGCCGTCCTGACCTTCCCCGTGCTGCTGCTGCAAGCCCGCAAGCTCCGTGCAGAGATCCCGCGTGTGGGAGCGGCGCCGGGACCGGCGAGCGGGGTGGTTGGCGGCGATCCGCCAACCGTCACCGTGCTGGGTTTCGGGGACTCCGTCATCGCCGGAACAGGTCTCGGTCGAGTCGAAGACACGGTGACACCGGTCCTGGCCGCAGCGCTCGCCGAACGGCGAGGGGGTGCCGTCGCGTGGAGTGCCCACGGTGTCGACGGCGACAAGATTGCCGACATGCTCCCGCGGGTCCCGTTGCTGCCGCGGACGTCGTCAACGTCCGAGGTCATCCTGCTGGTGTCCGTTGGCGTGAACGATGTCACCGGACTCACGTCGTTACTCAGATTTCAGACCGGGTTGTTCGACCTCATCACGGGGCTGCACCAGCGCTGGCCCCGTGCCCGCATCCTGCTCATGGGCCTGCCGTCGCTCGGTTGCTTCGCCGGAGTGCCGTGGCCGCTGCGTACGTTCATGGGTGCGCGCGCGCGGTTGCTTGACGCCGTGGTGGAGAGAACCGCGGAGATCATGGAGCACACGAGCCATCTGGACATGCACGCTCGTTTCGATGCGTCCATGATGGCGGATGACGGCGTCCATCCCGACGCCAATGCGCACCGATCGATAGCCGAAGCGTTGCTGCAGAAGGTGGAGTCCCGAGGCTGAGCGCCGCTTGAGTTGGTCTGCGGGCGATTCTATGCTCGCCCGGTCGGCGAAGACCTGCCGGCCGACGCAGGTCGACGAACGGGAGCGAATGATAACCAGCAATTCAACTTCGCGGCGATGGTCAAGGTTGCTCCCCGCCATCGACTGGATCAACGCATACACCGGCGCGGATGCCCGCGCGGATGCGGTCGCCGGCGTTGTCGTCCTGTTCATCACGATTCCGCAGGTGATTGCCTACGCCTACCTGGCGGGCATGCCTCACGAAGCCGGGCTTTACGCAGCCATTGCAGCGCTCTTGGCGTACGCGTTCGTCGGCAGCAGCCGGGCGCTCGCGGTGGGGCCAACCGCGATCGTGGCGATGATGACGCTCGAAGCTGTCTCCCGTTTCGCTGAACCCGGCACGGCTGAGTACATTGTTGTTGCCGGTAAGCTCGCGCTGTTGACCGGTCTGTTCCTGCTGGCGCTGCGGGTCCTCCGGTTCGGTGCGGCGATCGGCTTCCTCAGTCACGCTGTCGTCACTGGATTCATCAGCGCGGCCGCGGTGTTGATCATCGTGAACCAACTGCCAACCATGCTCGGATTGCCGAGCGCGCCGGCAACCAGCCTGATCGACGTCACGCGCTATCTTGCGGTGAGCTGGGTGGACCTTAACGGTGTCGCGCTGACAATCTCGCTCGCCGCACTTGCCGTTCTGTTCGTCTGTCGTCAGTACCTGTGTGATGTCCTTGTGCGGGTCGGAATTGGCTCTGCGATGGCGGATGCCATCTGCAAGTCCGCCCCGATGTTCGTCGTCATCGGGGCCGTTGCGGTGGTCGGGCCGCTGCGGCTGGACACGCAAGGATTGGACGTCGTCGGAGAACTGCCGCGATCGCTGCCTTCGCTCGATTTGGTCGCCATGACTCTGACCGATGTCCGGGAGCTGTCTCTGCCGGCGCTGCTCATTGCATTGGTGGTGTTCCTCGAGAGCATCAGCATTGGCACCGCGGTTGCCAGCAAGCGCCGTCAGCGCGTTGTGCCCGACCAGGAGCTGGGCGGGCTCGGGCTTTCCAACATCGGCGCATCGCTCGTCGGCGGATTCCCGGTGGCCGGGAGCTTCGCAAGGACGATGGTCAACTTCTCCGCGGGAGCGGTGACCCCGGTCGCGACGCTTGTGACCGCCGCGCTTGTCATCGTGAGCATCGTCTGGCTCGCGCCACTCTTCCATTACCTTCCGAAAGGGGTGCTGTCGGCAATCATCGTGATTTCCGCCGTGTCGCTCATCGACTTCAGCGCTCTGCAGAAGATTTTCGAGTTCAACCGCACCGATGCGATCACCCTGGTGCTGACGTTTGGCGCGGTCTTGTTGCTCAGCGTCGAACTGGGAATCCTCTGCGGCGTGCTGCTCTCGTTCGGATTGCTGATCCGCTCGGCAAGCAAACCGCACATGGCTGAGGTGGGCCGCTACGGTTCCAGCGAACATTTCCGGAATGTGCTTCGGCATACGGTCAGCACGTGCCCCGAGGTGCTTGCGATTCGGGTGGATGAAAGCCTGTACTTCGTCAACGCACGATTCATCGAGAATCAGATACTCGAGCGCGCGGTGGACTGCCCGGATCTGAAGCATGTGCTGCTGATCTGCTCGCCCGTCAACTTCATCGACACCAGCGGCCTCGAAATGCTGGAGAACCTGGAGCACCNNCTGACTGACATGGGTGCGACGTTGCACTTTGCCGAAATCAANGGTCCGGTGATGGACCACCTCGAGGACACACAGTTCTACNGGCAGATGCGCGGACGGGTCTTTTTCACCACCGACCTGGCGATGCGTGAGTTGGGCGGCATCTGAGTAGGTGCTGGAAAGCGTAAGAGCGAATGTCCACTAAGTGGAATATGTTAGTGTCCGAATATTCAAACGACGCCCGGATTGGACGCTGCTAAGTTGCGCGCCATACTTGGAGCGAACCTCAACGACCCGACGCTGAAGTAGAGCCAGGCTTTGCTGAAGCGGCGTTTGCTGTTTCTCTCCCCCTAAACGATCAACCAATCCGAGGATTCGTGTCATGAAGACCTATCAGGAGCACATTGACGAGCTCAGCGCGTTGCGCACTCAAAACGGCGATACCTGGAATGCGATCAATCCGGAGTACGCCGCGCGCATGCGGCTGCAGAATCGCTTCCACTCCGGTATCGAGATTGCGCAATACACGGCAGACATCATGCGCGCTGACATGGCCGCTTTCGATGCCAACAGCGCGGACTACACGCAATCTCTTGGTTGCTGGCACGGATTTACCGCCCAGCAGATGATGATGGCCATCAAGCGCCACAACAAAACGACAAAGCGCAGCTACGTCTACCTGTCGGGCTGGATGGTCGCGGCGCTGCGTTCGAAGTTCGGTCCGCTCCCCGATCAGAGCATGCACGAGAAAACGTCGGTGCCCGATCTCATCGAAGAGATCTACAAATTCCTGAAGCAGGCAGACGCGCGTGAACTGCGCCACGTCTTCGCCGAGCTGGATGAAGCGCGCGAGCGCGGTGACGACACGAGCGAAATCATTCAGCGCATCGATAATTTCGAGACTCACGTGGTGCCGATGATCGCGGACATCGACGCAGGTTTTGGTAACGAAGAGGCGACCTACCTGCTTGCGAAGCAGATGATCGAAGCCGGTACCTGCGCGATCCAGATCGAGAACCAGGTTTCGGATGCCAAGCAGTGTGGCCACCAGGACGGCAAGGTCACAGTGCCGCATGAAGACTTCCTCGCGAAGATCAACGCAATTCGCTATGCGTTCCTCGAACTTGGGATCGAGAACGGCGTGATCGTCGCCCGGACGGACTCGCTCGGCGCCGGACTGACGCAGAAGGTTCCCGTCTCGCGCAGCAAGGGCGATCTTGCGAGCCAGTACTGTGAGTTCATCGAAGCGGAGCCGGTCCACGACCTCTCCGAACTCGTCGATGGCGACATCACGATTCACCAGGGTGGTGAGCTCGCGAAGCCCGTCCGCCTGGACAACGGGCTGTTTGCGTTCAAGGACGACACCGGTTTCGATCGTGTGGTGCTGGACTGTGTGTCGAGTCTGCAGGCAGGTGCTGACCTGCTCTGGATCGAGACCGAGAAGCCGAACGTGGCTCAGATCGCCGGCATGGTGAACAAGATTCGCGAAACGGTGCCCGACGCGAAGCTCGTGTACAACAACTCGCCGTCCTTCAACTGGACGCTGTCGATTCGCGAGCAGGTCTACGCCGAATGGAGAGAGCAGGGTATCGATGTGTCCTGCTACCCGGATCCTGCCGTCGTCGAAAAGGGCCTCATGGCGCCTGAAGTCGACGATACGGAGCTCGGTCGGGCCGCGGATGCGTTGGTGCAGACGTTCCAGAAAGATTCGTCCCGCGAAGCGAACATCTTCCATCACCTGATCACGCTGCCGACCTATCACGAAACGGCGCTGGGCGTGGACATTCTGGCGGAAGGATACTTCGGTGACCTCGGAATGCTTGCCTACGTCCGCGACGTGCAGCGTACCGAGATTCGTCGTGAAATGGCCTCGGTCAAGCACCAGGATCTCGCCGGCAGCAACATTGGTGACGATCACAAGGAGTACTTCTCCGGTGAGAATGCGTTGCTGGCGGGCGGCCGCGACAACACGATGAATCAGTTCTGATTCCCGCCCCCCGGTGACAGCGGAGCGGACCCTGTCCGCAGAGCTGAATCACAGCGAGCCAGATGAACCCCGGCAGCTCACGCTGCCGGGGTTTCTTTTTTGGGCGTAATCCGTTTGCAGCACCTGGACCGTTGGCTCTGATAGAGCCTTGGCGGCGCGGAGCCGATGGGGCTCGACCGGGTGTTTCGCGCATGACTGAGCGCGCGGGCACGCGGGAAGGTGCGGGTTGTTGAGTTCGCGGTGGACTCAGATGCGCGGTGCTGTTGCTTGCTCAAATCGAGGATCACCGCCGCGCCGGGATCAGAGACACGATCGGCCTCAGCCGCAGCCGCGGTGTCGAAGGACGCGACAGCATGCGATTGCGTGACGCACAGGTGACGGTACTGAACGAGCCCGAGCCGAGAGGGGAGGCTGGCCGGGTCCGCTTCATCGTCCGGTCGCCAGGGCGGCCTACTTCGCGTTGACGTACATGATCTGATGCCGATTCAGGATCAGCCGCTTACGGTTCTGATACATCGAGATGAAATCCTGGTTCGCGTTAATGATGTCGGAGACCCGGGTTTCTTCGTATTGCGTCGGATAGACGAGACCGTACAGTGACAGTCCGTTGGCGAAGTAGACGACAAGCGATTTTGGGTCGAGCGGCGTCTGGCTCAGGATTTCTGCGTCGTCCTGCACGGTTCGGATGAACGTCAGCAGGCGTTTGTTGATGAGGCGGTACGCGCCGTTGTCGCTCTCGAAGGGGAAGAACAGATCGGAGTCGTGATTGAAGTAATCCTCGATGGACGGGTTGCCGGCCGCGGTGACGAGATCTTCTGTCACGAACATCCTGCCGTTGATGGTCTCCTGATCGAACAGGTGGACCTCGGCCTGCACCAGAATCTTTGGGATTTCGAACATCGTTCCTTGGCCGTGCCAGCGGTTCCTGCAGCCCAGTATTGCATGGTAGTTCCGTTCGTCCGACCCTTGGCTGGTCGCGGATGGACTGACGGTCGTCGAGGTGCCGGCAAGCCTGACGCGCCGGGCGCGGCATGGCGGCGGCGCCGCGCCTATTCGAACTCCACGGTGTAATCCAGCAGCTGCTTGCCGGTGAAGACGAACCTGCCCATGACACGTTTGCCTGCCAGTACCTGGGGCAGCCAGTACCTGTCGTCTTCCCACATCTCGGCATACGGGATGTCGTCGAACGCGAACCAGTGCGGAACGGCCTCGTCCGTCTCGGTGGGTGTCCCGTGGTAGTCGGTTGCGACGAAGACGTACGCGACGATGTGCGGAAAATCGTCCGAGTGGAACCAGTGCTCGCCGCGCGCCTCGACATTCAGGGGCGTGATGCACAACTCTTCCCGGGTCTCGCGGATCGCACACTCGATGGGGGTCTCGCCCGCCTCGATGTGTCCCCCGGGGCCGTTGATATTGCCGGCGCCGAGACCGCGCTTCTTGCGGATCAGCAGCACTCGCCCGTCTTTGACCACGAACAACAGAGTGTCCCGTTCCTCGACGGTCCATCGTTCCCAGTCGACATCGGCGACGCGCCGAATCCCCTGCTCGTTTGCATCCACGGGTCAGACGTCCAGTTCTTCGAGGGTTTTGGGCCAGTCTTTCTTGAGCAGACGAGACATACCGCGGTCCCCCAACAGGTTCCCCTGATTCTGACACTGCGCACAATAGTTGCACTCGTTGGCCGCATAGCGAATGCGCTGTACAGGACGCCCGCAGTCGGGGCAGGGTTCCTTGTACTTGCCGTGGACCGCCATCTCGGGATGAAAGGCGGTGACTTTCTCCGGAAACTTGCCGGACGTCCTGGCGCGCAGGCGGTTGGTCCACTCGGTCAGCGTGGCGCGCGTCGCGGCGAAGAGGCGCGTCCAGTCATCGTCGTCCAGGTACCTGATCTGCCGCATTGGGCTGAGGCGCGCACGGTGCAGGATCTCGTCCGAGTAAGCGTTGCCGATCCCGGACAGGATGCGCTGGTCCGTGAGTGCACGTTTGAGGGTGCGGTTCTGCCGGCTGAGCGCTTCGCGAAAGCCCGGGAGATCGATGTCGAATACTTCGAGACCGCCGGGATGGTGTGCCTGCAGGGCGTCTGTGCCCTGGACCAGATGCAGCGCCGCGCGCTTCTTCTGACCTGCTTCGGTCAGGACAAGCGTGCCGGTCTCGAAGTCGAACGCCGCGAGGCCGAGCTTGCCGGGAATCCTGCGCCCGGCCGCGTACCACTTCAGGCGGCCCGCAATCATCAGATGGATGACCATGTGGTAGTCACCCTCGAGGCTGATGACGATCCGCTTGCCAAGGCGTTCGAAGCCGACCACGCGGCGGCCGGTCACATCATCGATCTCCGGCACCGCCGTACGCAGCACAAACAGACTGGCGAGGCGGATACCCTGCAACACGGCGCCGTAGAGCCGCTCTGCAAGCGCCTCGATGTAGACGGTGATGTCGGGGAACTCCGGCAAAAAAACAGGCTCTAAAAACAATGAATGTACCCGGTTTTCGGCAGCTTTCGCCACCGGCGGGGGAGGTCACGTCGGGAGGGTCCGGACGTCTGGGAGACCGTGTGCGACGAGATTTGACCCGGATCAAGCGAACGACTTGAAAACATGGAAGCCGTCCCCATATTGCGGACAATAGGGGTTGAACAGAGTCTAACTGATTGTTTTAAAAGCATTCAGGTAGTAAAGGAGTAGGCAGATGACGACAACAGACATCGCTCGCGAGGCACAATCGCAGGAGTTGATTCCACGTTCGTCCGGAACCTTACCCGCGGTCAGTTCGGGCAGCCTCTCGGCGTATCTCGACACTGTGCAACGGATTCCGGTGCTCACGCGGGAAGAAGAGGTCATGCTCTTCTCCGAGTTCGGGCGCACCGGTGATATGGACGCGGCGCGTCGCATCGTGATGTCGCACCTCCGCTATGTGATTTACGTTGCGCGCGGTTACCAAGGCTACGGTCTGCCGCTGGAAGATTTGATCCAACAGGGCAACATCGGCCTCATGAAGTCGGTCAAGAAGTTCAGCCTTGAGCACAAGGTGCGCCTCGTGTCCTTCGCAGTCCACTGGATCAAGGCGGAGATTCACGAGTACATCCTGCGCAACTGGAAAATCGTAAAGGTTGCGACGACCAAGGCCCAACGCAAACTGTTCTTCAACCTGCGCAAGCAGAAAGAGCGCCTCGGCTGGTTCTCGCAGGAGGAGGCGGAGCGTGTTGCCGAGGATCTCGGGGTCAAGCCTCGCGAAGTGATCGAGATGGAGGCCCGCCTGCAGGGCGCCGATGAGGCGTTCGACGTGATCCGCGCGGAAGGGGGCGATGTGGCCCCTTCGTGGTACCTCACCGAAGGCAGTGATGAAGATCCCGCCTCGCAGGTGGAAATGGCGGAGGAAGCAGACGCGCACATGGCGGGTCTCGCGGTGGCGCTCGAGTCGCTGGACGACCGGTCGCGGGACATCGTCGAGAGCCGCTGGCTGGGAGAATCGAAAGTCACACTGAAAGAACTGGCAGCGAAATACGAGGTGTCGCTCGAACGGGTTCGCCAGATCGAGGCCAAGGCACTGCAGACGATGCAACCGCTTGTCGCGACCGCATGATCTGCGGATCCTGAACCCGACGCGGAACGCCGGCATTGTGCCGGCGTTGTTCGTTTCGGGGGTCCCCTGACGGGACGCCGTGGTATCGTCCCGGCGAAGATGAAGGGGGAATGTGCATATGTCCGAGCAGTTGATCACCACCGAAAGCGAAACCTTCGACTGGGGCCAGATCGTCGCCGACCTGAACCGCCTGCTGCGCCTGCGTACGACGCCGATCGGTATGAAGATGTTCGCGACCAAAGCGGACATGGAAGCCGTCCCCCGCATCCGTCGTCCCAAAGACGTCCATACGACCGATCAGATTGTCGGTCAGGCATCCCGTAACGGCTGGACGGTCGGCATCACGATGGAGGACCTCGTCGGGGCCCAGTGCGGGACCGTGATCGGTCTGCATCCACGCAATGATGACTGGCTCTCAGGCGACCGGATGCACGGTGTCTGGTATGGAACGGCAGAAGATGCGGCTGCGCATCAGGCATCAATGGACGTGCTCGAGTACGGCAGGTACGAGGCGATGGCGGCGAGTCCGCTCGCTGCCGGACGTCTGGATCCGCCGGACATTTGTCTGATCTACGCGACGCCCGCGCAGATGATTCTCTTCATTAACGGGCTGCAATGGGTTGGCTACAGGAAGCTCGATTGGGGCTGCGTGGGTGAGTCCGCGTGTGCCGACTCGTGGGGCCGGGCCCTCAAGACGGGAGAGCCGAGCCTCTCCATTCCCTGTTTTGCCGAGCGTCGCTACGGCGGAGTCATGGATGACGAACTCCTCATGGCGTTGCCGCCGAAGTTCCTGCCCGGCGTGATTGCGGGTCTCGATCAATTGTCGAGGAACGGCTTGCGCTACCCGATTCCGCCGTACGGAGTGAACAATGACGTGCGGGCGGGGATGGGCGTCAGCTACGACTGACGCGAATTCACCGAGTGCTGTGGACCTGGGGTAAGACAACATGACCTACGCAGGCGAACTGCTGATCTGCGATGCGGACAGTCACCTGATGGAACTGCCTGACTTCCTGGCAAGACACGCCGACCCTGAGGTCCGTGACCTGCTGCCCTCATTCGATCAGGAGCGCCTGCAGGTGGAGGGGGTCAGATTCAGCGAAGGCGTGTTGCCCGAGCGCGAACCGGCGCAGGTGGCCCGGCTGATGGAACTGGGAGATCGCATCACCCACGGGCCCAAGTGGCACGATGCCCTCGGCTCGTTCAGTGGCCCGGAGCGGGCGAAAGCGCTCGACTTGCTCGGGTTCGAGCGGCAGGTCATCTTCTCGTCGTTCTGCGCAGGCAAGGTGTTCCAGTGTGAGCCAACGCTCCAATACCGGGCCGCACGCGCCCACAATCGCGCCATGGCGGAGTTCTGCAGTGCCGACAGTCGGCTCATGGGCGTTGCGATGGTCCCGCTCGACGACCCCGACCAGGCTGTTCACGAAATCAGGCTCTGCATTGAGGCAGGGCTGTCGGCAATCTGGGTGCCGGCAAGGGCGCCTGGCGGTCGGTCTCCCGGCCATCCGCTGCACGAACCGATCTGGGCGTTGCTCGCCGATTCAGGTTTGCCGTTCGTGCTGCACGTGGGCAGCAGCACCTTGTCGATCGCCGATGAGTGGATGAACGACGGGCGGTCCGAGCGCGAAAGCGCACGGGGCCGCGCCGAAGTCATTGGTTCGAAGGACCTGACAGTGATCTTCCAGGACACCCTGCGCTTCCTCTCGGTACTGGTGCTCGACGGCGTGCTCGAGCAGTTTCCGAGCCTGCGGGGCGGCGCTATCGAAATCGGCGCGGGCTGGGTCCCCGACATGATCCGCAAGCTCGACTACGCCGCGGAGATCTGGGCACGGTCCGAGCCCCATCTGGCGGAAATGACGCGCAGGCCGTCTGAGCAGATCCGCAGCCAGCTGCGCTTTACGCCGTATCCGTTCGAGGACGCCGGCATGCTGATCGAGCAGTCGTATCCCGAGCTTTATCTCTTCTCGTCGGACTACCCCCATGCGGAAGGCGGGCGGGATCCGATCGGGCGGTTCTCGCGGTCGCTCGAAGGCCAGTCTGAAGCTGTACGCTCGCGTTTCTTTCACGAGAACTTCAGAGACCTTTACGCGGGGATACTCTGAGTCAGTCGAACCGGGTCGGGCGCACCGGGACGGCCGCATACTCGAATGCGTCCGCAATGTTGGCGGCGATCGTGCGTCCGGTCGACAGTGGTGGGAGGGCGTCCTGCGTGAACCAGCCTACGTCAGACGTCTCCGCGCCCGGCGCGGGGACCGCGTCGTCTGTCTGCTCGCACAGGAAGAACATCTTGTAGAAATCCCGCGCGTCCGCCGCGTACTCGTGACGGGCCTTGTGCAGGACGGCGAAGAGGCGCGTCACGCGGACGTCGATGCAGGCTTCTTCGCTGATTTCCTTGGCGACATTCGCCGCGCCCGATATGCCGACATCGGCGTACCCGCCCGGCATGGTCCAGAGGCCGTCAAGTTTTTCCCGGACAAGGAGAATTTCGTTTCCCCGCAATACGGCGCCGCGCACGTCGACCTTGGGCGTCGCGTAGCCCTGCCCGATGTCGTTGAACAGCCCGTTGACTGAACTGAGTGGCACATCGCCAAGCCGGGCCAGCATGCGGTGAGTCAACACCACCAGTTCCTCGTAGCGTTCGCGATCGAAGTCGCTCGCCGCAAAGTGCACGCCGGTTGCCGAGAGCGCCTGTGCACGTTTCACCCACGTCAGGAAGTCAGGCTCCACGGTCAGATCGCCCCGTCACGATGCAGCGTTTCGATGCCGCGCTCGTCGAAGCCCGCTTCCAGCAGGATCTGACGGGTGTCGGCGCCGAGCAGCGGAGCAGGTTTGTGAATCGCTGGCCCGTCGCGATCTGCGAGGTACCCCGCGGTCACAACGTGTGATGTGCGCGCGGGGTCGTCTGGCCGCGGCACTGCCTGGAAGACCTCACGTGCCTCGAACTGGGGATCGGCAATCACGTCGGGGATGTCGCGCACTTCCGCGACAGGCACGCCCACCTCCGACAGCGCGGCATGCCAGTGTTTCGTGCCGTGAGCAGCAAGCGCGGCCGCAACTGCGCCGCGCACGAGGTCACCGTGTTCGACCCGGGCGGATTCGGTGGCGAATTCCGCTTCGCTCAGACGATCGACGATACCAATCGCGTAGAACAGGGCCGCGACCTGGTTGTCACGGATCGCCGTGATCTGGAGGTAGCCGTCCGCCGTGGGGTACACGTCTGCGGTCGGTGCACGGGTTGCGGACAGATTGCCCTGCAGACCAATCCGGGTGCCCTCGTTCATGTAGTTCGCGTATTGGGCTGCCTGCATCACGATCGCCGTGTCCTGCATGGCGACGTCCAGGTACTGGCCCTGACCCGTCCGCTCCCGTCGCAGGAGGGCAGCGGTGATGGCAAAGGCGGCGTGCAGGGCCGTACCCATATCGCACGGCATGTAGCCCGTGCGGGTTGGTCCGGTTTCCGGGTGGCCCGTCTGGCGCATCATGCCGGAGGCCGCCTGGATCGCGCCGTCGTATGCGGCCGCGCCGGCGCCCGGCCCGCGCTGGCCGTATCCCGAGATCGAGCAGTACACCAGGTCCGGACGCAACACGCGCAAGCGCTCGTAGCCAAGCCCAAGTCGTTCCATTGTGCCCGCTTTGAAGTTCTCGGCGACGACGTCGACGTGTGGCACCAGCGCCTCGATGACGGACGCGGCACCTTCGGACTTCAGATTGAGCGTGATGCTGAGTTTGTTGAGATTGCTCGTCTGGAAGGCCGGGGAGAGGCCGTCGTTCCGGGTTGTGAGAAGCCCGCGCATCTGATCACCCGCGCCGGGCTGCTCGACTTTGATGACACGGGCACCCAGCAGAGCAAGCTGCATCGTTGCAGCCGGTCCGGCAAGGACCTGGGTGAAGTCCAGAATGGTCAGGCCGGACAGGGCCTGGGTATTTGATGGGGCCACCGGGTTGGGATTGGTCACAGGCTGTCCTTGACGTTCACGACGAGTTGCATACCGGGGACATCGGGTCGATTACGTTGGGTGAGGGGGAACGCAAGGTCGACGTGAACAATCCTGCCAACCTCTGCTTTTGTCGACGCGAACCTCAGCCCGACGCCGATGTTCGCCGAGAGATCGCCGCCCGTGCCGTTGTCGAAGTCGCGGTCCCAGGTTCTGCCGACGTCGAAAAAGAATGCCCACCCAAGGCGGGCGAGCTGCAGCACATGGGTATCGGTGTAATAGCGCTGCTCGACGTTGACCACGAATCGTGCGTGCCCGGTCTGGTAACGGTTGTCGAACCCACGCAGACCGGTTGCGCCGCCAAGCACAACCTGGCTGTGCGATGAGAGCCCATCTGTCAGGACGACGTTGGCGGTGGCGTAGAACGCTCTGCGTGTGCTCTGCCGGTGGAAGTAGCTGAGGTTGTATTCGACGATGGCATCTTCCGGCCTGCCTCGTGAGCGATTGAAGAACCCCTGCCACTCGATGCCGTGGCGAACCAGTGTGCGCCCACTTGCGACGAGGGTGTTCCGCGCAAAGCCATCGGCCACGAGTCGGGATTGGCCGTCGCCCCAGGCGCCCGGGGCATACCCGAATCGGGCATAGACGCTGCGCCCGAGGTGCAGGTCTTCCGTGCGATAGATCTGGTCCAGATTGTGCTCAACCGAGTAGTCGTCCTCGATGCGCTCGAAGAGGACAAAGGGGTAGCTCACCTCCCGCCCCTGCGGGAGTTGGCCCGGGCGCGGGATGCCCGGCAGCATCTCGAACCTCCTGTGCTGATGGCGCAGCCCCACGGTCCAGCGTGTCGCGACTCCGGATTCAAGCCCGTCTGACCAACCGATGCTCATGCTGGCGTCTTCGAAGTTTCGCCGGACGCGCGAGATTTCATCCGTCCGGAAGTACTGCGTGTCTTCCTGTTCGCCGCGGCGGAAATGCAGGTTCCACGCGCGGCGCGTGTCGAGTGCGTAGAAGGGCTGCCCGAGACTTGCGAAATAGTTGTAACCGTCGTTGCTGTCGACAGCGGCGATGCGGGTGGACAGCCTCGTACCGGCGATGTTCCTGTCCCGGAAAACGAATCGCGTCGAGTCGCGGTCGACGTCCTGCTTGCGAGCCAGGGAGAAAAGGCGCCCGGTCCCCAGGAAGTTGGAGTCGCGGAGTCCCACCTGCAGGGTGTTTTCGCCGCCGGCCCTGTCGAAGGAGACTTCGGGCGCGAAGGACCAGACGTCGCGCGTGACAACCTCGACATCGACCGAGTCCCGGCACCTTGCGACGACGCGTATGTCTGCGTCGTAGAGGTAGCGTTGTGTCCGCAGCAGCCGTGCGGACTCTTCCACGAGGCGGGGTTCCCAGGGGACACCGTCTTCGAACAGGAGCAGGCGGCGGATGACCCGCTCGCGCGTCATCGGGTGCAGGCGATTGCCCCAGCGGAACAGCGCGTTGTCTTCTGCGGGGTTCGTCTCATCGAATACCGGCAGACGGGTGACGTGCACCTGCCGGACCCGCGCTGCGGATTCCTTGTCGGGCAGTGCAACGGAAGGAAAGTCGTAGCCATGCGGCGCGGGTTCGAAGTTGCCCCCGCAATCGGGTTCGGGCTCGGCCGCGCGCGTCGGTAGCGAGGACCCGAATGCGACCAGGCAGCACAGGGGAACAACGCGGGCAAGCCATCGCCAGACGCACCGGGGGCCGGACAGGGGACTCAGGTCGCGCGCCTTACCGTCGGGGCCACGGCGCCGAGTCGTTTCGCAAGCGCTTCGTCTTCCGGTGTCTGGTAGCGGGGGGTCTCGTCGCGCGGCGAGCGCAGATCGCTGCCCTCGGTCTTCCGCGACTCCTCCCGCACGGCGTCCCAGCCCTCGGGCCAGGCGTTTGCCAGCGGCACGATCGCGGGCGCCTCGAGTGCGTGCAGCAACCCGAGTGCCTGCCGCACGACCGAACGTTGATCGGCAGGATCGAACGGTCGACCCGACTCGTGGCCGAGCGGATAGTCCAGAAAGGCCGCACGGGGAGGGCGCCCGGTTGTCATGATGTCGAGCGCGCTGCCGAGGATCACGGTTGGCAGGCCGGCAGCCTCGAAGTGCCTTGCGATCAGACTCACGGTCTGGTGACAGACAGGTCACAACGGCACCAGCAGGAGCACGTCGACCTCGGTGAGTTCGGCCGACAGCGTCGGAATCAGCTCTTCGTGGACCCGGCGCTGTGAGTAGATTCCGCCCATGCAGGACAGATACCGGTCAGCGGTCGCGCCAATCGTCCCGTCCGCGGCCAGCACCGCGAGCGCCTCGGATGGAAAGACACAGCGAGGGTCTTTGCGCGCATTGGGCAGGTAGTTCTCCGTGACGTGCGAGAAGCGGAGCGCGCTCGTCGGTGTTTCGGCGGGAATACTCCGAACCGAAGTGTCGTCCTTGTAGTAGTAGGCAACCTGGCCCGCCATGTAGGTGCCGGCGCTCGATATCATCCCCACACGGCACTCAGTGAGCGGCTTTGCCGGGCGCACGAACGCAGGCTCCGTCTCCGCGTGAAACCACCGGTACGGCGGGTAGCCGAGCGAATCGTAGAGATCGCGGGTTTGTTGGATATAGCTGACTGGCTCGTGCATTGCTCGGCGACGGGGCATTTCCGGACAAGCCAGATTAGCATGGCTCCGCCGCAATCGTTGCTCAGCGCACCCGGTTTCGCGCTCGGCACAGGCTTCTGGCATGCTGCGCCGCCGCGGGGAAGAGGGGAACGGGTATGTTGAAATTACTGTGGCCAGCGCTTCGCTGGGGCGATGACTATGCATTCGAACGCGAGGCCGTCGGCGATCAGGCCGAAGCGGTTCTCGTCGAGGGTGTCGAGCACGTGACCGACGAGCAGTGGGCCACGGCGGATGGCATCATCAGTCGTGTCGATCCGCTGGATGCCGACGACGTGGGCAAACTCCAGCGGTGTCGTATTCTCATCACGCCCAAGGTCGGCTTCGACAACATCGATCTCGAAAAATACGGAGCGCTCGGGATTCCGGTGTGCAACGTGCCTGACTATGGTACGCAGGACGTCGCCGACCACGCGATGGGGCTGATGCTGTCACTGATGAAAGGCATCAACCGCTATGACGGCGTCCTGCGTGACGCGCCCGACACGTGGCAACAGACAGACAACCCCTACGCGCTGCGCCTTTCGACGGCGCGGGTTGGTCTGGTTGGTCTGGGGCGCATCGGAACGGCCATGGCACTTCGGTGCAAGGCGTTCGGCATGCAGGTCACGTTCTACGACCCCTACCGCCCCAACGGAGCGGAACTCGCGCTGAATATCCACCGGACGGACTCTCTGGAAGAACTGTTTGCCGAATCGGACATCGTCTCGCTGCACGTTCCCCTGACCGACGAGACGCGCAACTTCATCAACGCGGACGTGCTCGACAAGGCCCGTCCCGGCCTGGTCCTGATCAATGCGGCCCGCGGAGAGATTCTCGATCTCGAAGCTCTCTGCGATGCGATGCGGAGTGAGGTCATCGGTGCCGCAGGCCTCGACGTGTTACCGGAGGAGCCACTGAACCTCGAGAGCCCCCTGGTGCGGGCGTGGCAGGCCGGCGACGCGTGGCTGCGGCACC
This sequence comes from Gammaproteobacteria bacterium, assembly GCA_002728675.1. GTDB lineage: Bacteria > Pseudomonadota > Gammaproteobacteria > Pseudomonadales > Azotimanducaceae. The sequence continues at coordinate 46,623 of PBVL01000040.1, forward strand.
GGGTGCTCATCACGCCGCATTCGGCTTTCTACACACCACAGAGCCAATACGACATGCGCGTCAACGGCGTGAAGGTCGCGCTCAAATACCTGACCACCGGACGGCTCGAGAATTGTGTCAACGAGGCGCACCTGCGCTATCGACGCCAGGGGTGAGCCCCGTTCCCTCAGTCCCACTCGCGGCTGGGGACAGGCAGTCCTGCGAGCATGGCTCCGGTCACGGGCCGGTGGGG
>PBVL01000041.1 GCA_002728675.1 Gammaproteobacteria bacterium
CAAGGCACCGGATCACGGCCAACACACCGCCGAGGTGCTGGCGGAGCTTGGGCTGTCCGAAGCCGAGATCGGCGACCTGAAGAACAGGGGCATTGTCTAGTGTCCTGAGTTGCGGGTTCCCGGCCCGCTTCGTTCTCGCGCCTCGTCAGCAACAAAACATGCCTGCCGACCAATACAACCAATGAACAACTCAGGACACTGACGGTTGCTGGTCAGCCTGATCCGGGTCGACCGCCAGTCCGCCCGCTGCGGCGGGCCGCTAGTTCTCGAATCCAATTGGCATGATGTTGCAGATCGAGTAGGTCACCGGCGGCCGGCGGCCCCAGAGCGGGCGGGCCATGTCATCCGCCCAGTCCGCAATATCCGTCTCGAGTGCCCGGACGTCCTCCGGTCGTTCTGACGCGAGGTCGCGTTGCTCGCGGGGGTCACTCGCAAGATCGTAGAGGTAACCGCAGGGGCGATCCTGATTGGGTTTGAACAGTTTCAGGTTGCCGCGCCTACTGCAACCGTTGGGCAATTGCGCCATACCAGCGCGTCGTGGGCCGCGCTGCCGTCGATGATGTCGGTCAGGTTGTAGCCGGCGAGCGCGGTTGGGAGTATTGTCCAGCGCCGAGACCGGCGTCGAGACCGTGGAACCGGCGCTGATGACGCCTGGCCAGCGGGCCACGAACGGGACGCGCACGCCGCCTTCGTAGTAGGTCAGCTTCCCGCCGGACAGTGGCTCGCACGAACAGAGTCCCTGGAAGTAGCCGGCGCAGCCGTTGTCCGACAGGAAGACAACGAGCGTGTTGCTGGCAATCTCGTGCTCGTCGAGCGCATCGAGGACACGGCCGATCCCGTCGCCATGGCTGCAATCATCCCGAAGTAGATGCGTTGCAGTTTGTTCTCCACGTCCGGGAAGCGATCGTAGTAGGCCTCGGTTACCTGAAACGGGGAATGTGGCGCGTTGAAGGCGAGTGCGTTCTATCAGTACAACAGCCCGGATTTTGCGAGCTACAACGGGGAGGAGAACGGCGGGCCCGCGCCCATCAGCAACGTCACGCAGATCTTCTTCGTCGACAGCGAGGTGGAAGGACTCGCCATGCTGCTGGTTCACGACGTGCCGAACGATAGTACCGGTGGCGACGTGACGACCACCTGGACGCTCGCCAACGACTCTGCCCTGTTCCTGCAGAGGGACGACGACCCGGGCAACGACAATTACCCTGACGCAGGTCCCAACACCTTCACGGCACGCCACCAGTGGGGCACCTGCTGCACGGACGGGTTCGCGATCGGTGCGCTGGACGGCAACTGGGTCATGACGGGTGGGTTCATTGCCGGGCAGGGCGTGGTCGACTGGCAAGCGACGTCGTCGCTACCGGGTGATGACGTGTTGCTGGACCCGTCGCTGGGATCGCCAACTGCGTTCGGGGTCGTGCGCTTTCAGGGTGTGCCGGTGCCCGCACCCCTGCTGATGCTGGGAGCCGGGCTGGTGCTGCTCGCGGGGCGTCGTCGCGGCTGACCCATTGAACAGGAGGGGCCCGATGGATGTTAGGGTTTTCGCCTCGCCATCCGTGTATAAGGCGTTCCTTGAACGCAAGTGATTCGTGGAGGAGTCACTTTGGATCTTGGCCCCCCTGACTCTGCGGATCAGATCAAGCAAAATGCCCGGGTCATCGCGGAGACCATCCGCGAGCGCGACCTGTCGGCCAAGTTCGATCGGCTGCGGAAACTTCCCGAGGACGTCGTCACGCAACTTCGCGCGGCCGGCATCTTCCGAATGAACATGCCGAAGATCTGGGGTGGGCNCGAGATGAACCCGATGGACCAGGTCGAGGTCATCGAGACGCTCTGCTGGGGTGACGCCTCGGTCGGCTGGTGCTCGTTTATCTGGTGCGACTCGGGCATCTACTCCGGATACCTCGACGATGCGGTTGCACGAGCGAGCGCTTTATCCCGATCTCGACATGGCGCAATCCGGTTGGNTCNATCCTGCCGGGAAGGGCGAGATCGTCGATGGCGGCTACAGGCTGTCCGGTCGGTTCATGTTCGGATNCGGGTGCAGCCACTGTGATCGCCTTGCGGCNGGGTTCATCNTCGTTAAAGACGGCGAGCCGCTGCTCAGGGATGGAAGGCCCCAGTGGCGGGTTGCGCTGGGCAAGCCGGAACAGTTCGAGATCCTCGACACGTGGTACACGATGGGTCTGAAGGGTACCGGAAGCACGGACTACCAGGCGGATTCCGTGTATATCCCGCAGGAACATACCCTCGCGTTTTCCGACAAGGCACCGAGGGCCGGATCGATCTGGAAGCGGCCGGGGCATCTGCTGCGCAAGATGGGCGGGGTTCCGCTGGGTGTGGCAAGGGATGCGATCGACAGGGCGATTGATGTCCTTCAGTCGAAACGGGACAGGCTCTCCGGTGCACCACTCAGGGATTCACTTGTGAAGCAGCAGGCAATTGCACTGGCGGAAAGCAAACTCGGAGCCGCACGGGCCTATGTCTATGAGTCGCTCATGCGCGAGTGGGAGAAGGTCGAGGCCGACGAGCCGCTGACCGACCGCGAGCGTGCTGCCGTCATGATTTCGAGGCAGCAGGCATTTCAAACCGGGCGCGAGGTGGCGCAGATGATGTTCGACCTCGTCGGAGGTGATGCCGTGTACGCGGATAACCGGTTCGAGCGGCTCGTCAGGGACATGAATACTGCGTGCCAGCATATCGTCGCGCAGGAGAAGAGCCTGTTGAGTCCCGGCGCGTTGCTCCTGGGTTCGGTGTCACCCAACCCCGACACCATGCTGTAACCGGAGGCTGAAGGTGAGCATTGCCCGTAACTGCAAACATGCAGGCATGTTGATGTTGACGGTCGCATTGACCGCGTGCACCTATATGCCGGACACCCGGCAGACGCGCAACGTCGTGTTGCTGATTGGCGACGGCATGGACGCGCATCAGATCACGATTGCGCGTAACTATCTCGTTGGCCCGACCGGCCGGCTGGCGCTGGATGATCTACCGGGGCGCGCGGACGTCGGCGTTGTGACCCTCGATGAGCAAACTCCGGGCGTGTTTCGGTATGTCCCCGATTCCGCGAATACCGCGACCGCCCTCGCAACCGGGACCGCGACATCGCGTGGTCGGGTTGCCACCGCGCCCCGGACTGACGTCGATCTACCGACCATCGTGGAGTTGGCCGCGGCGGCGGGATACCGCACGGGTGTCATCTCCACCGCGGAAGTCACCGACGCGACGCCAGCGTCATTCGTGGCTCACATCGCCGGTCGTTGGTGCAAGACGCCCAGGGACATGGGGCGGAATCCTCTTTGTGCAAACGACCGCGTCGAAGCGGGCGGTCCGGGCTCCATTGCGCGTCAGTTGGCGGGATCGGATCTGGACCTGCTGTTGGGAGGCGGGCGCGAGGATTTCGGAGAAGGTGATGGCTCCCCGCGCGCACTGGCGGAGACGGCCGGCTTCACGGTCCTGACCACGGCAGCCGATCTGGCTGCTGCCCCGCCGGCGAACCGCTGGTTGGGCCTGTTTACGGAGGGCAACTTTGCGCCCCGCATGGTGGGTGAGGACGGCAGGACCGCGGAGCAGGTGGGCGAGGGCGGCGCCTTTCCGGCTCCGATGACCTGCGTCGACAACCCTGGCGCGTCGGGGCAGCCGGGGATGCTGGAGATGACCCGGAGCGCTGTTGCGCGACTGACCCAGGACCCCGGCCGCGGCTTCTTCCTGATGGTTGAGTCCGCACTGATCGACAAGGCGAGTCATGTGCGCAACCCCTGCAGTTCCATCGCGGAGGTGGCGCAGTTGGATGAGGCCCTGCGATTCCTCGTCAACTTTGCGGACGGTCACGGCGAGACGCTGATTATCGTGACTGCCGACCATACCCAGGCGGCGCAACTTGTGCCCAACACGAGTCTCTATCAGAACCTCGGTGATCCTGTTCACACGCCCGGGCGCATCGCGCGGATTCAGATGCCCGACGGCACCCTGATGGGCGTGAACTACGCAACGAATTCCTATTTCGTCGAGGAACACACGGGAGCACATGTGCCGCTCCACACGAACAGGCCGGAGGTGCTTGCCGGGTTTCTCACCCAGAGCGATGTGTATGGCGTGATGCGCCGCTTTCTGGGGCTCTGAGCCCTCAACGAAACTGGGCGATGTCGATGTCGTCCAGCCCGAACAACTGCCATCCGGCACGCTCTCTGTCGACCAGTTCCGGTGAGATTCCGCTGCCGGGATCGGTCCGGAGCGCCTGTTCGATGCCCCAGCGTGAGAGGGACTGCAGCTTGTCGATGCGGGTCATTTCGTCGAACGAATAGAAGTCGGCATGAGCGATCTCGTCACCGTCGAATTCGGGCTCTCCGGAGACATAATCCAGCCGGAAGATCATGTACACGTTGGTGCTGGGACCGCCCGCCGTGCCGCCGACAGAATGACGGAATGCGACGAGGTCCCGGACCGTCGCGATGATCCCGGCTTCTTCCTCGACCTCCCGCGCGACCGCGGTGGTGAGCAGTTCGTCGTGCTCGGCGTAGCCCCCTGGCAGTTGCCAGGAACCGGCGAACGGGTTGTGCCCACGCTGCACGAGCAGTGCGGTGAGTTCGCCGTCTGCACGCTCGCGCAGCACCACACCCGCGCAGCCGATGGAGAAGTCGCCAAAGTGGATGAAGTTGCAGGCGTCCGCGGGGCACGCACGCCGTTCCCGGCCGCCTTCCATACGGGAATCGAGCGGCGTGGCGCAGCTTGGGCAAAAGTTCATTTGGGCCATGAGGAAGTCCTACCAGGTGTCGATCGGATGTCGTTTGGCGGCGCCTGCGGCGCGCGTGAAATCGGGAAGATAGCGCAACATTCTGAGCAGTCGTTCGCGGGTTTCGGCGGGATCGATGATGTCATCGAACGCGTTCTGGTCGACCGTCACCGAGTGGCTGTCACGCCGCCCGGTTTCGACGCCGGGCCAGCCAAGGTACAGGGCCGGAAGGCCCCGGCCGGAGGCGAAGCCTGCCATCACCGGGCCCGTCAGACCACGTGCCCGGCGCAGTTGAACTGCGAGCAGAGGCACCTCGCGTTTCTGGTGAGCAATCATTGGGCGGGCATGCCAGCGGTTCGGGCGCCCCGTCCCGGGGGAGTCGATCAGCGAGACGATCGGATATCCGTACGCATCGCACAGTTCGACGAAACGGTTCGCTTTGCTCGCACACGACTCGTCGATGGCGCCGTCATTGACCTGTGGCTGGTTGGCCAGCACCCCAACGCTGCGCCCTCCGATGCGGGCCAGTCCGGTGATGAGCGCCTCGGCAAAACACGGGCGGAGCTCGAAGAAACTGTTGGCGTCGGCGATGACACGAATGACGTCGTGCATGTCGTAGGATCCGCTGCCGGACACCAGTTCGACCAGGCCTGACTGTTCGCCGCCTGGCACAGCGACGGGATCACCGGCGTCCAGGAATGCCACATACCGCTTCGCTGCGGCGATCGCCTCGTCTTCGTCCTGAACGAGCAGGTCGATGCCTCCCGAGCGTTCGTGCATCTCGGCGCCCGCGAGTTCCTGCGGGGTCAGTCGTTTGCCGAGAGCGGCTTCGACCATGGGCGGCCCCCCCATGCCGATTGCCGAGCCGCGTGTTGCGATCAGGCAGTCGGAGAATCCGGCGAGGCTGGCGTGGCCGGCAAATGCCGGGCCGGATACGATGGCGACGGTCGGGACCGTACCCGACAGTTCCGCCATCCCGTCGATGATCGTAAAGCGTCCCCGTTGCCCGGAAATCTCGATGTGGCCCTGGCCCGCGCGCGGGTGGCGGGCGCGACTGCCGCCGCCGTCGACGAAGATGACGACGGGCCACCCGTATTCCTTCGCCATGCCAAACAGCCGGCCGAGGCGAGCCGCCCCGTAGCCGCCACCGTGATCGGTGTAGTCGGTCGATGAGGTGACGACGGTTCTGCCACCGATCGTGCCGATGAAGTCGACGCCACCCGCTTCAGGGACCCAGGCGCCGTCTTCCGTTGCGGCCGCAATGGCACCGAATTCCACCGCGCTGCTGGGGTCCAGCAGCCGCTCGATGCGCTCCCGCGCGGTCAGTCGGCCCTTGTCTCCGACGCGCGAGACGATATCGGGTCGGGCGGCGTCCTGTTGGCTGCCTTTCGCACGTGCGAGTTGTTCGAGGTTGTCCTTCATTGGCTGGTTGGCATTCGGTTCAACAGCATGGTTCAGCGCGGATCGATTGGATGGGGTCGTGTGGCAGGGAGCCGGCGATCGGTTCGGCCAAGCAGACTGGCGATCGTTCGGCGCGTATCGACGGGCAGGATCACGTCATCGAACTGATAGCTCCGTCCGGCTCTGACGCCGCTCGTGGCGTCGCGCATCTGCTCGGCGTACGCGTCCCTGATCGCGGTCGCCTCGGCGGGTGTTTCCGCGGCGAGGATTTCTCTGCGTTTCACGAGGAATGCGGCGCCTTCGAGGGACATGCCGCCCGACTCGACCGATGGCCATGCGAGCCGAAGTTCCGGTGTCACCCGGCCAACCCCGAAGCCGGACATCGCGGAGGGGCCAAGTCCGTATGCCTTGCGAACCTGCACGGTGCACAGCGGGACGCTGCGATGGTGCAGTGCCGAGAGCGGACGCGGATGGTGACGCGCGATGCCTTCCGCTTCAGCCTGCGGCCCGACCATATAGCCGGGGTTGTCGACGAACGATGTGAGCGGGTACGCGTACGCATTGCAAAGTTCGATAAACCGCGCGGCCTTGTCCGCTGCCTGCCAGTCGATGGCGCCGGCGAGCGGCGACTTCGGCTGATTCGCGAAGATGCCGATCGTGCGGCCCTCGAGACGGGCAAGGCATGTCAGCATCGACTTCCCCCACTCGGCGCCCAGTTCGAGGACGCTCGCGTCATCGGCGAAACGGTGGATCACCTTGCGCATGTCGTAAGGGCGTCGTCTGTTTTCCGGGATGACGTCGGCCAGGGCGTCATGGTCAGGATGCGCCTGCATCTTGGCGCTGTCGTTAGCCCCGTTGTTGGAATTGTAGAACGCAAGGTAGTTGCGAGCCGCGCTCGCTGCAGATTCAGCATCGTCCGCGAGAATGTCCAGATCGCCCGAGAGCGCGTAGCTGCGGGCCTCGACGACGCCTGACTCCGCGCTGCCGAGCATCGCGTCGCGCTCGGCGATCACGCAGTCGCACAGCATTGCGAGGGCCAGGTGGCCGTCCTCAACGGCACCGCTCAGCACAGCGACGGTCGGGCTCCAGCCGGACAGTTCCGCAAGGCCGTCCAGAATGTCCCAGCGTCCCCGCCCCTGGGCGAGGATTGGCGGAACGGCGCCCGGATCGGACGCACGCGCGCCCGCACCCGTCAGGAACAGGATCAGCGGCCAGCGGTGACGTCGCGCGAGGAAGATGAGTTTTGCGAGCTTGCGCAGGTTGCGATCACTTTGCGTGCCGTCGAGTACCGTTTCGTCGAACGCGGCAGCCACCACCGGGCTGCCAGAGACGGTGCCTGCGACCGCAATCAGGCCGTCGGCGGCTGCCGGGTCGTCCGCGCGATTCTTTTCGCCGGCGAGCATGCCGTATTCGACGATGCCTTCTGCATCGAGAAGGCGCGCCAGCCGGCGCCAGGCGGGCACTGTGCCCGCGTCCCGCGCGTCGATGACCGTGCGATGCGCGGCCCCGATCTGGTCGATGAAATGATCCTGCACGTGGTGGGTGGTTTCCGGGAAAGGGCCGACACTATCAAGGCGGGCTTGGGCCTGCACCTTCATCGCGGCTACCGGCAGCCGGACAAAGCCGATATTCTGGAGAGGATCGCAAGGAGTGAGAGTCATGAGCGAGAGACCGGCCGCTACCGACGGCGCTAAGATGATGTATCTCATCGCGCGGCGGGCAGGCGTCACCCGGGAAGAACTCGTCGCCAACTGGTTTGCCAACCACATGCCGGCGGTCATTCAGGGGCAGAAGGACCAGGCTTTACGCGGGCGACGGTTTGCCCGGCGCTATATCGCGACCTTGTTTGACGCGGCCGCCGACGGAACCTGGCCCTGGGACGGTGTGGCGCAGCTCTGGTGGGACAAGGCGCTGCCGCGCCCGGATGTTCCTCACGGTGAGCCGCCGACGGACACGTTCCAGGAGAAGGCCGCGCCGTATGTGCCCTGGGCGACGCGCGAGTATGTCGTCATGGACGGCGAACTGCCGGTCACGCCCAACACACTCAATGCGCCGTTCCCGGCAACGCGCTCCGGTTTTTTCAAGGTGACGTTCCTGGTGAAGGCGACGGCCGGGACCGACTACGACGCGTTCTTGGCGCACTGGCTCGATGTTCACGTGCCAAACGTGCGGAACACAATGGAAGCGGTTGGCGGCTTTCGTTATGTCGTCAGCCACAGCATCGAGCCGGGGAACGAGCCGTTTGCGGGGATGGCGGAGCTGTACTTTCCCGACGCGTCCGGCTGGGATGCGTACAAGGATCACATCACCGCGGACGGGATGGAAACCTGGGTGGACGGTCCGGGCATGGTTGTGCTGCGTTCCGGAACCGAAATGGTTGGTATCCCATGAGTGGTCTCTTCACGGCGGCTGAGCTCGGGCAGTATCGAACTGACGGGTTTGTAGTGGTGCCGGGCCTGGTCGACGAGCAGGACCTTGCCCGGTTTGATCGCAGGTTCGAAGCGATCGTGAATGGTGACGCGCCGGTGTCGGGCGCAATGAACCTCATGCGCGATGTCATGGTGGTCAAAGGTGCGGTCGAGGCAAAGAGCCCCGTGCACGCGATCAACAAGCTGCTGCGTTTCGAGGACGATCCCGAGCTGTTCGACTATGTTCGCATTCCCGGATTGCTTGACCGCGTGCACGAACTCATCGGCGATGACGTGTGGAGCATTGCGACGAACGTCTTCAACAAGCCGCCCCATGTCGACGGCAGGCATCCGTTTCACCAGGACCTGCTCTACTTTCGGATTCGTCCCGTGAAGGGGATTGTCGGTGTGTGGACTGCCATGTCCGAGACGACCCGTGAGAATGGCTGTCTTGCGGTGATTCCCGGCTCACATCAGGGCGAGTTGCTCCGCCACGGCGACCCCGACTGGGAATACGTCAACCGGGGGTTCCTCGGCATTGGCGACGCGGCAAAAGGTGAGCGCCACTACGTCCTCATGCAGCCGGGCGATACGCTGTTTTTCCACCCGCTCCTCATCCATGGCTCGGGTCACAACCGGAGCGGCGGCTTCAGGCGGGCGATCTCCGCGCACTTTGCGGCAGGGGCGTGTGAAGCGCCGGATCAGAACTGGCGCGATGCGGAGTTCGTCCGGCACGTGGGGTGAGCGGCCTCAGGGCGGGCGGTTCCCCGGTCGAAGTGCGTTTGACGAAATTCCTGACCTCGTCGGGCGACGAGACGCGATCTTTGCTAATGACCGCAGATCGGATCGGTTGGAGCGCGTCCTCGATGAGCGTCATCCGTACCGGAGGCGATCACGCCCTTGTCGTCGACCGTCCACGTCACCCGCGGGGCGACTGCCTCGGGCCAGTCCAGCNGCNGATCGCGGATCAAGGTCCATCGCCGCGGTCGGTTCGCAGACGAACAGAAGNGCCGCNGCGGAGTGCCCGCATCGAGGGTACTCAGTTGACGACGTTCGCCGCGTTACCGTCCTGGAACGCCTTCAGATTGTCCGCCGCAATCTGCATCAGACGCGACCGGGACTCGGCCGCATACCAGGCGATGTGCGGCGTGAGGATGCAGTTGGGTGCCGAGAGCAGCGGGTTGTCAGCGGGCGGGGGTTCCACGTCCAGAACGTCGAGGGCCGCGCCGCCGATCTGCCCTGCGTGCAGCGCGCTGGCGAGGGCCTGATTGTCGATCAACGGCCCGCGGCTCGTGTTGATGATCAGTGCGTTCGACTTCATTGTGGCCAGCCGCGCCGAGTCAACGAGATTTTCGTTCTCCGGCGTCAGCGGGCAGTGCAGCGAGATGACGTCCGCCTCGCGAAACAGTTGATCGAGCTCCATTTGCTGTACGTCGAGTCCGCCGAGGCGCTCGGCGTCCGGCCAGTAGAGGTCGTGCGCGACGAGGCGCATTCCGAGCGCGGCGCCGATTCGCGCGAGGGCGATGCCGATGCGCCCGATCCCCACGATGCCAAGTGTCTTCCCGGCCAGTTCGAAGATCGGCTGGCGGGCAAAACACCACTCGGCGTTGCGCGTCCACTCGCCGTCGTGGACTGCCTGATTGTGTACGGCGACGCCCCGCGCGTGTTCGAGCATCAGTGCCGCAGCATGTTGCGCTACGGAGTCGGTGCCGTAGGTCGGGATGTTGGTCACCGGGATGTTTCGCGCACGAGCCGCGTCGATGTCGACGACGTTGTATCCGGTGGCAAGTACGCCGATGTAGCGCAGATCCGGCAGTGCCGCGAGGGTATCCGCGTCGAGTGGGGTCTTGTTGGTCATGAGGCACGTCGCGCCGGCTGCTCTTGCCAGGATGTCGGCATCGGCAGTGCGGTTGTGGACAGTCAGTTCACCGAGCGCTTCGACTGGTTCCCAGGTCAGGTCACCCGGGTTCAGTGTGTATCCGTCGAGCACGACGATTCTGTCAGCCATGGTGTGAGCCCTTTGTTCGACTGCTTGTTGTTGGACTGGGCCAATAGTAGCCGCATCCGGTTAGGATTGCCGATGTAGCAGGAGGTTGACCACCGGAGAACGTCAAGTGAAGGATCGAATCGCAGACATTATCGCGGAGTACGATGCGCAGGGCATCCATCGCACCGGCACCGACGTGGATATCGCCAGCGCCGCGTGGCTGGCCGAACGGGTCGAGGCTCTTGGACTCGAAGTGAAACGGGACCGTTTTGATTTCGAGCGTGTGGATCTCGGCGTCAACCAGATTGAAACGGCCGGGCTCGCTGTGGACGGTGTTCCGCTGTATGACGCCGCTTTCACAGCCTCGGACGGCGTTGCGGGCCGCCTTGGCCCGGTCGGCTCCGATGCCGAGATTGGCGTTGCATTGGTCAGTTCGAGGGGCGGCGGTGAGGCACATCGACGCGTGGGTGAGGCGCGGGAGGCCAAAGGTACTCACGAGGCGCTAGTCCTCGTCACCGACACCTCGTTTCCGCCAGGTGGGGTTGCGATCATCAACGCCGAGCGTTTCACCGCACCGTTGGGGCCGCCTGCGCTGCAGGTTCCCAACGACGAATGGCCGGCCCTCGAAGCGGCGATGGAACGCGGCGAGCGCGCTCGGGTCACGGTAGACAACCGGTACGTGCCGGCCGAGGGCATCAACATCCACGGGTGTGTTGCCGGGAGAAACCCGGATCTTGCGCCCGTCGTCGTGATGACGCCGCGCAGTGGCTGGTGGTCGTGCGCGTCGGAGCGGGGTGGCGGAATTGCCGTTTGGCTGGAGCTTCTGCGCGATCTTGCTGCGAATCAACCAGAACGCGACGTCATCTTCACGGCAAACACCGGGCACGAGCTGGGCCACACCGGGCTCGATCATTTTCTTGCCGCGCGCTCCGGGCTTGTTCAGGGCGCCCACATGTGGATGCATCTCGGCGCCAACTTTGTCGCGAGTCAGGGCGGCGCGCCGAGGCTGCAATATTCGGACGACGACGTACGTGCGGCGTTCAGCCGTTGTCTTGAAGCGGACGTCGCAGAGCCGTTCGAAGCGCCGGCAGGTACGCGCCCGGGCGGAGAGTCGCGGAACATCTTCGACGGGGGCGGGCGGTTCGTGTCGATTGTGGGCGGCAACGCGCTCTTTCATCACCCGGACGACACGTTCCCGTCGGCGGTCGATCTCGACGCGGCCGCAGGTTGGGCAAAGGTTTTTGTACGCGCGACCCGAGCCTTTGCCGGTGGCTGATTCTCCTGACGAGTTGAGTGAGGCGGAGATGGACGAACTCCGCGGCGCTGTCCTGAAGCTGGAGGGCGATCTCAATGACCTGCTGTCCGCGACGGAGGATGGCGCGAAACCCGTCGACCTCAGGGCAAACAAGGGCCGACTCTCCCGGATGGACGAGATGCACAATCAGTCGATCCTGCTGGCCAATCGAACGCTGACCGAGAACCGCCTGCGCGAGACCCGGCGTGCCCGCGCGCGGTTTGACGCCGGTGACTACGGGTATTGCACGGACTGTGGCGAGCCGGTGGGCTACGCACGGCTGCGCGCCTACCCGGACACGCCCCGCTGCCTCGCCTGTCAGTCCCGGCGGGAAACGGACCAGGACTGATCTGACGTGACATCCTGGCTCTTGCTCCGGGGGGATGCATTCCCCGGCTGGCGAATGGTGATGGTCGCCTTTCTGGTCGACTTCATTGCGGTTGGTTTCTTCTTCTATTCCTACGGCGTCTTCTTCAAGGCGATCGCCGAGGAGTTTGGTGACTCCCGCCTGGGCATCGCGCTGGGGATCACCCTGACCCAGGGCATTGGCGCAATTCTGGCCCCCTTCATCGGTCGGGCGCTGGACCGCTTCCCGCTGCGCGCGGTGATTGCGTCGGGCGCCGTTGCGATGGGTCTCGGTTTTCTGTTGCTTGGGGTCGTGAAGACGCCGCTGCAGTTCTATCTCGTGCTCGGAGTTTTCGTCGGCTACGGCGCGGGCGCAATGGGCCAACTGGCGACGTCCAAGCTCGTCAGCAACTGGTTCGTGACGAAGCGCGGTACGGCGCTCGGCATCGCGGCGACGGGTATCTCGGTCTCGGGCGTCGTCATGCCCGCGGTCAGTGCGTGGCTCGTCGGCTCCTACGGGTGGCGTATGGGGTTTGTTGCCTACGGGATCATCACCATCGCCGTCGTCGTGCCCGTCGTGTTGCGGTACGTCATCTCCAAACCCGAGGACGTCGGCCTGCTTCCCGACGGCGCGGAGACGCGTGAGGAACTCCCGCCCGTCCGCGCTGCGCTCGGCACGCGGGAGTTCGTGACTGACCGGAATTTCTGGGCGCTGCTGATCACGGTGGGCACATTATTCGGAATTTCCAGTTCAACGCTGACCCACATGGTGCCGCTGCTCACCGATCAGGGGCATTCGCTGATTGCCGCGTCAGTCGTCGCGTCGATCACCGCCGTGTTCGGAATCGCGGGGAAGCTCATCTACGGCTGGCTCGTGGACCGCTGGGATCCCCGGCGCGCGCTCTGGCTGGGGATCGGCTTTCAGGTGGTCGGGCAGGTCATCATGCTGGCTGGCGAGAGCTATGCAATGTTCCTGTTCGGCGCGTGCTTCTTTGGCTTCGGCATGGGCGGCGTGGTCCCGATGCAGGGTGCGGTTGTTGGGGCCGCGTTTGGTCGGGAGTCGTTTGGTCGCGTGATGGGAGCGATGCGCCCGCCAATGGCCGTGATCCATCTGTTGGGAACACCGTTCGCCGGCTGGGTATTCGACGTGACGGGCAGCTACGATGTGGCATTTATGACGTTTCTTAGCATGTACGCCTTCGCGGCGGTCGTAGTGCTGCTTCTGCGGGTCGAGACCCGCGCCGGGTACCGCATGGCGAAGCGGGACACCGGATGACTTACCGGGCTCCGAGGTCTCCGAGCTTCATCCAGACGCGGGCAGTCTGAGTACCTGGAGCGAGGCTGAGCGTTGCGCCGGGCGGCAGTCGGAGCCATGACCCGGTGGCCAGTGGCTGGCCGTTGGCCTGCAGGTCGCCTTCGAGCACGTAGAGTTCCGCGCCACCGGGACACTCCTGTGGCGTTGATTGCCGTGTCACCTCGACGGCCCACACCGACTCCGCGCCGAAACTGTGGAGTGCGAGCCGTCGATTGCCGTGGGAATCCGGCACCCAACCGTCTTCACTGCGCGTGTTGACCTTGACCCAGGCGTCGTCGGCCGGGTCGAACTGGCGCAGTTTCACGAGCAGCACGCAACCGCGCTTTGACCAGGGTGCGTGGGAAGAGCCGGGCGGGTGACGCGCATAGGTGCCGGCGGGGTAGACGTCGTCGGAGTCCTCGAAAACACCCCACAGCACGAAGAACTCTTCGCCGAGTTCGTGCACGTGACGGGGGAAGACCGCGCCCGCCTCGAACCTGACGAGTGAGGTCGCTCGCGCGACCTCGTCGCCGATTCGTTCGAGCATCCTGCGTTGTACGCCCGACTGCGGTGAGTCCTGCCAGGGCATGTTGGCGGTGTCGGCGTGCGCCGGGATTGAAAAGTCCGAGTTCAATTCGGTTGCCATCGCTCGCTCCGCGTCGTCTATTGCTGACTTTCCCAGGTGCGGAACATGACGGCGTAGTAGCCGCCCTTTGCGATGAGTTCATCGTGACTGCCGAGTTCCATGATCCCGCCTTCGTTGATGACGGCAATCGAGTCGGCGCGCATGGCGGTGGCCAGACGGTGGGCAATGATGATCGCGGTCCGCCCGCCGAGGAGGTTGTCGAGGGCAAACTCGATCCTCGACTCGCTCTGCTGATCGACGTTGGAGGTGGCCTCATCCAGCACCAGGACCCGTGGCTTGGCGATGAACGCCCGGGCCAGCGCCAAAAGCTGTCGCTCGCCCGACGAGAGTGATGACCCGCGTTCGTGGCACGGTGTGTCGAGCCCTCGCGGCAGGCGTTCGATCATGTCGATGATGCCGACCGCTTTGCACGCTTCGATGACGTCGCTGTCGCTGGCGTCAGGTCGCGCGAACCTGATGTTGTCCTTGATTGAGCCGTGGAACAGGAACGGCTCCTGCGGCACGACGCCGAGCTGGGCGTGCAGCGAGTCCAGCGAGACGTCACGCAGGTTGTGCCCGTCGATCAGCACGTCACCTTTGATCGGGTCGTAGAACCGGGTGATCAGTTTTGCGAGCGTCGACTTGCCCGCGCCGGTCGGGCCGACAAACGAGATCGACTGGCCCGCCCGAATCCGCAGTGACACGTCCGACAGGACGGGGTCGCCCGTGTCGTAGGCAAAGCTGACGTTCTGCAGTTCGATGTCGCCCTGCATATCCTCGATCTCGTGCGCGTCGGGCTTCTCCACCACCCCCGGGCGTTCGGACAGCAGGTCGCGCAGTTTCGCGACCGCGGCATTGCCGGACTGGAACTCGTTGTAGAGCGCGACCAGTTGCTGGATCGGCTGGAAGAAACGCGCCACCAGATTGATGAACGCGATGAGTGCGCCGATCGTGAAGGCGCCCTCCGGGTCGAGCGTCGGGTTCGCGTCCAGCAGGATGAAGTAGCCGACGACGAGCAGCACGATGGTCGTTGCGATTTCGAGGAACTGCGTACCTGACTGGTAAACACTCGACACCTTCGCGGTGTAGTTGTTGGCGTCCTGGTGATCCCCCACGACGTTCCGGTGGTGAATCATGTTGTGTTTCATGCGGTTGTAGAAAATGATCAGCCGCATTCCCGACAGCGACTCCTGCAGGTCTGCCAGGAGTTCCGCGATCCGGTCGCGCACGGCTTCGTAGCCGCGTTCGGATACTGTCCTGAACCAAAGCGTCATGGCGAGCATGAAAGGCGTAGCCGCCAGCAGCAGGACGAGGGTCAGTTCGACGTTGAACGACAGCAGGATGCCGATGATGAAGATCAGCTTGAGCAACTGCGCTACGAGGTTGATGAGTCCGGTCTGCAGAAGGTTTGAGAGCGCTTCAATATCACTCGTCATGCGCGACAACAGCCGCCCCGCCTTCTCTTCGGTGTAGAAGTCGAGCGACAGCCGCTGCAGGTGCGCGAAGACACGCACCCGGAGGTGGTACATGAGCAACTGACCGAGGCGGCCGGTGTAGCGCATCCGCACCGTGCTGACGCCGGCGACAACGACGAGCGAGGCAAGGTAGCCCGCGGCGACCCACAGCAGGACGTCGAAGTTGCCGGGGATGATGCCGTCGTCGATCGCAACCTTGACGAGGTATGGCCCAACCAACAGGGCCAACTCCGTGATTCCAAGCAGCGCGAGCGCGCCGAGCATGCGCATCTTGTAGGGTGAGAGGAACGTCCAGAGCGTGAACGGCCGATCGTCGTCGATCTGATGGCTGAATGCCTCGGAGACGTTCGAGAAGTCCGGTTCTTCCGCCTCGAGGGCCGCGGCCTTGTCGGCCATCTCCGGCGGGATGCCGGCAAAGGGCAGCCCGGGCTGGCTGGAACTCGATGGTCCGCCCCGATGATATCCGCCGCCCCACATCAGGTGCCGCCTCCGAACCCTTCGGGCCCGCCGGATCCACCGCCACCCCGTCCGCCGCCGGGCAGGCTGCCCGTCTCGCGCTGGATGCGCATGCGGTATTCCATGTCGGACTCATCGCCCGCTTCGTCGGTCTCCGTCTCTTCCTGCTCAGGAAGCCGGCCCTGACTTGCGAGCACCTCCCGGTAGGCCGGTACCGTGCGGAGCAGTTCGTCGTGGGTGCCGGTTGCGGCGATCCGGCCGTTCTCGAGAAACACGACCCGCTCGGCGAGACTGATCGTTGAGAGCCGGTGGGCGATGAGGATGGTCGTTCGGTCGTCCATCAGCCCTTCGAGCGCGGCGTGAATCTCCGCTTCGATCCTGACGTCGATGGCGCTCGTGGCGTCGTCCAGGACGAGGATCGGCGGGTTGAGCAGCAGGGCCCGGGCGATGCCGATGCGCTGACGCTGGCCGCCGGAGAGGGTGTAGCCGCGTTCGCCGACGACCGTGTCGTAACCCTGTTCCATCTGTGTGATGAACTCGTGTGCACCGGCGGCTCGCGCGGCCGTGGTGACCTCGTCCTGCGACGCGTCCGGGCGGCCGTAGGCAATGTTGTCGCGGATGCTCAGCGAAAAGAGGAACGGTTCGTCCAGCACCTGACCGACGTGGTAGTGCAGGCTCTTCATGCGGATGTCGCGAATGTCGGTCCCGTCGATGCGGATGTGGCCCGCGCTCAGTTCATAGAACCGCGACAGGAGGCGGGCGATCGTGGACTTGCCTGATCCGGTGGCGCCGACGATCGCGATGGTCTCACCCGGCGCCACTTCGAAGCTCATGTCCCGCAGGATCATGTCCTCGCCATAGCCGAACGTGACGTTCTCGAACGCGATGTGACCGCGCGGGTCGGCGATGTTTCTTGCGTCCGGGCGGTCCTGGATCTCGGGCGGTTCGTCGAGAATTTCGTAGATACGCCCCGCCGAAGCCTTGGCCCGCTGCTCCATCATCAGCAGGAAACCGAGGAAACGAAACGGCATCTGAATCAGCATGATGTACATGTTGAACGCGACGAGCGCGCCAAGCGCGATCTCGCCCTCGATGACGAGCCAGCCGCCGTATACCCAGACGAGTACCTGGCCGACACTCGTGAGATTTTCGATGACAGGGTTGTAGATGGCCTGGATGTTGATCGACTTGACCTGAATCCACTGCAGCCGGCGCGCCGCGCGCGCGAGCAGGTTGAGTTGGTGCGACTCCTGCGCGAACGATTTCACGACCCGCTGACCGTTGATGTTCTCATCGACGATCACGGCAACGTCGGCCTGGCGGGCCTGGGTCAGCCAGGACAACGGAAAGATGACCCGCCGGAGGCGCATCGAAAGGACCCAGACACCAGGGATGGCCACGAGCGCGGCAAGCGTGAGCGTCACGCTCACGGTCAGCATGTACATCAACGCGAAGACGAACGAGAGCACACTCGTCGACATCATTGGCGCCATCATCAGAAACATCTGCACGGCTTTGATGTCGCTGTTAGCGCGTGAGATCACCTGGCCGGTCTGAATCTTGTCGTAGAATGAGAACGACAAAGAGACGAGGTGGTTGTAGATGATGGAGCGCAGATCGGCTTCGAGCTGGTTCGAGACACGGGCAAGCTGATACCGCCCGACATAGCTCGAGATCAGCCGGACGAGCCCGGCGACGGCGAGAAACCCGGTCAACGCAAAGAAGGCGCCGGTCTGCTCGTCGCGGATGGCGGGAACGACTGCGTCGACCATCTTGCCGGTCAGCGCGGGAATGGCGACGCCCGCGAGCATGGACAGGACCGTCATCCCGAGTCCAAGCCCAANCGCCCATTTGTTGACCATGAGGATCGGCATCAGCCGCGCGAACCAGCTCTTGCTGGTGTCCCGATCAATGTCAGCCCGGGGTGCTTCGAAGCGCGCGGTGACGTCGACNGGTTCGTAACGGGCCGCCTCGAGGGCGGCCTCTGAATCGCCCGGATCGATGGGTGTGTCTTGAACGAGCGGGGTACTCAAACAGCGGTCNTCGGGAGTGCGGGACCGACTATNTTAGCGCCTTTCGATCAAATGCCCCATGGGGTCGTCTTGCGCCACGTCATGGCGCGCCGCCATCATGGGCGCCGCAATCTGCGCGCAATCTACGGAAGTACCGACATGGCTTCATCAAATCGCGATGCCCGGGCGCAAGGCAGTGGGAAACTGCTGGAAGGCGTGCGTGTGCTGGACCTGACGAATCGGCGAGGTGAACTGGCCGGTCGACTGCTCGCGGACCTTGGCGCGGAGGTCTGGAAGGTCGAGCCGCCCGGTGGTGTCGACAGTCGCCATCTGCCTCCCTTCGGCCCGGATGGCACGTCTCTGTTCTGGACAGCCTACGGTGCCGGCAAACGGTGCGTTCAGCTCGACCTGACGAGTGAGGCGGATCGTTCGGTGTTGCGTGGCTGGGTGNCGGGTGCGGACGTTGTCCTGGAGTCGGCAAACCCGGGCGAACTCGAAGCACTCGGGATTGGTGAAGCCGCATTGCGCGAGGCCAATCCTGGCCTCATCTATGTCGCGATCACCCCGTACGGCCAGCACGGGCCGAAAGCGTCGTGGCCGGCGACTGACCTGACGCTCGAAGCAGCCGGCGGTCGGCTGTCTATTCAGGGTGACCCCGACNGGGCGCCGCTGCCCGTTGGGTTCCCACAGGCGTTTCTGCATGCCGGNGCGCAGGCGGCCGCCGACACGATCGTTGCGCTCAACGAACGCGGTCACTCGGGCCTGGGNCAGTTCCTCGACCTGTCCGCACAGGAGGCCATGTGGTGGACGCTGATGGCCGCGCAGGGCACACCGATCTGTATTGGNGAAGACCCNCCGGGAGCGGGGGACGACCGTGGACCCCGGGNGGTGGGTCAGGGTCCGAGGACGGTGCACGCGAAGGATGGACTCGTGACCATCGCGGCGGGCGCGTCACCGCCGGGGACCCGCACCATGTTCACGTGGGCCCTGGCGGAAGCCCGTGAGCGAGGCGAGGCTTACGATGCGGCGCTGGACGACGTGGATTGGGACGACTGGATACCCGCGTACNGAGGGGGCGAACTCGGGCAAGCCCAGCTCGACGCGATCAATGCGCTGCTCGATGACTTCATTGGCCGCCGGACGAAGCTCGAACTCATCGACTGGGCGCTCGAAGGCAATCTGCGTCTTGGTCCGCTCAACACGACCAGAGACCTGCTCGAGTTTCCGCAATTNCGCGAGCGCGGCGTCTTCGATTCTCTGGCGGGTGCGGTCCAACCGGCGAAGTGGGTGCACCCGTCCCGCACCCCCGTGGGGCCGGGCGAGACCCTGGCAACGGGCGGCGCGCCCGCATGGACGCCACGTGAACCCGCGCAGGTCACCGGGGCCGCGCGCTCGGGGCTCGCGTTCGAGGGCCTCAAGGTGGCCGACTTCTCATGGGTCGCCGCGGGACCGACCGTGGCCAAGGCGCTGGCGGATCATGGCGCAACCGTCGTGAAAGTCGAGTCGTCGACGCGCNCCGATCTTTCCAGAACGCTCGCCCCGCACATCGACGGCGAACCGGGACTGAACCGGAGTTACTGGAGTTTCCTCTACGCAACGTCGAAGCTGTCGCTGCAGTGTCACCTGGGCACACCGGAAGGCCGCCAGCTTGCGCGGCAGGTGTGTGACTGGGCTGATGTCGTGGTCGAAAGCTTTTCGCCGGGGACCATGGAGCGGATGGGACTCGACTACGCGACGCTGAGCGCGGACCGGGATGACCTGATCATGTTCAGCACGTCGATGCTCGGGCAGACCGGACCGCTCTCGGCATATGCCGGGTTTGGCCAGCAGGCCTCGGGCTTTTGCGGGCTGCATGCAATCACCGGCTGGCCCGACCGGGACCCGTGCGGCGTCGCAACGCCGTACACGGACGTCATCGCGCCGAAGTTCGGCATCGCGAGTCTTGGCGCGGCGATCCTGGAGCGTGCCCGGTCCGGNCTTGGTCAACATATCGACCTGGCGCAGGCCGAGTGTTCAATGTTGTTTCTCGCGCCGCTGATCCTCGATGAGTCGGTCAACGGTCGCACGGCTTTGCCCACGGGTTTCGAGTCCCCCTATGCAGCGCCGCAGGGCGTGTTGGCGTGTACCGGCACCGAACGTTACGTGACCGTATCCGTCGAGACCGACAGCCAATGGCGGGCGCTTTGCAGTGTTGTGGCCGGGCTTGGTGACGGCTCCGAGCAGGAACAGGTGCGGCGTGACNACGGCGCCCGGATTCTGGAGGTGCTGGCGACCTGGTGTGGCGCGCGGGATGCCTTCGAGGTCGAGCGCGCGCTCACTGCCGCCGGTGTTCCGGCGTCCGCGGTGCAACGTCCGACGGACGCAACCCGCGATCCCCAGTTCGAGGCCCGCGGGTTCGCCCAGACGCTTCCCCATGGCGAATGTGGCGACGTGCAGCACTGGGGGTTCTGTACACGGTTCTCGGCGAAGCAGGAGATGGTGCGCACGGCGCCGCCCTGCATCGGCGAGCACAACGACACCGTGCTGCGCGAGATGCTGCGACTGAGTGATTCGGAGATTGAGGCGCTGTACAGGGCTGGCGCCATCGAATAGCTCTGCCGGGATTACACANGCTGCCTCGAGTGCGGGCCGTGGCGCTCTGATTGCGCCCGTGGCGTCGACAATTCTCACACGGGGGACCGGCTCGCCTGGGCTGAACGGCGNAAGGTGCTGATGAAGTGAGGGTTTTTGTTCCGCGCGGAAATTATCAAATCTCCTTGCGGGTCGCCTGACGACCACGGGGCTGAACAAGCGGGATCAGGACGAAAGGCGGCGCTGCAGTTGTTCCACAACCGGGCGCATCGCAATGTCATCGACACGGTTGGTCGTCTCTCCAGGGTCAGCCATCAGATCAAAAAGTTCGCAGGGCGTCCCGCTGTCGACATCCAGCGTGAATCGGTACTGCGCGTTGCGGATGGCGGAGTAAGCTCCGATCCGTGACCGCAGGAACTCGCGACCGACATCATCGCCGTCGAGCGCCGCCAACACCGAACTCCCGCGGCACTTCTCTGGCGCATCCACGCCGGCAACGTCCGCGAGTGTGGCCGTGACATCCGTCAGTTCGACCAGGTCTTCGACGACCCGGGCCTCGCAGCCGCCGGGTGGCCGCACGATCAAAGGCAACTGGACGGCGCCCTTGTAGAAGTTCTGCTTCGCCCACAGGTGGTGCTCACCGAGCATTTCCCCGTGATCGCAGGTGTAGATGATCCAGGTGTTGGCGAGTTCACCCGTGGCCTCGAGGTGCGCCAGGATCTCGCCGATCTTCTGATCGATCAGCGAGACCATCCCGAGATAGTGGCGGGTGCCCTCGCGGATGAAGTCATCGGACATTGTCTGAACCTGCGAGTGTGAGTTCAGTTTGTCTACGTAGCGCTGCCAGGCATCGTTCGTCGCCGCGGGCGGCGCCTGGTTCGGCAGGGGAATGTCCGCGTCGCGGTAGTAGTCCGCCCAGTCGGGGTCGTCGATCAGCGGCACGTGCGGCTGAACGAAGGCGAGCTTCAGGAAGAACGGCTTGTCCTTTTCGCGTTCACCCAGCCAGGTGAGCGCTTCACGGGCGAGGAAGCTCGTCAGATCGTGCTCTTGNGNCAGCACGCTCGTTTCCCCGCGCCAGTGGTCGGGCGTCAGGCGAAAGACGCTCTTGATCTGCTCGCGGTAGTCCNGCAGCAGCGAACTGCCCTGACCCGCGAGGTAGTCCGTATAGGGGGTGCGCAGGCGGCGCGACGGGTGGACGTACTTGTCGAACTCCTCGAGTACGTAGTCCCAGCCGAAGCCGCCGACGAANCTGCTGTAGCGGCGGAGATCGTAGGGGGCGTCTTCCGCGTCCAGGGTCTCGCGACCCGGCATGCCGTGGTAGTGGGTCTTGCCGATCGATGCAGTCTCGAAACCGCCGTCGCGAATGGCCTGAATGACCGTCGGCCACTCGGGGTCGAAATCCCCCGTGTTACCGAACATGCCCAGATCTTCCGTGTATTGGCCCGTGATGACCGACGCACGTGAAGGCTGGCACACCGGGCTCTGACACCAGACGTTCGAGAACCGCGCGCCCTCGGCCGCGAGACGGTCAAGGTTCGGCGTCTGGACGAGCGGGTGCCCGGCGCAGCCCATCACGTTGTGACGATGCTGATCAGTGAAGATGAACAGGATGTTCGGCTTCATGAGACAGCGCCCTTGAGGCTCGGGACCTTGAANCGGTTGTTGACCGTGGAGTCCATCCAGAGATCGTCCTCGCGCAGGAGTTTGCGCAGGTAAGCGGGGTTGCCGCTCGCCTCGATGATGGCTTTGGGGACGTGCCCGCGGAAGTCCTGCTGCGGGATGTAGTAGGAACGGCAGTGCAGCCCGTGCATGCTGACCCGCAGGCCAGGTGTCTCTTTGCGGAACGCACCGTGCCAGACGCCACCCTGGAACATCACGAGTGACCCCGCGGGCGCTTCGACAGGCACCGCGCGTTGCACGGCCTCGTCTCCCTTCGGCATCCGCGCTTCGAGATGGCTGCCGGGGGCGTATGCGAAGGCGCCGTCTTCTTTCGTGTAGTCGGTGAGCAGCCAGTTCATGTTGGCGACGTGCGGAGCAGCGGGATTCCAGGGTGATGGCACCTGGCCCTGGTCAGCGTGCATGGCGGTGGTCACCGGGCTGTCCCAGGTCGCGGGCGTCTGCCACTTGATCCAGGCGTTGCTGACGGACAGTCGATGGTGCGGGCCGAGCATGTGTTCCATGAGCGCCATCTTGACCGGGTNCACGAGGATCTCCGCGAACATCGGGTCTTCAAAGATCATGTGTGTGACGAAGAACTGGCCGATCGCGCCGGTTGGGTCTTCGAACTCTGCGTCGACGACGCCCCGCTCGAGGTCGAGACGCGCGCCGGTCCGCCGTTCGGCGATCTCCAGGATTTTGTCACGGAGCGAGTGAAAGAAGCCGTCGGGCAGCCCCAGCTTCGCCTGGGGCACAACGGTCAAACCAACCTCGTCCAGTTCCGAGACATGGTCCGCGAGACCGAGCGCGTCAATGCGCTCGGCCAGCGCGCCGGGCTCACCCAGCGACGGGGTTCTGACTTCGGGGTCGGCGGAGCCCATCCTGACGGGCGTGTGCTTCTTGTTTCGGTTCCTGTTCATGTCCAATAGTCCTTCACGCAGCGGCCGTCGGTGCCCGTGTCCGAGAATGTGTCGAAGCCGTCGAAATGATCGATGACCACGTTTGCGATCGCATCGGGGTCCTCGGCAAGTCGCAGGTTCACGGCGATGCTTCTGCGCCCGTCGTCGCCAACCAGGTTGGCGCGCCAGTAGGCGACACAGCCGCAGTTCGAACAGAAATGAAAGCCCAGCACCGCGTCGTCACTGCGGTTGTAGGCGCTGGTCGGGCCGCACACGTGGATCGCTTCACCTTCGTTGTCGTAGGCCCAGATCACGCCGTAACCTCG
>PBVL01000042.1 GCA_002728675.1 Gammaproteobacteria bacterium
ACGCGGGAACGGCATACTCGCGGGCAAGGTCGAGGTAGTCCAGCAGATAGCGCGGATGCACAACCGTACCCATGTGCGTGTCGATGTGAGTCACGTCGATCCCCGCAGCAAGCGCACGATCGATCTGCGCGCGCATTTCCGCCTTCGCAGCCTCCGGGGGGACATTGGCCACCGCCTCGGCAACGGTCCGCCAGAGATACCCTTCGTCGTCGAGCATGCCCGTCGCACGATCGGTTGCCGAGAGCGCGGACCAGCGAATCCCGTCATATTCGCTCGTCAGCGTCAGGTGCACCCCGACGTCGAAACCGGGATTGTCCCGGCAGAGCCGCTCCGCTTCAGGAAACCAGGGCGCGTTGACGAGCACCGACGCACAGGAGGTTGCGTCGCTCTGCAGGCATTCGGCCGTCGCGGCGTGGCAGAAGCCCATGTCATCGGCATGCGTGATGACGACGCGATCGGTGTCCGCGTACCCGAGTCTGGCAAGAAAGGGGTTCAACGGCCGAAAGGTACGGCAAGGGTCTCTGCCGTCGTCGTGAGCGTCACCGGCCCGTTGGCACAGGCCACCTCGACCGACATCGACCGCTCGCCTTCGCAGACCTCGACGCCGTCGACGCCAAGTGCGGTGAGCGCACTGCGGAGCGGGGTCCTGCAGCGCCAGGGTGACGCCTTCGAGTTGTCCGCCAACCGGGTTGACCCCGGACGGATGAGGGCATTCCAGCCAGTCGATGCAGAACGGCAGCAGCCCACCCAGTTCCTCACTTCCGTGGAACAGCAGATCCCAGATCAGCAAACCGCCGCCGGGTGTCGCGCGCTGCGTGCGATGCGGCCCGGACGCGCGGATGCCTTCAGCCTGCAGCGTTTGCGCCGCCGCGCCCAGATCCCCGCGCGCGGCCCACGTGACGAGCCCCGGCGCGGCAAGGGCGGCAAACCGTTCGCCCTGGGTGCCGGCGATGTCCTGTTCGGGGTCGGGAGCAATCAGTTCGAGGTAGGTATGGCCCAGCGACAGCAGCGCGTTCCTCGTGCCGAGGCCGACATGGGCCCCTCCGGCCGCAGGTTCCGCGTCAAACACCGACGCCGCCCAGGCATCGCCTTCGTCGAGCGAGGACACTGCGTACATGAAATGATCAATTTGCATCGCGGCAACATGCCCGCAGCGCATTCAACCGACCCGGCGCGACACGGGATCGACGCAGGCGTAGGCTCACGGCAGGAGGCAACCCCATGACCGATCTTGAAGGCAGAACCGTTCTCATCACTGGCACCGGCAGCGGCATAGGCTTCGCGTGCGCCGAGGGCTTCGTGGCCGATGGGGCGACCGTCTATGGCGCAGACATCCGGGCCGATCGGCTCGAGGCGCTGGAGGCACTCGGTGCCGTCGCTCTCGAAGTCGATGTATCGCGTGACGCGGAGGTCAAAGCATTCGTTCAGAAAGCGAAGATCGAAACTGGCCGTGTCGATGTGTTGTTCAACAACGCCGGTATGTCGTACGGGTCGCGCATCGAAGACCTGCCCGAGGGTGAGTTCGAGGAGATGTTTGCGGTGCATCTCTTCGGGGCGATCTTCGCGATGCGCGCCGCCCTGCCGATCATGCGCGCGGCCGGGTACGGCCGTGTCATCAACACAATCTCAAGAGGTGCGGAAGCCGACCGCGACGTAGCCTATGCCGCTGCAAAATCCGCGCTGTGGGCTGCCGGCAGGGTTGCCGCGCGGGAGACCGCGGACACCGACATCCTCGTCAACTCGCTGATCCCGGGGCCGACGAACACGCCCATCTGGGGTCGCGACATGTCGCACCTGCAGCCAGCGTCTGCCGTCTATCCAACCGTGCGCCTGATGGCGACGCTGCCGGCGGGCGGCGCCAGGGGGCAGGCGTACTTCTGGGAGAAGCGCTACCCGCTCTTTCTCAACACGATCCCCGATGGCGCAACCACCGACTACTGGGACGAGCGCACCCGCGAGATGTTTGCGCGCAAGCGCTAGAACGGCGACAGCGTCTGATCGTGCCGTCGCAGGACCGGATCGATCTCGTAAAGCTCCTGGCGGCGCGTGCCGATCGAATCCTGGTACTGGGTCTCCCTGCGAATCTCGTCGAGGACTTCCTCGTTGACCTGATCGACACCGCAGGTCTCCTTCTTGATCGCTGTGCCGGCGCGCCGGGAGATCACACAGTTGGCCGCGTCATCATTGTTTGCGTTGTCGGCCAGTTTTGACGCGGCCGACCTGCGCTGGTACTTGCGCGCGTAGTCGTCGATCACAGCCAGCACCTGCGAAACCCGCGCCTCAGGCACGTTTTGCCACACCGACTGGAATGCATCCTTGATCGACGGATCGTCGCCGCGCGCAGCAACGCCAAGCCACGCGAGACCCTGGATGTCGTTGCGTTCCACGCCGTAGCCATACAGGTACAAGCCGCCGACCCGGGCCTGCGCCTGCACGTAGCCGTTCTTGGCGGCCGTCAGCAGATAGGGGCGCGCATCCCGGTAGTTGCCCCGGTCGTAGAGTCGCATGCCCTTCTCGTAGTCGCGACGGACCGAAATGGGATCGGTCGCCAGGAGCGAATCGAGCGCGAGGTCGCCGAGCGGGTCCGCCCCCAGTGCGGAGGTCCCAGACCCACCTGCCGGTTCTCCGCTGACGGAGAACGCAACCGTGCAGGCCATGAACAGAATGAGCGGTTTCATCGTCCATCTCCGAACAACTTCACCGGCCAACATGGACCAACTTCGCCGCAAATTCAACGCATTTTGGACACCCATGCAGAACGAGGAAGGGCTCGGACGTCTTTGGACACCCAGGTCGTTTGGACACCCAGGCCAACGGCGTCTCCACACCGCGAACGCGCAAGGCGATTACGAAACCAGTATGCTCCGCCTTCGGATTCACGAGCAGGAAAACAACAAATGAACGGTGCCGAGTACATAGCGAAGATTCTGAAGGAAGAGGGTGTGTCCTGGCTGTCCTGCTTCCCCAGCAATCCGATGATCGAAGCCCTCGCGAAGGAAGGCATCCGCCCGATCGCGTTTCGTCACGAGCGCGGGGCGGTGATGGCGGCAGACGGCTACGCGCGGGTCAGCGATCGCAAGAACATCGGCGTCGTTGGCATGCAGTCGCAGGCGGGCGCGGAGAACTCCATGGGCGGTCTCGCCCAGGCCAACGCTGACAACGTGCCGATTCTGGTGCTGCCCGGCGGCAACCCCCTGAACATGCTGTTCGTCCGGCCAAACTTCTCGGCGGTCAATTCCTGGGCGACCGTCTCGCGCAGCGCAGAGTTCATTACGTCGCCGGACCAGACGGGCAACGTGATGCGTCGCGCCTTCCACCGTCTCAAATCATCCGCGCCCGGCCCGGTTGTGGTTGAGCTCCCGCCAGAAGTGGTGGGCCTCGACGTGCCCGATGCCGGCCAGAACTACCAGTCCCCCCGCGAGGTAATCGGCGTTCCGTCCGCAGGTGACCTGGCCGATGCGGCGAAAGCGCTCGTCGATGCCAAAGACGCCATGATCTGGGCCGGCGGCGGCGTCATGTCCGCTGACGCGACCGAAGAGCTCCGGGAACTGGCCGAACTGCTCGAAGTCCCCGTCTACACGTCACTGCCGGGCAAGTCCGCTATTGACGAGCGCCACCCGCTCGCAATCGGCTCGGGTGGTCTCACCACCACCGGACCCGCACGGAAGTGGCTGCAGGAGTCGGACTGCATGCTGGCGGTGGGTACGTCGCTGACCACCACCCCCTACGGACAGCGCTTCCCCCAGGAGAAGTTCCTCATTCACGCCGTCAACGACGTGAATGAGATGAACAAAGACACGATCTGCGACATCGGCCTCGTTGGCCACGCGAAGTACACGCTGCAGCTGCTCATCGACCAGGTCAAAGGCCTGATCGGCGAGGGCGGCCGGGAAACCGGCGCGAAGGATCGCATCAAGGCCGAAAAGGACGCCTGGTGGGAGTCCTGGATGCCGTACCTCACCAACGACAGCAAGCCGATCAGCCCGTATCGGGTCATCTGGGAACTGAACCAGAATCTCGACAAGGAAAACTCGATCGTCACGCACGACGCCGGTGCACCCCGGGATCAGATGGCCCCGTTCTACACCGCGACGACGCCGCACAGCTACGTTGGCTGGGGCAAGACGACCCACCTTGGCGCTTCGATCCCGCTGATGATCGGCGCCAAGAAGGCGATGCCCGAACGCATGTGTGTCGCGTTCATGGGTGACGCGGCCTTCGGCATGTCAGGGCTCGACATCGAAACTGCCGTGCGCGCCGAACTGCCGATCACGGTTGTCCTGCTCAACAATGGCATCATGGCCACCTACCCCGGCGGTACGCCGACGGCACGCGAGCAATTTGGCGTGACGCACATGACCGGCGACTACGCGCAGATCGCGATGGGCATGGGCGCTGAGGGGATTCGCGTCAGCGACGCCGCCGAACTGCCGGGCGCGATCCAGGAAGCTGCGAAGCTCAACAAGGAAGGCAAGTCGGTCATGCTCGACGTCAAGACCCGCAACGAAGACTCCCGCGCGCCGGCAAGGTTCGTTGAAGAGAACACCGTGAACTGACGGCGGGACCCGGGCAACTTGACTGCGACGATCGTCGGGACGTTCCGCGAACGAGTGACCTACGCGGTCGAGTCGCGGGTTGCCACCATCACGCTCGATCGCGCCGAGCGACTGAACACGTTCGATGGCGCCACGTACGAGGGCATCAATGATGCCCTCGTCGCGTTTCGGGACGACGACAACGCCTGGGCAGCGGTCATCCAGGCCGCCGGAACCCGTGCATTCAGTGCCGGTGCAGATGTTCACGCACTGAACGAGAATGCCCGGCTCGGCATCACCACGGGCCTCGGCAGCTTGCTGCTCGACAGCGACATGGTCACTGACAAGCCGCTCATCGCGGCCGTTCAGGGTCACTGCGTCGGTGAAGGTGTGAATCTGATCCTCGGTTGCGACGTCGTGTTCGCCGACACAACCGCACGGTTTGCGGTCTCAGAGGTGCGCATCGTCGTCAACCCAGTCGACATCCCTCTGAAACTTGCCCGACGCCTTGGCTATGCAAGGGCCTTCCGCTTCCTGAGCCCGGGCGACCCGATGGACGCGGAGTGGGCGCGCAACGCGGGACTCGTCGAGCACGTCAGCGCGGCCGGCGAGGTACAGGCCGACGCTCAGACCTTTGCGCGCCGACTGGTTGATGAGTGCGCGCCGCTTGCGTTGCGCGCACAGAAGGCGACGCTGTGGGTCGCTTCCTTCGACGACAACGAGGCCGCTCGCGCGCTCGGCAACAAACGGCGGACTATGATCAGACTTTCAGACGACTACGCTGAGGGGCGGCAAGCGTTCCTCGAGAAGCGCCCGCCGGAGTTCAGGTGCCGCTAAATCAACAGGCGCCAGACCAACATAGGAACCACCGCAATGCCCTATCAGAGCCGTGAGATTCACCTGACCGCCTACCCGGACGGGATGCCCAAGCCGTCCGACTTCGCATCACGCGAGGTGACCGTCGCGGATCCTTCCGATGGCGAGATCGTCATCCACAACCAGTACATGTCCGTCGACCCGGCCATGCGTCCGAGGTTGTCCCCCGGTCAGCAACCCCTGAATGCCGTCATGTCGGGCGGGGCCATTGGCGCCGTTGCCGCAAGCCGCAACCCGAATTTCAAGGAAGGTGACCTTGTCCAGCATGGTCTGGGTTTCCGCGAGTACGCGACGAGCGACGGCGCAGGGGTCCGGGTGCTGGATCCCGGCGATCTCCCGGTCACGGTCTACATGCATGCACTCGGGGGCACCGGCTTCACGGCCTGGGGCGGACTGCTTGTCACGGGCGCGCTGAAAGACGGCGAGAACGTGTTTGTGTCTGCCGCGGCCGGCGCTGTTGGCAGCGTCGCCATCCAGATCGCACGAATCAAGGGCTGCTACACGATTGGCAGTGCCGGGTCCGAAGAGAAATGCAACTGGCTGACCGGTGAACTGGGTGCTGNCGTCGCGATCAACTATNGCGAGGGGGTGCTGCGCAAGGCGCTGANGGCGGCGGCCCCCAACGGCATTGATGTCTACTTCGAGAACGTCGGTGGTGACCACCTCGACGCCGCCATGCCCCGCATGAATCTTGGCGGCCGCATCCCCGTGTGTGGAATGATCTCCGCGTACAACACCCCCGGGGCACGCTCAACCGGCGTCACGACGCTGTCCAACATGATTTACATGCGCGTGAGGATGGAGGGGTTCGTCGTTCCGGACTTCGAAGACCAGCGCGCGGAGTTCGAGTCTGACATGAAAGGTTGGCTCGCGAGCGGCGAGATGCGGTACCGCGAGACGATCATGAACGGCATCGAGCGCGCGCCGGACGCACTGATCGGACTGATGTCGGGCGAGAACATCGGCAAGATGCTGGTGAAGCTGGACTGAAGCGCACTCGGGTATCCGACGGCGCGCAGTCCCCAACCTGGCCCGCGCGCCGGCACAGTGTTAGCGTCTGGCCATGACTGAAGACACACTCCCCATTCCCTGGGACCAGTACTACGCCCGAGGCCGCGAGAAGGCTGAGTCGCTCGGCAACCGTGGCCCATTACGTTTCGACGACTCTGGCAACCTGGTCCAGGACATCCTCGACGCCTATCACGAAACCGGTTTTTACGTGTTCACGGACGTGCTGTCCGCGGACGAGACCGCGGAACTCGTCGGCGAACTGAATGCCCTGATCGCCAACGCGCCGGTTTCACGGGACAATCCCGTGGACCGTGACGGCAAGCCGTCGAAGTTCGCCGAGTACTTCAGCATCTCCGAAGACGAACCGGGCATCGTGTCGCTCGTGTCACACACGATCATGCTGAGCGACGCCGCACTCAGGACCTACGCGCATCCGAAAATCCTGCGGATGGCCGCAAGCATCAACGGCCCCGACTTCATCCCGTTCCACGAAGCAATCCACTACAAGGCAAGCCACAACGGTCTGCCGACCCGCTGGCATCAGGACGGCCGCACGCACTGGACCGAAGACGGCGCCGCGCTGGAGCGCCCGGACGGTTCGGGCAAGACACATGGTTTCAACCTGTCAGTCGCCTGCAGCCCATGCACACCGGAGAACTGTCTCTGGGTGATCCCCGGCAGTCAGCACCAGTGGCGTCTCGCCCGGGGCGGGAAATTCCCGCCGATCACGGAACAGATCGGTGCGGCGGTTCCCGTACTGATGGAGCCCGGCGACTGCGTCATCGTCAATCGCAGTTCGCTGCACGGTTCGTATCCCAATCGCACGCCAAATCACCGGATGACATTGCTACTCGGCTACCACAAGCGAGACTCGGCAATAGGCACGTCGACCACCAACGTCCATGCGTTTGTGCGCCCCGGCGGTCCGGAACCGGTCACCTACTCCAAAGCGGACGTGCTGAAGCGGGCACGCATGATCCCACTCGCGATTGACGCGCGCAGGCAACACTACCCCGACGAGACTCCGTTCGAGTACGCGGGCGAGTACACCGGCGACGCCACCTGGAACGAGGCGGCGCGCGCGGAGATTACGGCGGAAGGCAACGAGTACTGGCGCGGAGACATCACGCTCTAGGGGGCTCAGACCGGCCGGATTCAACGCTTGAGCGAGTCGACCGAGTAGAGAGTCTCGGCACGTCTTTTCGGACCCGACAACCGGCGAGCCGTTCGTTCAGTTCCAGCAACTCATCGCCTCCCCGGAACCCGCCGAGCCAGGCGGTGACACGCTCACCGGCGCGTGAGTCCGCAACTGCCTGGTCCAGCACATCCCCGAGCCGCTGCAGCATCCAGATCTGATAGGGCACAACCATCTCGCGAGCGCACGCCGCGAATCTCGAAGTCATGGGTCAGATGCACAGATGCCTGGACACCAATCAGCCGACCATCAGCCGATCAGCTTCAGGCAAACGGATCGGTCCCCGTCTTCATCATCTGACCGACGCGCCCGTAGTCCGGATTCCGTGAGTCCTCATACGGATACAGCGCCTTGCCAATGACCCGCGCAAGTTCGGGGTACTTCTCCAGAAGCTGCGGCGACGTCGATTCATAGTCGTGCTGTACGCGCATATAGCTGCGCATGTAGTTCTGCACGAGCGTGACGCGAATGCCCGGGTTCGACCGCACCGCAGACGCATGCCAGGTAGCCCCGTTCCAGATCGCGAGCGACCCGGCCTTGCCAATCAGCGGCACAAACCTGAAAGGCGTGCTCGACGTGTCCGCCTCATGGGGCAACGTCGCGCGACCGTAATGATGACTGCCGGGGACGAAGAGGGTCGGGCCGTCTTCCTCGCCGTCGTAGTCGGTGCAGATCCACGACGCGTTGCACATGTGGGCGATCTGGCCCGCACCCGGCGGGATACCGTGGGAGTCGCTGTGCAGGCCGATGCCGGGCGCGCCTTCTCCCTTGATGATCCACGTCTGCCCCGAAAACACGGCACTCTGCCCGAGCAGCCAGCGCACGAGGGTGAGATTCACGGGATTGATCGCCGCCTCGACGAACACTTCGTCCTCTTCGAGGAGATCCCAACTGTTCTTTCCGACCACACTCATGTCGGGCTTCGCCGTCGTGTGATAGCCAAGCTCGATCCCGTTGCGCTCTTCGCACGCCTTCATGATCGCGTAACGCAGTCGCTCGATGAATCCCTCCGACGCCTGCATTTTCTCGGGCGGCACAACCGTCATGCCGTAGGCTTCGAGTTCCACCACGTGCTCGAACAGGTCGTACTTCTTGATATCGGCCATCAGATTGTCGACGTCCGGATAGACCTCGTAGTCTGCCAGTGCCATGCACTCCACCTCGCACATTGGATTCCCGCAGTATCCTACAAGGCTTACATGAGACTTGCCGAGGGCCACACGTGAGGGGATTGGTAGAATGACCACTCGCCCACCGTCGCCCGGCCCATGCACCGCACGCTTGCCGCCACGCTGTCTGTCCTCCTGCTCGCCGCCTGCGGGGAGCAGCCGCCAACCGACACGGAGTCGAATTACAGCCTGCACCGCCTGAACCGTGTCGAGTACAACAACACCGTGCGGGACCTGCTTGGTACCGCCTTGCGCCCGGCCGACCACTTCCCGCCTGACGATGTGAGTCATGGCTTCGACAACATCGCAAACGTTCTGGCGCTGTCGCCCGTGCAGGTCGAGATGTACCACCGCGCCGCGGATCAACTGATCACTGACGCGCTGACGCCGCTCCGAACGCCCGCGACCGTCATCGAGGCAGAAGCTCTCGACGGTGAGGCGATCGCCGCCGCGCCCGTCACGACCCCCGGCGCCTCACTCGATCCATACGCCAAAAACGAGGCAGAAGCGCCGCCGACACGCAGCTACAAGCCAGGGGCACGCACGGCGGACGCGTGGAAGTTCGTATCCGAAGCAGCGCTGCCACTACCTCTTACCGGCCTCGATCCCGGCGTTTACCACGTTTCCGTTCGCGCCTGGACCGAACGGGCGGGGCCAACCCCTGTGCGGATGAACCTTGAACTCGACGGTGAGGTCGTCAGGGCCTTCGACATCCTCGCGGAAGTCGACAAGCCAGGCGTCTACCGCGTCGACGTGACGTTCGACAGACCGGACCAGACGCTCGCACTGCGTTACACGAACGACTTCGACACGGGCAGTCGGTGGCGAAACCTGCTGATCGACTCGGTGACTCTCGAAGGGCCCATGGGCGCGACCGAGCCAAACCCGCTTCGCGCCCGCATCATGGTGTGCGAGCCGGATCCGGCCAATCCCGCCCCCTGTGGTCGGTCGATCATCGAGCAGTTCGCGACCCGGGCATGGCGGCGGCCTGTCCACCCCGATGAACTCACGGATCTCGAAACACTCGCGGGCATCGCGACTGCGACCAACCGAGACGCCTTTGACGCATCGATCGAACTCGCACTGACGGCGATATTGACCTCCCCGCACTTCGTATTCCGGGTTGAGCGGCGCCCGGTCGACGGAACGCCGACGCCGCTCAACAACCATGAACTCGCGTCACGGCTCGCCTACTTTCTCTGGAGCAGCATGCCGGACGACGCACTCTTCGACGCAGCAGCGAACGGCGATTTGTCTGAGACCAAACGGCTCGAAGCGGAGATCGACCGGATGCTCGCCGACCCGCGCGCGCATGCCTTTGTCGACAACTTCGTCGGGCAGTGGCTCACGCTGCGCGGCCTCGAAGCGCACGAACCCAATCGCCGCACCTATCCCGACTACGACCTTGCCCTGAAGGCCGACATGATCGGCGAAACGAAACAGTTGTTCAGTGCGCTGCTGCGCGACACCCGGCCCGCCGATGAGTTACTCACGGCCGGCTACACTTTCACGACCCCGCGACTCGCCGAGCACTACGACCTTGGTGGAGCCGGTCAGAGCGAAGCCGGCTTCGTGCGTGTCGCGCTGCCGACTGGGCGCATGGGCCTGCTGGGTCACGCGAGCATCCTGACAGCGACCTCGCATCCCAACCGCACATCGCCGGTCAAGCGCGGCAAGTGGGTCCTCGAGCAACTGCTCTGCAGCGCCCCGCCTCCGCCCCCACCCGCGGTCGAGGGGTTGCCGAACGACGAGCAGCAATCTGCATCCCTGCGGCAGCGGATGGAGCAACACCGGAGCGACCCGGTGTGCGCCGGGTGTCACAAGATCATGGACCCTATCGGTTTTGGGCTCGAGCACTACGACGGGACCGGCAAATGGCGGGATCTCGATGGCGAGCATCCGATCGATGCGACCGGGACCCTGCCCGACGGCCGCGCATTCGACGGCGGTGTCGAACTCGCCGAACTGATCGCCACCGACCCGAGATTCCCGCAGTGCGTCACTCGGCAGATGCTCACCTACGCGCTCGGCAGCGAGCCTGACCTGCTTGGGTCCAATCAGCTTGCAGCCACATGGTCCGATGATGGCGCAGGGCTCCGCGACCTCGTCAGAATGATTGCCACGAGCGACGCGTTCCGTAATCATCCACCGCAGACACCCGGCGACACGGCACGATGAACCAAGTATCCCGCAGGGCCTTTCTCGGCGGAGCCGCCGCAGCCATCGCGCTGCCGCACCTGCCTTCGCTCGCGAACACTCCGGCACGCACGCCGCGCATGCTGGCGTTCTACGTGCCGAACGGCATTCAAATGACCGGGTGGACGCCCGCCGAGGAGGGGGCCGATTGGGCATTGACCCCGATTCTTCAGCCGCTTGTTGACGCGCAGGCAGGAATCGACGTCAAAGACGATGTGCTGGTGGTCTCGGGTCTGCGCAACGACCCCGCGAGGCCAGACGGCCCGGGTGACCATGCGGCGGGCACCGGGTCCTTTCTGACGTGCGCCCACGTCTACAAGTCCGAGTCGCACATCGTCAACGGCATCTCGATGGACCAGGTCCTCGCGAACCAGGTGGGCCACGCGACCCGGTTTGCCTCGCTACAATTGGGCATCGAAGGCGGCAGCAGCAACGGCGGCTGTGATTCCGGCTACAGCTGCGCCTATTCACGCAACATCTCCTGGGCCGGCCCACACACACCGCTCAACAAGCTCACCCACCCCCAGGGCACGTTCGATCTGATGTTTGGCGGCTACGACGCCGGTGCCACCGCGGAAGAACGCGCCGCGCGCCACGCCCGCAAGAGCAGCATCCTCGACTATGTGACGGGCGACGCGAAACGGATGGGCGCGCGAGCCGGCGCCGCGGACAAACGCAAGCTCGATGAATACCTGACGGGACTGCGCAGTCTCGAGAAGTCGATCACGACCCAGTGTGAGCCGGGCGGCGCGCCACCCGAGACGTTCGACTACCAAACCCACGTCAAGGTGATGCTTGATCTCATCGTGACGGCATTCAGCTGCGACATGACCCGCGTGGTGACCTTCATGCTCAACAACGCCGGCAGCAACCGGCACTACCCGTTCCTTGGCGTGGAAGGCGCGCACCACGAGATCTCGCACCACCAGGACGATCCGAAGAAGCTCGCGGACCTGCGCACGATTGCGACGTGGGAAATTGCCCAGTACGCCTACCTCCTGCAACGCATGAAAGAGACCGAGGAAGCTGACGGCACGAATCTGCTCGACAATTCGCTCGTGTTCTTCTCGAGCGAAATCGAGGACGGCAACTCGCATCGGCACGAGAACCTCCCAGTACTGCTTGCAGGCGGCGCGAGCGGGCGACTCTCAACAGGTCGGCATCTTGACCGTCAGGACGAACCCATTGCGAACCTGTTCGTCTCTATGCTGAACATGTCCGGAGCCGCGGTCACGCAGTTCGGCGACAGCAACGGGTCGATGGCGCTCTAGCGGAGGCCGCGCGAACCAGCGACGCAGAACCGCGGCCGATCGGCGCCGACACAAGGCCAGCCGGTAGCGCGCACTGACAAGCCGGACACTAGCGGCCCGTCATCGAACGGACGGCATCAAGCGTGGGCGCCGCGACAATCGCGTTGTGGTAATCGGCGAGCGGGCCCGCGCCGATCTCCGGTGTAAGCGCCTCGTCGACGTAGCGATACGCCCGCAGGCGCCAGCCCCGTGCGCCGTGAACCAGCATCGCCAGATGACGGTGCTGACGATCGAAAACCGCGACGAGCCCAGCGCGCAGCTCGAACAGTTCAGCCACCGCGACGCTGCGTGCGATCGGCACAAACTGTAAGGCATCGATCCTGCCCTCGGCCAACCAGGACTTGAGCGGCGCAAAGCTTCGCCTGTGCAGGGGCGTCGGGCCAAAGCGCAGCATCCCGACGTAGTGGGCCTCTGTGCCGTAACCAACGTTCGTTGACCACCCATAACCCGGATAACGCTCACCTTCGGATGCCATGAAGCGGTCCCGCGTGACCTTGGCTATGATCGACGCGGCGGCGATCGTGAGCGATCGCTCGTCCCCCTTCACAAGGTTGCGGTAGGGGCAGTCGAGTTCCGGCTTGAAGTGACCGTCTACAAGGGCGACATCGGGAGCCTCGGACAATCCGGCGGCCGCCCGCGCCATCGCAAGCCTGTTCGCCTGGTAGATGTTGAGTGCATCGATCTCGGCAACCGACGCCCGCGCCACAGACACGTCCGCAAGATCTCCGATGACGTCAAAGAAGCGTTCGCGTTGTTCTCGAGACAGTTGTTTGGAATCACGCAGGCCCGCGAGCTTCCGCGAACGTCCCCCTCCTGGCAAAGTGACCGCGGCCGCGACGACCGGGCCCGCAATGGGTGAGTAACCCACCTCATCCACCCCGCAGACGGCGCCATCCAGAGCGCGCTCGATGCGCATCGAAGGTGCAGGTTTACGTTTGCGCCGTGCCGCCATGGTCCTCTCGCCGCTGTCTTTCAGCGGGATCGACAATAGCGCACAATCGGTCCATGACCGCACTCTCCCGACAACAAAAAACCTCCGCCCCGTTGACGCAGGACCAGCTCGACGCGTTCGCCCGCGACGGCTTTCTGTTGGTCAAAGGTCTGGTGCCGGAACACGAACGCGCGGACGTGGACCGCGACTCGCTGGAACTGATCGAACGGGGCAAGGCCGGTCCCTTCGGGGACGACCGTTGGGTCTATCGCGAGGACCCGGAGTTCGGCAACCGACTGTGCACATTCAGAATCAACCAACTGCTCGCGCCGGACATGCCGCAAAGCTTCCGGCTGCTGTTGGCCTACCCGCCTCTGCTGCGCGCGGTTTCACAACTGATGGGCGGTGACCTCTTCGCAACGTCAGTGCATTCCCTTGTGTTCAAGATGCCAAAGCACGGCGTACCGGCGCCCTGGCATCAGGATCCCGTGAAGGTCTTCCGGTATCCGGTGTTCAATATGGACGTCTATCTCGACGCGGCCCATCCGGACAACGGCGGACTGTGGGTCATCCCCGGCAGCCATCTGGCGGGCTACCACAACCCGAAACACCACCCTGACTTCATCCAGAGCTGGACCGGGGGTCGGAACGCGGACGCACCCGGTGCGATTGCGGTGGAGACCGAACCCGGAGACGTGATTTTCCACGCGACCACGGTCATTCACGGCAGTTTCTGGAGCCGCGCGGAGTCCTTGCGCCGGACGGTTTACTACCACTTCGACCATCTGGCTGACGTTGCGCTTGCGGGCGATCGCTGGCCCCAGAACGGCTTTGCGCGAGCGCATGCAGTGACGGCGGCCGCGATTGCGGAGCGGGCAGGTCTGTACCCGGGCGAAGCGCCCTTCGACTACCCGGTGCTCCCCGCCGAGGTCACGACATGAGCCTGACCGATGCACAGGTGACTGCGTTCAGCGAACGCGGCTACCACGTCGAAAACGGCCTCTTCGATGAGAACGAGATCGCGGCCTTGCGAGACGCACTCCAGGCGCCCCCGGACCGCAAGTGGCTCGAAGTCGAGCACACGGTCCACGCTCTCGAGATCACCTTGCGGCACCCGCTCTTTCTGGAGCTTGCAGGAGATGAGCGGATCACATCGCGGCTGCGATCGCTGATTGGCGACGACATCCAGCTGCAGCATTCCAAGCTGGCAGCGCAACCCGCCACGCCAAGCAAAGGGGGATTCGACTGGCACCAGGACTTCGCATTCTTCCCGCACACGAACACAGACCTTGTCGCGGTCATGGTGATGCTGGACGACGCGACGCCGGAAAACGGCTGCATGCACATGGTGCAGGGCAGCCATCGGCTCGGCCTGCTCGACCATTCGGACGACGAAGGGCTCTTCTCCAGCTACTGTCAGGAGCCGGTCTGGGAGGACCCGATGAACACCGTCGTCGACATCACTCCGAAGGCAGGCGGCATCTCGATTCACCACTGCCTGATGGTGCACGGTTCCGGCCCCAACCATTCCGGTGAGCCGCGGCGCGGGATCGTCTTCCAGTACCGGGCGGACGACGCCTTCCAGATGGCGGACGGCGTGTGGCGGGATACCGGACTCCTGGTCAGTGGCCAACGTCGCGAACACGCGCGTTGTGAGGCGGGCGTGTTCCGTCTGCCCAAGTCCCGGCGCTACCCGGACCATCCTTTTGGCCACGCGTGGAACCAGCAAGGCGACTTCGCCGCCGGTCAGAACGCTGAACGGGGCGTGACGTTCCTGCCCTGAGGCAGTGCTGGCGCCCGGATCACCGCGCAGTCAGCCTCAATACGTCTCCGCCACACCTCCATTTTCCTTCAATGGCACCCCACGGTTGGCCGTCCGGCTGATCCTTGAACGAAACGACAGCACTGATGCGCCGTCCGAAAGCCGGACGGACAAGCCCGGCATCCTGTGCCCGTTGGCGAAATCAGGAAACGGGAGACAGGGAAGAGACAGCGTGGACGACCCCCAACCCCCGTGCGCTCAGATGAAGCTTGGCCCGCCCGGTCGCTCAGTCCAATCGACGCCCGAATCGTCCTCTGGCTCGAATCCGATGATCTGCGCGGTGGTCTCCGACTCCCAGATCCGGAGTCGGTTGTTGGACATGCCGTGCACGATTGCGAAGCCGACCGAGGGGGGCGCCTCGATACACCGTTCGAACAGCGACGCCGTGTCTCTGTGTGACAGCCAGAGCGACAGCGCCGCCGGGTGAAACGACGGGTCATCAGGTGTCATGACCCATCCGATCCGCACACAAATGACCGAAATCCCAAAGGCATCGTGATAGTAGCTGCCGAGCGACTCCCCGAAAGCCTTGCTGACGCCGTAGTAGCTGTCTGGTCGCAGGTGGTCCGCTGTCAGGGGCGGGATCGGCTGCCGCACCTCGTTCAGACGACCGTCGTAAACCGACTTGTAGGGCTCATCCTTCATCGGGTAGTAGCCGACCGCGTGATTGCTGCTCGCAAAGATGATCCGCTCGACTCCCGCGATCCGAGCTGCCTCATAGACGTTGCGGGTCGCGACGATATTGTTGTCGAGAACCGACTCCCACGACGCCCTGGGACTCGGATCAGCCCCAAGGTGAACAACCGTGTCGATACCTTCGAACACCGGGGTGATGGCATCGAGATCGGCAAGATCCGCGACGCGCACGTCCACACCGTCCAGACCGCGTCGATCTATGCCTGAGAAGTCGTAACGTTCACCCAGTGAACGCCGCAGGATGCCTCCGATCTGGCCCGACATCCCCGTAACCAGTATCTTGCGTCTCTCCATCGCACCGCTCCATCAACAACACACCGGAGTCTGCCGTGAAAATCACTGACATCAAACTGCATCGACTGAAGTCACTCGGGACCGTGGGCGAACTGGTGCCGGCCTGGCCCGGGGCATCGATGCGGTTCACGCGGGGTGGCGGGGCGTTTGTTGCCATCGAAACGGACGCGGGGCTGACAGGTATCGGTCCCGGGGCGGGCCCGGCCCTCGTGGAACGGGCGAAGGAACTGCTGGTCGGCGAGAATCCATTGCGGGTCGAGCGCCATGCGGAGCAGATTGCCCACTATCTGCGGGGGGACGGGTACGGCGGCGGCGCTGGCTTCGACATCGCGTTGTGGGACCTCGTTGGCAAAGCCATGGGGGAGCCGCTGGTCAATGTCTTTGGCGGCGGTGATGCGGAAGTAATCCCTTACGCCAGTCTCATCCAGCTCTCGACCCCGGAAGAGCGCGCCGAACAGGCCGCGCGGTTGGCCGCGGACGACTGGCAGGCGATCAAACTGCGTCTGCACCACGCGACGATTGCTGAGGACATCGAAACCGTGCGCCGTGTGCGCGAGGCGGTCGGGGACACGATGACAGTCATGGTCGACGCCAACCAGGCACAGTCCGCCACGCCGTGGCAGCCGGGCGTGCGCTGGGATTTCGTCCGCGCGTTGACGACCGCCCGTGAACTCGAACAACTTGGTGTCTATTGGCTCGAAGAACCGTTGCCGCGTTACGCGTTCGACGACATCGCGCGCCTGAACGATTCGACCGGACTCAGGATCGCGGGCGGCGAGAACAACGTCGGGCTGCACGAATTCACGCGAATGCTGCAGGGGAACGTGTATGACGTGTTGCAGCCTGAGAGCATGGTGCTGCAGGGCATCACCACGCTGCGTCGAATCGCTACCCTCGCTGAAGCGTTCGGGAAGAGCTGCGTTCCGCATCATGGCGGAGGCGATATCGGTGTGATTGCTCACCTGCACCTCGTCGCTTCGTGGTCGCATGCGCCGTACATGGAACTGCTGCACGATCCACCCATCGGGGACTATCACCATCGCTTCGCCATGTTCGCGGACGGGCCCGAGGTCATGGATGGCGTCATGCGGGTACCCGAGGCGCCCGGACTCGGAATCGAGATCGACCCGGATCTGATCGATCCCTGAGATTGGATCGAATGATGCGGGCTTGTCCTGGGTCAGGACCCCTGCAGTCTCCCCCGGCGACACTGAACGCGGACAGTGCTATGGCCCAGGGGGGACACCGAAATGGACACAACGATCGCCGGCGCAATCGCCGAGCGGGGCACACTCGCGTACCTCATTTCGGTGGGCGACGACGGGCCACACACGGGCAACGTTCAGGTGGAGTTGCGCGGACCGAGGCTCTATTGCGCTCTGGGCACAAGTGCCAGTCGCAACGTCGGCGTCCAACCCGCCGTGTCGCTGCTCTGGCCGCCGGAAGATCCCCGGGGCTATGCGCTCATCGTCAACGGGACTGTGGAAACCGGAACGGTGCCCGACCAGGCCGGTGATGCCGGCTTGGTGCCGATCCGGCTGACCAAGGCGGTCTGGCACCGACCGGGCCTTCCAACCGATCCGTCGAGCCCGTGCACTTCGGACTGCGTTCGCGTGGAGATCGGCGCGTCTGCGTGAGCCTGAGAACCTTCGCTCAGTAGTGTCGGCGAATCCGCGGCGCGCCGACCGGCGCCTGATACGTCGGATCGTTGCAGAGCCGTTCGATGTCCGCCCTTTCCCGATCGTTGAGCTGAGCTGCCGTCTCGGACCGGCGATAGGATCGGGAACCACCGCGTTTGTCGACCATTGGGATGACCCAGTTTGGCGCGACGGCGTTCAGGATCGCGACGCGGTGCTCGCCGCTCACGTTCAGCTCATCACATGCCCGATGCCAGGTTCGTGAGTCATAGACCAGCGCGGAACCGGCCGGCGCCAGCATCTGCCTGACGTCCTTGTGGACACCCTCGCCCATCCGCGTACCGCCTTCGTTGAACTCCCGCGGGGGGAAGCGGCACAGCGCATGCGACCCCGGTTGATACTGGGTCGCTGCGTTGTCGGCGCGGAACTCGTCGATACAGATGTTGAACTGGACACCCATGACCTTCGCGTCGGACCAGTTCTCGAACGGGAGGACTCCGGGGTGATACGGGTAATCGCTGTGCCAACCCGACTCGGGATAGGTCCCGAGCAGTTCCTTCGCCGGCCGCATCGTAGTGACGCTCGGGGCGTGGCAGTGGTGAATCTCATCGGTGCCCATGTACGTCTGCATCAGCCAGAGCGCAACCGGATTGGTGATCGAGCGGGCCACGTCCGCGCTCCATGACAACCCGTGCCGGATCCCCACGCGGCCGTCGGTGTCCCCCGCGTCAGGGGACTGCCGTTCGAGCGCCGCCATCGCGCCGGCTTTGATGCGTTCCACCCCTTCCGGAGTCACGACGTTTTCGAGCACGGTGAAGCCGGCCCTGCGCAGTTCCGCCAGGTGCTCGGACGGCAGTCGCGCCGGCCCGATCTGCATACGCACGGCTTCACCGTCTGCAAGCGTCACCGTCTCACCGTGGGCCGGCGAACCCGAGGCAATATCAAGTGTCACGTCGCCCGCGACGCAGGCCAGGGAACCGGACTCGATGCGCCAGAGCGCCGCGTCATCGGCAACTTCAGCACGTTCGACTGTGCCCTCACCGCGCAGCGCGCGCCCGGACTCGTCAATCAACAGATACATGGATGATTCATTCATGCCGCCGATTATAACGTCAGGGGGGAGGTGACCNAATGCGGCGTCAGAGCGCGTCGTGATCAGCCAGCAGATCCNGGACGGCTTCCGCCAGCATCCGGCAACCTCTGCTATTGGGATGGACCGGGTCCGACTTGTTCGACGTGTACTGCAGGATGTCGGCCAGCACATCGCCATCCAGCGGTGTTCCGGTGGATTCCGCCACGTCTGTATAGAACGTCGCGGTTCTGAGGATGAGCCCCGGTTGCGGCACACCAAGCAGCACGACATCCGCGCCGCTGTCGCGCGCGAGGCCGATCATGCTGCGGAGATTGTCGGCGGCATGGGACCGGTTCTGGCGCCGGAGCATGTCGTTGCCTCCATGGATCAGCACGACGAGGTCAGGCTGGTGCTGCTGCAGCAGGCCGGGCAGACGCGAGAGGCCCGTGGCGGTCACCTCGCCCGGGACGCCCGCATTCACGACCGTCCTGCCGATCATGCGCCCGAGCACTGACGGGTAACTCTCGTTCCGTCCCGCACCGGTACCGAACGTCAGACTGTCGCCAAACGCCAGAATGACCGCATCCGTCGCAAGCGGCCGCAGCGCCTGATCGCTGCCACACGCACCAAGGAGCACCAACGCGATCAGCGTCACGGTGCCTGAGGCGATGCGCACACTATTCATGGTTTCGAGCCTAGCAGAGGCTGGCGCCACTGCGCCGTTGACAGGCAGTCGGTCGCGGGTCTCCTGACCGGGTCGCCCCTCATCGCGCACGGTGTTACTTTCCCACGTCCGTTCCCTGACTCTGAGGTTCCCATGGCCGACCTGCCGGCACCCGCCAAGCGCATCCGCAT
Organism: Gammaproteobacteria bacterium; assembly: GCA_002728675.1. Taxonomy (GTDB): domain Bacteria; phylum Pseudomonadota; class Gammaproteobacteria; order Pseudomonadales; family Azotimanducaceae. The sequence continues at coordinate 19,600 of PBVL01000042.1, forward strand.
TCGCCAGCTGGCGCTCTGTGCACCTGACATCTGGCCAGTGGAAACGGAGATCACCCGACAACTCCAGATCACGCCGGTCCACCGTGACGCACCGGGGCCCCCGATCTGGATGTTCAACTCCGTGATGGCAGTCGGCAATACGTTCCTCGAAGTCATTCAGCCTGAACGCCCGGAAGCGCCCAGCACCAAGTTCCTCGAGAAGCAGGGCGGGGCGGCTGGCTACATGCTGCTCCTGCAGGTCGACGACCTGCCCGCCGCGCGGGCGCGCGCCGAAGCCGCTGGCGTCCGGGTAGTGATGGACATGCCGGAGCGTGCCTACCACGGCGTGACCGGCGCAGCGGTGCACCTGCACCCTTCGGACACCGGCGGCGTGCTGACCTCCCTCGACTGGATGGCCGACTGGGATTCGTGGGCCTGGGGTGGTTCTGCCTGGCCATGGCATCAGCGGACCGACGTGGTCTCCGGCATCGTCGCCGCGGAAATCTCGTGCGCCGACCCCGACGCGGTTGCCGAGCGGTTCTCGGAGTTCGTGGGCCGCCCCGTCACCAACCGTGTACTCCAACTGGACGACAGCGAAGTCCGTTTCGTCGAGTCGCCCCCCGGCCAGCGCGACCGGATGACCGGCATCGACATGACCGCAACGGACCGCAGCCGCGCCGGCGAGAGTTTCGAGTTCGCGCGCACGACGTTCCGACTCGTCTGACCGCATCACGCAATCCAACGCACCCAAAAGGAGCACAGCATGGGCAAACTCGACGGCAAGGTCGCGATCGTCACCGGAGCAAGCCGGGGTATCGGGCAGACAATCGCGGAACTGTTCGCGGCTGAAGGCGCGAGCGTCGTCTGCGCCGCGCGCACAGTCAACGAAGGTGACCACATGCTCGAAGGCTCACTTGCGAGCACGGTTGCGGGAATCGAGGCGGCAGGCGGCACGGCGACGGCGGTCGCGGCCAACGTCTCGGCCGAGACGGACTGCCAGAACCTCATCGACGAGGCCGTGCGCATCTACGGGCGCCTCGACATCGTCGTCAACAACGCCGCGCTCTCGTACTTCGTGCCCATCGCCGACTTCGATGCCAACCGTTGGATGCGCGCTTTCGGTGTGAACGTCCACGGCCCCTTCATGCTGTCGAAGATGGCCCTGCCCCACATGATCAAAGCGGGGGGCGGCGCCATCGTGAACATCTCATCCGGCGCCGCCATCGGTCAGGGCCGCGGGCCGTATGACAACACCGGCACCGGCGGCACGATGTATGGCGCGACGAAAGCGGCCCTCGAACGCTTCACCCAGGGCCTCGCGCAGGAAGTCTCCGACAAGAACATCGCCGTCACCTGCTTCTCGCCGTCGCAGGTGGTTGCAACGCCCGGCACCGTGTATCACAAGCTGGTCACGGGTCCTGACGACCCCCGCGGCGAGCCCGCAGACTACATGGCGCAGGCGGCGCTGCTGCTCGCGACAGAACCGGTGGAGAAGGTGAACGGTCGCGTCACCTACGATCAGCAGATTCTCGCGGAGTACGGCCTGCTGGACGACGCCAAAGGGCGTGGGCTGATCTCCCAGGGCTCGGGTTACTCGCAGATCTGAACGTGACGGACGAGACCACACTGTACGAACAGCTTGGCGGCGAAGCGGGCATTCGCCAACTCGTCACGGAATTCTATGACGAGATGGAGCGCAACCCCGACGCCGCCGCCATCCTACCGTTGCATGCAAACCTCGAAGATGCACGTCAGAAGCTCTTCGAGTACTTCAGCGGCTGGCTGGGCGGCCCGCCACTCTACACATCCAAATACGGGCATCCGCGCCTTCGCGCGCGTCACATGCATGTGCCCATCGGCGTCGAAGAACGTGATGCCTGGCTGATCTGCATGGTGAATGCGCTGAAGACGATGAACCTCGAAGAACCGGTCCTGCTCGCATTGCTCGAACGCATCGTGCCGCTCGCCGATCACATGCGGAATCAGGCGCAACCGAACGCCGAAGGAAATGCACCATGACCTCAACGCTCATCGCAGACCACACCGGCAATCTGCCCGCCGACGACTCACACCCGTATCGATCGGGGCCGTGGCAGCCCAATCACCGGGAGTACGACGCAACCGACCTCGCGGTCGAGGGCGAGATCCCCGCGGCCTTGTCCGGGGTCTATCTGCGCAACACCGAGAACCCGCTGCTCGATGCGATCGGTCGCTATCACCCATTCGACGGGGACGGGATGCTGCACAGCATCGTGTTCGACAACGGGCGCGTGCAGTACCGCAACCGCTTTGTTGCGACTGATGGCCTACAGGCCGAAACCGAGGCCGGGCGCCCGTTGTGGGCCGGGCTGATGGAACGCCCCGAAAAGTCCGAACGAGCCGGCTGGGGTGCGCGGACCGGCCTCAAAGATTCGTCGAGCACGGACGTTGTCGTGCACAACGGACGGGCACTCACGAGCTTCTATCAGTGCGGCGATCTCTATGAGACCGATCCGTTGACCCTGGCGCCGCTCGGGAAGGCAAAGTGGACCGAGGACATTACGCCGGGTTGGGGCGTTTCCGCGCATACGAAGGTGGATGAGGCGACGGGCGAGCTGCTGTTCTTCAACTACTCCAAGGAAGCGCCGTACATGCACTACGGCGTGGTCGACGCAAAGGGTTCGCTCGCTCACTACGTCCCGGTCGAGTTGCCGGGACCCCGACTGCCACATGACATGGCATTCACCCAGCGGTTTGCCATCCTGAACGACCTGCCACTCTTCTGGGACCCGGATGCGCTCGCGAAAGGTGCACACGCCGTACGGTTCTTCCCGAAGCTCGGCTCGCGCTTCGCGGTTCTGCCGCGCCGCGGCCAGCCGGAAGAAGTCCGCTGGTTCGACGCCAAGCCCACCTACGTGCTCCACTGGATCAACGCCTTCGAAGACGGTGACGAGGTGGTTCTCGACGGCTACCGGCAGGACCCCTCCCGCGGCGCCCACATCAAACTGCCCGACGCGCTGAAACCGTTCAGCATGCTCGACCTGCAATCGGTCGGCGCCCATGCCTACCGCTGGCGATTCAATCTGAAGACGGGAGCAACGACTGAAGGGCAGCTCTCGGACGGCATCAGCGAGTTCGGCATGATCAACCAGCAGTATGCAGGGCGACCCTATCGCTACACCTGGGAGGTGACGGCGAAACCCGGTTGGTTCCTGTTCGACGGCCTGCACCGGCTGGACGTCGAGACGGGCGCGCGCGACAGCTACCGGTTCCCCGACGGCGTGTATGCGAGCGAGAGCCCGATGGCCCCCTTCGCGGCCGATGGCGAAGAGTCGGTGGGCTGCGTCGTCACGTTCACGACTGACATGAACGAGGACAAGTCGGAGTGCCTCGTGTTCGCCGCGGATGACGTCAGCGCGGGACCGATCGCGCGCATTCGACTGCCGCAGCGCATCTGCTCCGGCACGCATGCGTGCTGGGCGCCACTCGACGCGGTCCGGTAGCCCACGGCACATCGATGCCTGACTGGCCAACCGTGATCTGCCTCCGCTGAGGGGCTGCCCCCAAACGCGAGTCACGCGCGCGCAAACCAGGCAAGCGCCCCCACGGGCTTGCGCGGCGCCTCGGACAACGTCAGCCGGCTTCGAGCCCTGCTTCGTCGAAGAGCGACTTGAAGTGCACTTTGGGGTCCCCGGGTTCCGCCAGGAGTTGACGTTGCCTCGGCGTGAGCGTCAGGCCGTCGGGGGCAACCACGCGCGTCGCGCCCCAACTCATGTTGGAAACGCAATACTTGAACAGCAGCGTGCGTCGCTCGTACGACGCTTCCCAACGCGAGGTCCCGTGGGTCATCGCTTCGGTGAACAGCGTGACACTGCCGGCAGGCGCTTCGAGTACCTGAGTCCACTGACCGTCCTGGTGATCGCCATGGATCCCCTCGGGAATCCTGAACTGACTCTTGTGGCTGCCCGGGATGCACGCAAAGCCGCCGATGCCGGGTCCGGTATCCCGCAGGTTCCAGGCCGCGACGCAAAAACCGCCGGTCATCCGATTGTCGAGGAACGGGTAGTACTCGCCCCGTTTGGCGGTCGAGTTGGGCGAGCTTGCCCCGTAATCCGCGTGCAGCACCCCTTTGTCCATGCCCTGGCGCTGATAGATGCCGTACAGGCGCTCGAGTCGGAAGAAGTCCCCCAACCGGAAACGGAGGATTGGCAGTACAGCCTCATGATCCATGAGGTCCACGAACGGCTGACCGTACTGCAGGAAGCCCGAACCCGTCGCGCGCACCGCGCCTGCCGCGCTGCCGAAGCGCGGGAACTTCGGATTCGGCGGTTCGAGTTCCTGCGCGTCGATACCCGCCTCGAGTGCGGCAATCTCGTCAGAACCGAGGACGTTTTCAATCACCACGTACCCGTTCAGATCAAAGAGGTACTGAAGCGTCTCACTATCCATTCCGGGCACCATCGCGCGAAGATGACCCATCGTAGCCCGATTGCCCGCGCCTGGCATGTCGCTCGCCGCCCGCCACACGGCGGCCCGGGACCGCATTGCAGTCGCTGTCTGTTGTCTAACTGCGCGGGCCGTCCACCCGCTCCAGATCAGCCTCAGCGATGCACACCAGGCCGCCTGCCTGGTTCGTGCCGCGCACGCTGCACCGCACGCCCTGCCNCTGCCTGCTGTCGATCTGCCCCGTCAACGTCACGACGTCGTGCGCCCGGAACGGCGTGATGGCACGCATCAGCAGGCGCCCGCCGTGCATGAGCGTCTCNGGATGGAAGCTCCTCTGCAGCATCTGATCGACATAGGCCATCGTGGCTGGACCGCTGTTGACGGTGGTCCCGAAGATGTTGCTCCGCGCGAACTCCTCATCGGTATGGATGTTGCTGCCGACGGTCCGTTCGCCAAACAGCCGGAAGGCATCTTTGGCATCCATCGACTCTTGGGTTTCCGTCACCGTCAGCGGCACGAGTGCCTCTCCAGGTCCGACCGCCCGCAGCCGCTCCGGGCCGGTCGGTTGCGCAGTCTCTTGCGCCGCCGGGCGCGGCGCCTTCGCGTCGCTGCGTTGACCCAGTCCGTAATCGAAGATGCAGGTGTAGTCGTACTCACCGACGCGCAGGCCACGCTGGTTGGTCGCCGACACCCGAAACACGACAAAACGGCTGCCGCGACGCTCGTACTTCTCGTNCACCCAGCGCTCGGAGGTAATTTCGTCCCCGGCCCGCACAGGTTCGAACCAGCGACATTCGCACTTGGTGAACGGCGTTTGCCGCCGCTTGGTCTGCGAGACTTCGAATGCGGTGAAACCGTTGTTCGCGGCAATCTGGTCGCGAAAGAGCGGCGCATAGGTCATCAACATCGTCGGCATCGCGGGCGCACCCTCGACCGCGTAGTACGGATCGGGGTTCTGCGAAACCCTGGCAAACTCGGCGATGTCCGGCGCGGTGATCGACGCAACGGACGGCACGCCNCGCTGCCCAACCTCGACCGCTTCGTACGTCCACAGGCGCTCTTCAGATTCCGTCATGCACAGTCCTCCTCTCTCCCGAGCCTACCCNGCGGGAACGATCCGCGCAGGCGGACGCGAGTGGGCGTAACATCTGCGNTCGGAGGGAANTTATGACTGAGGCACTTGCGGGCGTCCGCATTCTGGATCTGACCAACGGGCCGGCCGGGGGCATCGCGTCGATGATCCTCGCCGACTTCGGTGCAGAGGTAATCACGGTACTGGGCCCGGACGACCGGGATCTGGCGCCGCACCTCGCGGCTTCGCGCATGTGGCGGCGCGGCAAGCAGGTGATCACGCTCGACGCCAACGACGAGACCGATCGCGCGCGGCTGAACGAACTCGCGGCCGGCGCCGATGCCNCNATCTGCACCTGGCGGACCCGNACGCTGACGGCAACCGGGTTCGATTGGCCAACCCTCCACGCACGCCACCCGCACCTGATCTTCAGCCACGTCACCGGCTTCGGCTCGGTTGGCCCGTACGCCGACATGCCCGGCTACGAGCACATCGCCGCGGCNGCCGCTGGCCGCATGCTCGGCTTCGCAGGGGTCGCGCAGCGGCATGGCCCGGTCTTCTCGGCACTGCAGGTCGGCATCCACGCCTGCGCACAGTCGACCGCAACCGCACTGCTCGCCGCACTGACGGAGCGCGGGGATGACGGCGAGGGGCGCCTCGTCGAGACCAGCATGCTGCAGGGCATCCTGCCCTACGAGCAGGGCGCGATGATCGCCGCACAGTTCCCGGAGCAATTTAGCGAACTCTTTGGTGCGCTGCAGAACACGTCTCACGAACCGCCAATGCCCTCGCTCTACTATCACCCGGCGCAGGCGGGGGACGGACGATGGATGCAGTTCGGCAACCTGTTGCCGCATCTCTTCGACAACTTCCTGATCGTCACCGAACTCATGGATGTGCTCGCGGACCCGGATTACAACCAGGCCCAGATGATGCTTGCCACGGAGGAGAAGCACGAAGCGTTCAGAGAACGGATGCTGAGGCGCATACAGGATCGNACCGCCGAAGAGTGGATGACCGATTTCATTGCGGACGGTGGAGTCGTCGCGACCAAATACCAAACCACCCAGCAGGCGCTGGAAGACCCGGACATCGTCGCAAACGGTCATGTGATCGAGCGCGAGTCGGGCGGCGTCCAGTTGGGGCCGCTTGCCCGGATGACCGATACGCCCGCGCAGCCGGGGCCCGACGCCGCGGACGGCGCGGACNGCGCAAACACCTGGGCGGCGTCGCCAAGACCGGCACCCACCCGCGGCGGGTCCGGCGCACCGCCGCTGACCGGCATCAAGGTGGTCGAACTCGCGACCATCATCGCGGCGCCGTTCGGCGCGTCGTTCCTCGCGGAGATGGGCGCAGACGTCACGAAGGTCGAACAGATTGGAGGCGACCCCTACCGGGGCCTTGGGGTTGGCATCGGGTCAGCCCGGGTCAACGCGGGCAAACGCAGCATTTCCGTCGACCTCAAGTCCGAAGCGGGCCGCGAAGCCGTGCTGAAGCTCGTCGACGAAGCGGACATCCTCATTCACAACTTCAGGCCGGGAGTCCCGGAGCGTCTGGGTATCGGCTACAAGGACGTGTCCGCGCGCAATCCGCGCCTCGTCTACCTGCAGAGCAACGGCTACGGACCCGACGGGCCTGGTGCCCAGCGCCCGTCAACACACCCGATCCCCGGCGCTGCGATGGGCGGCGTGATGTACCAGGTTGGCGAACGCGTTCCGCCCGACCTGCAGGATATCGAAGGCTTGCGCAGCTGGACACGGCGGCTGATGAAGGCGAACGAGGTGAACCCTGACCCGAACACGGCCCTTGTCGTCGCAACCTCCTGCATGCTCGGTCTCGCGGCGCGCCGGCGCACGGGCAAAGGTCAGCAGATCTTCATCGACATGTTTGGCGCCAACGCCTACGCAAACCACGACGACTTCCTCGCGTATCCCGGCAAGCCGGGACGCCCCATGCCGGACGACGACCTGTGCGGACTCGGCGCCACGTACCGCCTGTACGAATGTGCGGAGGGTTGGGTATTCCTTGCGCTCACGAACGCCATCGAGCGGGAGCGATTCGCTGCCGCCCTTGGCGAACTTGGGATCGACGGGCCTTCCGCCGATCGGCTCGCAGCTGACGACTCCGCCCTCGCGGACGAACTGGCAGCGCTGTTTGCGACACGGGACGCGGCGGACTGGCAGGCGCATTTCGTGCCGCGGGAAGTGGCCTGTCTGCAGGCGGACGCGCTGGCGCCGGCTCAGTTCTGGTTGAACCACGAACAGTCGGACGCGATGGGGCTCACCGTCCCCGTCGAACACCCCACGTGGGGACCGTACCGACGCCACGGACCGATGGCGTTCTTCGACGGGCGCCACGACCGCTCGCTCCTTGGCCCGCCCCTCGCGGGTCAGCACAACACCGAGATTCTCCGTGACGCCGGGTACGACGACGCGGCCATTGCCCAGCTCGCGGCAGACGGAGTGATATGGACCGAAGTTGAGGAAGGCACAGGATGAGTGAGACAGCACGCCCGTTTGCGGGTTTCGAAGGCCGCCTGGCCCTGATCACGGGCGGCGGCTCCGGCATTGGCCTCGCGACCGCAAAACGCCTGATCGATGAAGGCGCCACCGTGGTGGTCGCGGATCTCGACGCCTCCGCCGGCGAACGCGCGGCGGCCATCGGCGCCTCGTTCGTGCAACTGGACGTTGGCGACCCCGACGCCTGGGCGGCGGCCGTTCAGGACGTCACCGAGGAACACGGCGGACTCGACGTTGCCTACCTCAACGCGGGCATCATGACCCAACCCGCGTCCGAGCGCGGCATCACGAAGATCGATCTCGTCAACCTGCCGCTCGAAGACTATCGGCGGGTGATGTCGGTCAACGTCGATGGCGTTGTCTTCGGGATTCAGGCGGTGCTCCCGGCAATCGCGGAACGCGGCGGCGGCGCGATCGTCGCCACGTCGTCGCTGGCGGGCCTGCTCGCCTATCCGACCGACTCCGTCTATGCCGGGACGAAGGCATTTGTCATCGGCGTCGTGCGCTCGATGGCACGCATCCTCGCGAAGCAGAACATCACGATCAACGCCGTGTGCCCCGGTGGCGTGATCACCAACATCATCGGGCCACCCGGCACGGCGGAACGCATGGCGGAACGCGGTGCCGACCTGATGGACCCCGCCGCGATCGCGGAGGGCGTCGTGCAGGCCATCACTTCGGGCGAATCGGGCCAGGCCTGGATGTGCCAGTCGGGCCGTGATCCCGAACGTTACGCGTTCGGCAAAGTGCCCGGCATCGAAGACTGAACGCAGCGCAGGAGCAGTCAATGGTCGCCAAGAGCCACAACCATACCCTCGCGGGAATCAGGATCCTCGCGGTCGGCAAAACCGTCGCCACCCGCATTGCCGCATCCTGGCTCGCCGAATGCGGCGCGCAGGTCAGACTGCAGGACGCACCGGACACATCCGAATCCGCGACGTTCAGCGCGCAGACGTCACGCATGCTCGCGGCGGACGTGGATGGCGGGTTCGACGCTGTCATCGGTGATGCGGACGCATTGGACGCCGCCGATCTCGCCGGCTGTGACCGCGCAACGCGTGTCGCGATCACCTCACCGCTGCCCGCCACCGGCGACTACACCGACGCGCTGCTCGACGACATGACGCTGTACGCCCGCTCCGGTCTCGGGTATCTCACCCACGAACTCGATGAACTCGGCGAGTTCGGAGACTTCTGTCTGCCCCGCAACCGGCAGGCGAGCATCCTCGCCGGCATGGCCGCCGCCACCGCGGTTGCGTGCGCGGCAATTGAGGGTCGCTCGGACAACCCCCGCTCGATCACGGTGGATCAGCTCGAAGTCCTGTCACTGATGCCCATGCAGCCGGTCGCCTTCGCGCAGATGAACGACCTGCTGATGGGCAAACCGGCACCCCGGTCCGGTCCCCGGGTACCGGGCGGCACGCTGCCAACCGCCAACGGCATGTCCTATGTGCGCCCTGTCGAACTCGCGCACTGGTCGGTGCTATTCAGGGTCATCGGCGAACTGGAATGGGCGGCGGAACTCATGGACGCGGACCCGCGCCCCGGAACAATCCGCGAACACGGTGACGCGATCGACGTTCGCATGCGCGAATGGGCGGCCGGGCTGACATCCGAGGACCTGTGTGACGCCTGCCAGGCGGAACACGTCCCCGTGGCGCCGGTGTATCGCCCCGACCAGGTGGTCACCGATGCGCACCTGAACGCGCGCAATTTCTTCCGCGAAGACGGATTGAACCTGCCGTGGCTCAGTACCTTTGGGTCCGCCGCAGAAGGATCACGGGCAGAGCCCACCGGCCTGCGCGATGCGGGGGCAAACCCGCTGCCGCTCGCGGGCCTGCGCGTGCTGGACCTCTCCTGGGCATGGGCGGGTCCGTTCGCGACGACCATGCTCGCGGATCTCGGCGCCGAAGTGATCAACGTCGAGTGGCATCCGCGGCAGAGCAACCTGCGCCGTAACGCGCCGTTCGCCGAAGGCCGAAACGAGTCACACAACACCGCCGGTTGGTGGAGCGCCAACCATCGCGGCAAGTATTCCATCGGCGTCAACATGAAGAGCGCCGAAGGCAAGCGCATCATCCATGAGCTTGCCGCCATTTCCGACTGCGTGGTCGAGAACTTCTCGCCGGGCGTCGTGGATCGGCTGGGGGTCGGTTACGACGACCTGCTCGAAGCAAACCCGCGCATCGTGTTCGCGTCGCTGTCTGCATTCGGACAGGTCGGGCCCCGCTCGCACTACGTCGGCTACGGGACCCAGCTGTATGCGGCCGGTGGCGCCGGCTACGCGACAAGCCGCGACGGCGTCACCCAGTCGCAGATGAACATCCCCATTCCCGACCCGGTGTCGGGGCTTGCGGGCGCGTGCGCAATCGCTGTCCACGTGCGGAATGCAAGAGCGACCGGCGAGTCCGCGCGGATCGATCTCGCGGAACTCGAAGCGATCGCCTATACGTGCCTCGAACCGCTCCTCGCTGCGCAGGCGGGCGACGCGTGGACAGAGGCCGGGGTCGACTACGTGATCGGCACGGCGTCCGACGAGGTGCCGGTTGCGTTGCTGTTGAAGAGCGACGCGCAGCGCGCCGCATTTCAGTCGGCACTCGGCACAAGCGGTACCGACGACGCAGCACTGCGCGCCGCCATCGCGGCGATGAGTTCCGAACAGGTCCTGAACGCAACTGCAGACGCCGGTCTTCGGGTAGCGCCGATCCGCAACTGCGCCGAGGTCCTGCAGGACCCTCATCTGACCGAACGCGGCTTCTGGGAACCCGATCAATCACCCGAGGTGGCGCCAACCGGCGTGTTGATTGGCGGCTCGCTCTGGAACGTCGACGGCATCCGCGCGCCGATTTACCGCGGCGCGCCGCGCCTCTTCGGCGATACCCGGGACGTGCTGGAGACGCTGCTCGGGTACCCGAGCGCCGACGTCGATGGGCTGCTGTCCGCGGGCGCGGTTGCGGCGGACTGACGCGGCTGGGTTGAAGCGCTGAACCGGCCCGCGAGCGCATCTACGTCCCGTTCCACGCCACCTTCAACACCGAACACGAGCGTGAACCCGTGCGGAGAAGATCGGGTTCCGGATCAAGCGGGCGAACTGACGCACCACACACTACTCCTGCCCTTTCGCAATCCCCGCCGCGACATCTTCCGCATCCCCCTGATCCGGGTACTGCGGTGCGTACTGGCTGTAAAGGTACGCACCAATGCGTTCGAGGCGCTCACGCTCGTCGGCATCGAGGGGCCCTTTCTCCAGCGCTTCGAGCGCCTGGTCCATCTGCGCCGCGTTGGCAGGGCCCGCGGTCACCATGTCGACCGCCGGGTGTGACAGCGCATAGCGGTAACAGTCGCGGCCGCTGACGGGTACTTCACCCTCGGGCATTTTCGCCGGATCGACGAGGTGCCCCCAACGGGTCGATGTATAGGTCGTGATGAAGGGCCCGCCCGCCTCCGGCACGTAGGGGAAGACATCCTTCTCGGCGCCCCGATGCACGGGGTTGTAGCGGAGCATCAGGATGTCGATCGGGGTTTCACCCTTGGCGTGCGCCTCGAGCAGCGTCGGCAGCATCGGCCGGTTGTGGCTCGACAGCGACAGGAATCGCACCGTGCCCTTGTCGCGCATCTTTTCGAACACTTCGTAGTAGCCCGCGTGGGGCGGCTCCGCGTGATTGCCCAGCAGCAGAAAGTCGACGTTCTCGATTCCACCCGACGCAAGCGCCTCCTCGACCTCCGCCTCGATCGTTCCGGGGTCACTGGAGTACGACTGAATCGTGAGGATCAGCTCGTCGCGATGCTGTTTGGAGAGGTTGCGGATCGCTTTCGCAAAGTCCGGCTGACGGACCGTCCCCCAGTAGAGATAGTTGACGCCGCGATCGAACGCGGACTCGATCACTGCGGTACTTGCGTCGAACGTCGAGCCGATCCCGATCCGCCCGGTAACGAGTCCGGTGCGGCCGATCTCGCGACGGTCAAGGAAGTTGTCACTCACGGGTAGTCTCCTCGAAAACGATGGGTCAGGGTGTTTGCAGGCGGTACACGCGGGCCGCCGTCCCGCTGAACATGGCCGTCTTCTCGGACTCGGAGAGCCCAAGCTTCGCGGCAATGCGTTTGAATGTGTTCCAGAGCGTCCGGTAGGACACACATTCCTTGTCGACGGGGAAGTTGCTCTCGAACATGCACCGCTCGGGTCCAAACGCCTCGATGACGTAGGCGTACCACGGGAACAGCAGTTCGCACAGCTCTTCTGACGAGATCGGTGTGTCGCGCCGATGCATGTGAAACGGCGGCTCCCAGGGGCCAACCCGCTGCTGCGCGCCGCCCACCTTCATGACGGCGTTGGGTGACTTGGCCACCGCGTCGATACAGCGCCGCCAGTTCGCGATCTCCTCCTCGTCTGCATCGGGATCGATGCGTCCGCCCAGGTGATTGACGATGACCGGCACATCCGGCTGCGCGTCGGCCAATTTGCCGAGTGTGGGCAGCCGCTCGAAGTCGGGTGAGTAGTTGTCGTACGCAAGCCCCAGGTCCGCCAGGACTGCGTAGCCCGCCATGAATGTGGCGTTCAGGTCACCGGGGAACGCGCTGCGAATACCGCGAAAGTTCGGCGATGCGGCCATGTGCGCTTCGAGCACTGCACGCACCGCCGCCCCAGGCCGCAGATCGGCGGTCCCGAAGATTCCGGTACAAAGCCTCGCCTCGCCGTACATTCCAGAGGCGCTCATCGCGGCGATGCCGTGCACGAACTCGGTCTCGCCGACACACTTCATCTCGTCGGGGCCGTCGGCCCGATAGAACGCGCCGCACTGGGCGAACACGGTCTGCACGACGTTGTGACCACCGGCCCTGAGGTCATTCATGATGTCTTCGCAGAAATACACCTTCTGCTCGAAGCTCGCGTGCGGTTCCATGTCCGCGGTGCGCAGATCCCACAGATGATGATGTGGATCGATGATCGGCAACTCCGGCTCGATGACAGCTTCTGGCGACTCGTTGCCGATGAAGGCCTCGATGGGTCCGTTTTCGGGATAGGTCATGGCGCGAATCCTTCTTCGTTGCACCGATCCTACAGGACGTTGATGCGACCCGTGCGCGGGTACGTGTGCGCGCCCTGCGCCCGGGCCCGCCGCGCGACCTGACCTTGCGAGCCCGGGCCTTGCGGCGCTAGGCTCTGCGAGGTCAACCAACAGCGAGACGCACCATGTCCGAAGCCGCAGAACAGTCCCGGGATCAGCAGACTCCGCCCACGTCCCGTGAAGTCGTGTTTGGCGAAATCCGCCGCCTGGGGCTCGAGGCCCACGTTCTGGAACTCGAAGAGCAGGGCTTTACCGTCGTTGAGAATGCGGTGCCGCAGGATCAGCTCGAGCGGATGCGTGAAGTCATCATGGCCCAGTCCGCCGAGAAGTCCGGGAAAGACGCGATCGACCTCGATACCTGGGATGGCGGACAACTGCGCGAAGGCTGCTACCTGCTGTATGAAGACCCCGTCTTCGAGAAACTCGTGCAGAACGAGTACACCGTGGCACTCATGCAGTACCTGCTCGGGCGCAGCATGGTGCTCTCGACCGTCTACTCTCACGTGCGCTCGAAGGGTGATCCGGCGCTGCCCCTGCACACGGATCAATGGACGCTCGAGCTTTCGAACCCGGTGTCCGTCGCGGTCGCCAACTATGCGCTGGTCGACTACAAGAAGGACCACGGTGCATTCGCCGTCGTCCCCGGCAGCAACCACATGATGCGCCGACCCGCAGCCAAGCGCGAAATCGACGTGTACCAGAATCCGAACTGCGTTCCGCTCGAAATGAAGGCCGGTTCCGTCGTCGTGACGGCAGGCAACACCTGGCACGGCGCGTACGAGCGTAAGGTGCCGGGGCTGCGTCTGAACGCTGCGGTCGTCTACTGCCGCTCGTGGATCCGCACGCAGGAACTGATCCGCGAGGGCATCACCCAGGAGATGCTCGACCGCAATCCGCCCCGCTTCGCCGAACTGATCGGGGTCAACAACTTTCTCGGCTTCGGGCGAGAAGGTCCGAACTTCGCGAATGCCAAACCCCTCGCCAGTCGTTTCGACTGATCCGTCACACAGCCAGGGCGCTGACCCATGTTCGTAGACAACGAAGGTGCCCGCCTCTGGGTCGAGGTTGACGGCGCGGAGGAACTTCCCGCGCTGCTGCTCTGGCCGAATGGCAGCGCCGCACTGCGCGTATGGGATCACATGGTGCCAAAGCTCAACCATCGATTCCGCACGATCCGTGTCGATATTCGGGGCGTCGGTCAGAGCGTCCCGGCACCCACCGCAGAAGACGACGACGGTCAGTTTCACTTTGATGTCTATGCGCGGGACGCGTGCGCCGTACTGGATGCGCTCGGCGTTGACGCATGTCACGTCTGGTCGCAGTCCTGGGGCTCACGGCCAGCGATCGTCTTCTGCGCGCGGCACGCGAACCGCGTGACTTCGGCGGCGCTGTACGCCGCCAACCTCGATCTCCCCGACGTCCCGAAGCAGCGCGAGGGTTCCAGACTCGCGGCTGAGCGGCAGCAGGCTGCCGGAATCGTCGTGCCGCCACCGCCCGATCGCATGCGGGAACACGCGAATCCCGACACAGTCCCGAGGGCCATGCAGGCACTGACCCGTTTTGACCTCGCCTCGGTGGTCGATCAACTGACGATGCCGGTGCTCATCGGGACCGGTTCGCTCGACCCGAACCTCGTATCCAGCCGGGCCATCGCGGACCGCCTGCCATCGGCCACGCTGTCGGTCCTGGAGGACGTCGGGCACAACGGCATCCTCGAACGCCCCGAGGTCGCCCTCGAGCGATTCCTCAACTTCCACGACGGGATCGGCACACCCTGACCACAGGAACAGCCGGCAACCCGTATACTGCGCGCCGCAGAATTCACCCCGGAGCCACACCATGGCCAAAACCCTTGCCCGCCAACTTGCGGAAGCATTTGGTGACGTAGAAGCAATGCGTGCCCTGTACGCGGACAACATCATCTGGTCGCTCCAGGCGTCACTTGGACGCATCGCGGGGCCGTACGAAGGCAAGGAGGCCGTCATGGCCTTCAACGAGCGCGTGTGGGGATCGTTCTACTACCCGGAGTGCACGGTCGACATCCTGAACGAACTGGGTGACGACGCGCACTCGGCTGTGCGATTCATCTACAACGCGAAGCTGCGCAGTTCGGAAGGTCCGTACTCGCTCGAATACATCCTGTTCGTCCGTGCCGAGGGCGGCCAGATCACGCGGGTTGACGAGTCGATGGACACGATGGGTTCGGTCAACCTCTTCGCCGGCGAGGAAATCGCGAAGACCCCCTACCGCGGCTGACGCCTGCCTTCACCTCACCCACCGGTCCCTGGTGACTCTGACTTCGCCCGCCTTGAACTGATTGCGGGCCGTCAGGTCGACACAATCTGCGGCCATGTAGACGTTGATGAGGCCAATCTTCGAAACCTCGTCCGCGTTCGAGTTTGCACGGTGGTAGAGGCTCGAATGGAAGAACAGCGCGTCGCCCGGGTGAAACTCCGGTGACACCACCGGTGCCGCCGCCGGGTCGAACCCCGCAATGCCGCGCCTTCTGAGTTTGCCCGGCCAGCCGTCGACCTCGGTGTAGGTCCGCTCCGGCAACGCGTCCAGCGGGACCCGATGCGTGCCCGCGACGAGCGACGTGCCGCCGGTGTCCGGCCCCATCTCATCGAGGTACGTGATCACGCACCCGTTACGGTCGTTCGACAACGGGACATAGTCGGGCATGTCCTGGTGCCAGCCGTGATACGCGTTGTCCTGTTGGTTCGGCTTGATGACCGACGCACTTTGAAACGCGTTGATATCGGCATCCCACAGATCGCAGAACACCTCCGCGATCTTCGTCGAACGCATGTGCGCATCCAGGCGCGAATGGCGAAGATGCAGGTCATTCATGTAGATGACGCGGTAAGGGTTATTCGCGTCGCCGTCCGCGACGCCGTTCGGCACAAGACGCGTCCACGGATCGAACCCAATATCCGGCGAGCGGTCTTCAGGCGTCACTTCCGCCAGCAGTTCGTGCATCGCCGCTTTCAGACTGGCCACCTCGTCCGCATCGAACAGCCCACGCAGGATGAAGTAGCCGTCATCGGCGTCGGCGCGCCTGAGTGCCTGGCTCACCATGAATGTCTCCAGCATCGAAAGGACAGTGTACGCCGCTGATTTGCGTCGGGGGGCCCGCACGGGGAATGATCGCGGCTCGGCATCAAACGGGTCAGGCCCATGAAGGTATTCATCAGCGTCGACATGGAAGGCATCAGCGGTCTCGTCCGCTGGCCGGACGTCTCCCCGACCGGCATCGACTTCGAGCGCAATCGCCAACTCATGACGCAGGACGCCAACGCCGCAATCGAAGGGGCGTTTCAGGGCGGCGCGACCGAGGTAGTCGTCGAAGAGAATCACGGCGTCGAAGACCTGTGTGTGCTGCGCATGGACACCATCGACGAACGCTGCACGGTCATCCGCGGTGCCGGACGACCGGGCGCCACGACCATGGCCGGGCTTGATGCCGATGCAGGCGTCGTGATGCTGATCGGTCATCACGGCCGGGCCGGCTCGTACCCCGGGATCATGGCGCATACCATCTCGTACACGGCGTTCAAACTCGTCAGCCTGGCGGGACAGCCAATTGGAGAACCTGACTTCTTCGCCATTCGCGCCGGGGAACTGGGTGTTCCCGTTGGGCTTGTGAGCGGTGATCAGATCGTCGCAGAGCAGGTCCAGGCGCGCTGCCCCTGGGCGGACACAGTCATCGTCAAAGAGGCGTTCGGGCGAGAGTCAGGTGAAGTGATCCCGCCCGTTCGCGCGCGGCCCATGATCGAGGAGGCTGCCGCGCGCACGGTTCGCCGGGCGTTGGCCGGCGAATACCAACCGCTCGACGTGCGCGGTCCGTATGAGTTCGAAGTCCAGCTGCGCCAGCCGGCTGGCGACGCGATGCGCGCCAATCTCGACGGGCTCGAGGGGTTTGATCTGGCTGAGGACACCCGGGTCGTCGTGACCGCACCCGACATGGACCTCGGCTTCCGACGCGTCGCCTATCTCGGGTATGCGAATCAGCCGGGCGTCACGAAACACTGAACCCTGCACCGGGGCTCTAGAGGTCGAGTACAAGCTCCTGACTGAGCGATCGCGAACAGCAGAGTACGATGCGTCGCTGCTCGTTGCGCTGTTTGTCCGTCAGAACGTAGTCCCGGTGATCGGGTTCACCGCTCACCACGACCGCCTCGCACGCGCCGCAGATTCCGGCACCACAGGAATACGGGTGCTGTACGCCGGCTCGCCACATGGCGGTGAGGATCGACTCCTTCGGACCCACTTCGAAGGTCACATCGGAGCGCTCGAGGCGAACCGTAAACTGTTCCTGCGCCATGACGCTCTCGTTGGCTCAGAGCACGGTGAAGTAGATGACGCAGCCGGCGAGGATGAGCTGCACGACGAAGATCAAACGCAGGAAATTCACCGCGAGCGCGCCCGGCTGCACTGCCTTGGGCAGACGTTTCTTCTGCAGCCAGAGGGTAATCCCGCTCTGCATCGGCAGCATCATGGCGGCGTAGCTCGCCGCGATGGTCACCATCAGCGCGGGGCGCTGGAACCCGGCGTACATGCCAAGGCCAATGAACGGCACGATCATGCCGTACCAGCGAATGATGTTACGTCGCGCCGCTACGTTGTCGCGCGACAGGAAGCCGAGTTCGATCAGGTAATCGGGGATGTACCGCGCGCCTGCCGCGACTCCCGCCACTGTGCTCGAATACAGGATGCAGAACGCGCCGATCGCAAACAGCCAGAGCGACCAGCTGCCAAGCGTCTCGGTAAACATGTGGCTGAGCGCCGGAATCGTGTCCGTCCCGGTGGGCGTCTGACCCATCGCGTGCAGCACGCCCGCGCCGAGGAAGTAGAAGGGAATCGTCGCGCAGGTCAGCAACCCCAGCGTGATCCAGACGTCCGTCCGCAGGACCTTCAGCCAACCGTGGGCGCGACGATACCAGGCGTCGGTCCCGTCAAAACGGCCAATCCGCGCCGGATATCCTTTCTCGATGCACCAGTAGGAATAGCCGGAGATTTCACCCGAATTCACGCCCGTGTAGCCGTACGCGGCGAGCGCCAGGACGGCAAACGTCGTCGAGAATTCGAATGTGAACCCTGAGAACACGTCCGCAGGGCTCGTCGCGTACTCGGTGTCCTGCATCAGGATCGCGCCCGAGATCGTCAACACGGTAAACGTCATGACGAACACGAGCATGATGTTCTCGAGCCGACGGTAGCTGCCGCTCGCCAGCACGTACGCCGCAACAACCGCGAGGAAACCCACAACGTAGATCGTATTCAGGCCGGGGAACACGAGCGTCACAGCCTGCCCGGCGCCACCGATCAGACCACCGAGACCGGTCAGTCCCGTCACGAACCCGATGAGTCCGAGCCCAATGGGCCATGCGAAATCCTTGCGCGGTCCCGGAATCCGGCCCGGAACCCGATTGATGGCACGCAGGTAGGTATCGCCGCTCAGGACGATGTAGCGCGCGACCTCCGCCTGCACGATCGATTTGCTCCAGCAGGAGAACAGGACCCACCACAACATCACGTATCCGACCGCCGCGCCGAGGCTTGCGGTCAGGATGATCTCTCCCGACCCGACAATCGTCGCCGAGATGATCACACTGGGGCCCAGATATTTGATCGTTGCGCCGAACGTTGTCGGTGCTTCTTCCTGCGCACCTTCCGGCTGGGTGTACTCGTCATCCGCTCGCCCGATGTCGTCCTCGGGGTTCTCGGGCGCATACTCACGCGTCGTCGCGTCTGTCACGTTGTTCTTCTTGTTCGAGGCGAAGGCGCCAAGCATATCGCGATCCGCATGCGACCGGTCAGGGTAAACTGCGCGCCTCGAGAGGGTCCGCATCCACTGCCGGCCCCCGACCCTCGGACCAACTGGCCATGCAAACCAGGGCGCAACCCGACCCCGACGCTCCGCATCCGCAGGAGCGCAGCGTGCTTGCGTGGATGTGTCTGCTCATTGGCGTCAACCAGTTGGGGTTCGGCGCCGTCATACCCGTCCTTCCGCTCTACGCGCAGTCCTTCGGCGTCAGCCAGGCGGCCATTGGCGCAACGGTGGCCGTTTACGGGGTCGCGCGGCTGTTCACCGCGATGCCGGCGGGTCGCATCGCCGATCTGTTCGGGCGGCGCAATGCCCTGCTGATCGGCGGGCTCGTCTCCGCGGCGGGTAATCTCTGGTGTGCATTCGCGGGAACCTACACGGAACTGGTCATCGCCCGTTTCGTCGCTGGCGCCGGGGCCGGCCTGACGCTGACCGCGGGCATGATCGTCCTCGCGGACATCACGACGATAGCCCGACGCGGACGCATCATGGCGATTTACCAGGGTGTATTTCTGTTTTCCGTCGGGATTGGTCCGTTCCCAGGCGGGTACCTCGCGGAACAGTACGGGCTCGACGTCCCGTTCCTCGTGTACGGCATCGCAAGTCTGGGCGCGGCGGCGGTCGGCTGGTTCGGCGTCGCCGAGACCCGGCCCGCCAGCGCGACGGCAACCGAGGAAGCGGGCACGCCGGCCGTCCCCTGGCTTGCACAACTGCGCGGCATGTTGAGCTCGGTCGGATTCCGGCTTGTCGCGGCTGTCAGTTTTACGGGTGCCGTGGCGCGAACCGGCGCGCTGTTCGCGATCGTGCCGATCGTGGGCGCCACCCGACTCGACCTGTCCGCGACCCAGATTGGCATGTCCATGGCCCTCGGCAGTCTGGCAGGAGTCCTCGTCACGTATCCGGCCGGGATGATGGTCGACTACTTTGGACGCAAGGCCGTGATTGTCCCGACGACCATCGCGTCGGGACTTTCCTTTCTCGTCTACGGCCTCGCGCCGAGCTTCCCCTGGTTCGTCACCGCAAGCGTCGTGTGGGGCATGGCGAGTGCGATGTCCGGCGCTGCACCGGCCGCCTACGCCGCGGACGTCGCCCCGAAAGCCCACGCCGCAACCGGCATGAGCACCTATCGGACGTTGTCCGATGCCGGATATGTGGCGGGCCCGATCGCCCTCGGTCTCGTGGCCGACACTGCCGGGCTCGAGGCAGCCGTGTTCACAGCGTCTGCGCTACTCGTCGGGGTTGCGCTCGTTTTTGCGATCGGCGCCCCGGAAACCCACGCCGGACGGAGGGCGAACCGCGCTTAACGTGCGGCCTCGTTCCCGGCCTCGCGCTGCTGGTGCTCGAAGATCGACTTGAAGGACCCTTTCTTCGACCAGTCGGGTGGCATCAGCACCGGCCGCGGATCGAAACGTGCCCAACGTGCGGGTTCGCCGGCAACAATCGCCTCGGCGTGTTTGCCCTTCGCCGTCAGCGCCGTGATCGGGAAGGCGTCGGCGCAGGAGTACGCACACAGCAGCAGCGGCCGCGGCCGGTCGCTGTCGTTGGGCGGCGAGCCGTGAATGCTCCGGCAGTTGTGCACGGTGATGGAACCGGCTGGCCCACCGAGGTACTCGGCCCGGTCGATTGCGATGTCCGGCAGATCGCCATCGCGGATATTGCCCGTCCATTCGCCACCCTCGTCGTAGAGATCGAAGAGCGGTCCATCGTGACTGCCCGGAATCACGCCCATCGGCGCCATCGCGTCGACAACGTCGTCCAGGTACACACCGATCGTCAGC
The DNA here is from genome assembly GCA_002728675.1 of Gammaproteobacteria bacterium. Taxonomy (GTDB): domain Bacteria; phylum Pseudomonadota; class Gammaproteobacteria; order Pseudomonadales; family Azotimanducaceae. The sequence continues at coordinate 40,266 of PBVL01000042.1, forward strand.
ACGTCGTAGTTGGTGTGTGGCCAGAACTGGATGTCCTGATGCCACTTCACCTCTTCGCCGCCCCGCCCCCATTTGAAGTTGAGTTTCGAGTGGTGGAACTTGACGTTGGGCCCGAGCAGGTCAACCGCCACGTCGACGAACGGCCCCTCACTCGCGAACTCCCAGTAAGCATCGTCCACGTCGACCGGTGAGTTCAGACGGCGGATACGGGGGGCTTCGGCCGTGTGGTCGGGTTCCAGGTCGAATCGCTTGTCCGTCCGATCGGCCTGCCGGCTCTGGTCCATATAGTCCGCCGTCACAGAGTTCAGCCGATCGAGCCACTCCCGCCCGACCAGGCTGCCGACGCCCACGTAGCCGTCCTCGAAGTACTTCTCCCGTTGCGCCTGAGTCAGGATGCGCGGCGCGGTCGCCAGGATGGCTTCTTGTTGCATATCAGGATCACCCTCGTTCTCAGATCGATCCTATCCAGAATCAGCAGCCGAGGCGACCGGCCAGTCTGTGGAATCCAACTCACAGGAATCCCGCACAGTACCTGAGAGTTAGTTGCCCGCGCCTACGACCAGGGCAGGCAGTTGGAACCAACCCCAAAACCAAAAACGCCCCGGCATGCCGGGGTGTTTTCGTTTCTGGCGGGGTCGTTCTCTATAGAACCTCAGTCGAACGCCGAGAACACTTCCTCGTCCAACTCCTGATAGACCTCAGGCAGCTGCGGGCGGATCTGCGGCGTGAACTCCGTGATGCCGCACTCCCGGAAATCGGCAATCCGGTCGATGACGTACTGGGGTGAGCCCATCATTGCCCAGTCGTTCTCACCACGCGCCTTCTTCGCCTTCTCCTCATCACGAATGATCCGGATGGGCACGTGCAGCGTGCGCTGGATCTCCGACGGATCGCGACCCACTTTCTCACAGTGGCCTTCGAGCACCTGATTGAGGTGCCGGACACGCGCCGGACTCGCGATCACGTTCATGATGTCACCGTACATGGCGAGCGTTTTGAGGGTCCGCTTCTCGCCGGTGCCACCCACCATGATGGGAATTGGATTGTCGCCGCCCTGCCGCGGCGCAAACGCCGCCTGCTTCAGCTTGTAGTACTGGCCGTTGAAGTCCACTCGGTCCTCGCTGTGGAAGAGGAGCCGGATCAACTCGCAGGCTTCTTCGAGGCGATCCGAACGCTCACGCATCGAGGGGAACTCCCAACCGTATGCCTCATGCTCGCGGACGTTCCAGCCCGCGCCAATCCCGAGGATCACGCGACCGTGTGAGACGACGTCGATCGTGGCGGCCATCTTGGCCATCAGCGCCGGGTTCCGATAGGTATTGCCGGAGACGAGGATGCCCAGCTTGAGCTTCTCCGTGACCGCCGCGCAGGAGGCCAGCAACGACCAGCCCTCGAGGGTCGGCAGCAATTCGTGCTCCATGATCTCATCGGTGCGATGCCAGGGCGGAATGAAATGGTCATATGCCCAGACGCTGGTCCAGCGGCCGGACTCCATCACATCGAGCACCGCCTTGATCTCTTCCCAGGTAGCCTGCTCGTTGACGAGCTGTGATCCAAACATGAGATTTCCTTTGTATTTAGTCACTTAAGTTGGACTGCGACGCGGCGTACGATCGGCTGCAACCGGGTCGACAGATGGCAAACGAAGATAACCACGGCACGCATGGCTTCCGCAATGCCGCCTCGATCCGGTGATACGTACACGCCCCAAATCTGAAAGCATCAAAGGTATACTCCGCGCTCCCCTGACGACCTGATCCCTCCCTTCGACGAGGCCACATGACAACGCCAAAAATAATCTACACGGACACCGACGAAGCACCCCGTCTGGCGACCTATTCGCTTCTGCCGATCATCAAGGCATTCACCGACACAGCCGGTGTCGACGTCGAGATGCGCGACATCTCCCTTGCCGGACGCGTCATCGCGACATTCCCGGAACGCCTAACCGAAGCGCAACGCATCCCGGACCACCTTGCCGAGCTTGGCGAACTGACCCAGTTCAAAGAAGCCAACATCATCAAGTTGCCGAACATCTCTGCTTCGTCACCGCAGATGCACGAATGCATCAGGGAATTGCAGGCCAAAGGCTACGATCTTCCCGACTACCCGGAAGAACCCCGGAACGCGGAAGAAGAAGAAATCAAAGCCCGGTATGACAAGGTCAAGGGCTCCGCGGTCAACCCCGTGCTTCGCGAAGGCAACTCGGACCGCCGCGCGGCTCCGGCAGTGAAGGAATACGCGCAGAAACATCCGCATCGCATGGGTGCCTGGTCGAGCGACTCAAAGTCCCACGTCTCCCACATGGAAGGCGGCGATTTCTACGGCAACGAAGTGTCGACCACCATGGCCGCCGCCGATACGCTGTCGATCGTGTTCGAAGGATCCGACGGCACCACGACGTTGGCTGACCGCATCGCGGTCGACGCAGGTGAGGTGGTTGACGCGAGCTTCATGAGCAAGGCCGCGCTCTGCACGTTCCTCGATGAGCAGATCGCGGACGCGAAAGCGCAGGGGGTTCTGTTCTCCCTGCATCTCAAGGCCACCATGATGAAGGTCTCGGACCCCATCCTGTTCGGTCATGCGGTACGCGCGTACTACGGACCCGCACTCGAGAAACATGCCGCGCTCTTCGCCGAACTCGGCGTCGACCCGAACAACGGCATTGGCGACGCTTACAGCAAGATCGAGTCCCTGCCCGCGGACCAGGCTGCAGCCGTCAAGGCTGACCTCGACGCCTGCCTCGAATCCGGACCCGAAATGGCGATGGTCAACTCGGACCGCGGCATCACCAACCTGCACGTCCCGAGCGACATCATCATCGACGCGTCGATGCCCGCCGCGATCAGGGAATCCGGTCAGATGTGGGGCCCCGACGGTGAGCTGCACGACATGAAGGCGGTCATCCCGGATCGCTGTTATGCCCGGGTCTACCAGGAAACGATCGATCATTGCCGCAATCACGGCGCGTTCGACCCGACGACCATGGGCTCGGTGCCCAACGTCGGCCTCATGGCGCAGAAGGCCGAAGAATACGGTTCGCACGACACCACGTTCGAAGCACCGGGTGAAGGCACCCTACGGGTCCTGAACTCGGCCGGCGCCACGGTGCACGAACACAACGTTGCGACCGGAGACGTGTGGCGTCTCTCCCGCGTGAAGGACGGCCCGATCCAGGACTGGGTCAAGCTTGCGGTCAACCGTGCACGCGCAACCGGCTGGCCGATCGTCTTCTGGCTCGACGAAAACCGCGCCCACGACGCGCAGCTCATCGCCAAGATTGGCGAGTACCTGCCTCGCCACGACATCGCGGGCATCGAACACCACATCATGGCCCCCGCCGCCGCGGCCCGTTTCTCGCTGGAGCGCGCACGTGCGGGCGACAGCACCATTTCGGTGACGGGCAACGTGTTGCGGGACTACCTGACCGACCTCTTTCCCATCCTCGAACTCGGGACGAGCGCGAAGATGCTCTCGATTGTCCCGCTGATCGCTGGCGGCGGCCTGTTCGAGACGGGCGCCGGCGGCTCCGCACCAAAGCACGTACAGCAGTTCGAGCAGGAAGGCCATCTTCGTTGGGATTCGCTCGGTGAGTTTCTCGCCCTCGGCGCAGCACTCGAACACCTGTCGACCACGTTCGACAATTCTCAGGCGCAAATTCTCGCGGACACGCTGAATAGTGGTATTGCGAAGTTCCTCGAGTCGAACAAGTCGCCCTCACGGGTGGTCGACGAAATCGACAACCGCGGCAGCCATTTCTATCTCGCGATGTACTGGGCCGAGGCCGCCGCGGCGCAGGATCAGGACCCGGTTCTCAAGGAAACGTTCCAACGCGTCGCGGACGAACTGCACGCCAACGAGGACACCATCAACGCCGAACTGCTCGCGGCACAGGGTGCCCCGCAGGATGTGGGCGGCTACTACGACCCGGACCCGGAAATGACGGCCAGGGCCATGCGTCCGAGCGCAACCCTGAACCGCATTCTGGACGGCGTCACGGGCTGAGCAGCCCGCACAGACAGGGATCAGGCAGACAGGTATCAAGCAAGAGACTGAGCACCATGAGTGATATTCGATTCGACGATCGCGTTGTCATCGTGACCGGCGCCGGCAACGGCCTCGGTCGGTCCTACGCCCGCGAGTTCGGGAAGCGCGGAGGCAAGGTTGTCGTCAACGACCTCGGCGGCTCCGCCTTTGGCGACGGTGCCGACCAGAAGGCTGCCGACGTCGTTGTCGACGAGATCAAGGCGGCCGGCGGCGAGGCGGTTGCGAACTACGACAACGTCCTCGACGGAGACAAGATTGTCCAGACCGCGATGGACACATGGGGCAAGGTCGACGTCGTCATCAATAATGCGGGCATTCTGCGGGACAAGACGTTCCACAAAATGACCGAGGCGGACTGGGACATCATCTACGATGTCCATGTGAAAGGTGCCTTCAAGGTGACCCACGCGGCCTGGCCGTACATGCGCGACCACAACTACGGTCGCGTCGTGTTCACGACCTCGGCCGCAGGTATCTACGGCAACTTTGGCCAGACCAACTACTCGATGGCGAAGCTCGGTCAGCTCGGAATGGCACAGACCCTCGCCCTCGAAGGTCGGATCAAGAACGTTCTGGTGAACACGATCGCGCCTATCGCGGGGTCGCGCCTTACCGAGACCGTGATGCCGAAAGAGTTGGTCGACGCGCTCCAGCCCGAATACGTCATGCCGCTCGTCATCAAGCTCTGCGACGAAGAGAGTCAGGAGACCGGCGGCCTGTTCGAGGTCGGCGCAGGCTGGATCGGCAAGTTGCGCTGGGAACGCACCAAGGGCAAAGGTTTCAGTCTTGCTGACGGCTTCAATGCCGAAGACGTCGCCGAAGCGTGGGACGAAATCACCGACTTCACGGACGCAGAACATCCTGCAAACATCGGCGAATCGAATCGCACGCTGATCCGGAATCTCAAGACCGCCCAGGCCGACGACTGACGGCGGCCTGACGACAACCCGGCTCATCAAACGGCTCATCCGAACACAAGGGACAAGCAACATGGCAAAGAACATCAAAGTAGCGGGCGTCGGGATGATTCCCTTCACCAAACCCGGCCAGAGCGACGACTACCAGGTCATGGGCGAGAACGCGGCGCGTCTCGCGATCGAGGACGCAGGTCTCAGCTACAGCGACATCGGTCAGATTTATGTCGGGTACGTCTACGGTGACTCCACGGCCGGTCAGGCCGCCGTCTACGGGCTGGGCCTGTCGGGCGTGCCCATCATCAACGTGAACAACAACTGCGCGACGGGCTCGTCAGCGCTTTACCTCGCACGGCAGGCAGTCGAGTCCGGCATGACCGAATGCGCCCTTGCACTCGGCTTCGAGCAGATGACGCCCGGCGCGCTCGGCGCGGTCTGGACCGACCGTCCGAGCCCGATGAAACGTTTCTTCAAGGAACGCAAGGCGCTGCAGGGTGTCGACAAGAAGGCGCCGGATGCCGCGCAGTACTTCGGCGGCGCGGGCCGCGAATACCAGGAGGAGTACGGCACCAAACCCGAGACCTTCGCCAAGATCTCCGAGAAGGCGCGCAAGCACGCCGCCAAAAACCCGTTTGCCGTGTTCCGTGAGGAACTGTCGGTCGAGCAGATCATGGAGTCGCCGCACATCTATGGACCACTGACCCGCTTCCAGTGCTGCCCGCCCACCTGCGGCGCGGCCGCGGCCGTGATCTGCAGCGCCGACTACGCGAAGAAACACGGCATCAACAACGCAATCACGATCAAGGGTCAGTCCATGCGGACCGACTTCGCGAGCACGCTCGAAGAGCATTCGCTGCGCAAGCTGGTCGGCGTCGACATGGCCAAAGCGGCCGCCCTGGACGTCTTCGAAGAGTCCGGAATTGGCCCGGAGGACGTCCAGGTTGTCGAGTTGCACGACTGCTTCACAGCCAACGAGCTGCTGACCTATGAAGCGCTCGGACTCACGGGCGAGGGGACAGCGGAAGGCTTCATCTGGGATGGCGACAACACCTACGGCGGCAAGGTTGTGACCAACCCGTCGGGCGGGCTGCTGTCAAAAGGTCATCCCCTTGGCGCCACGGGCCTTGCCCAGTGCACCGAACTCGTCTGGCAACTGCGCGGCGACGCCGGCGAGCGTCAGGTGGAAGGCGCGCGCAACGCGCTGCAGCACAACCTCGGTCTGGGCGGCGCCTGCGTCGTCACGATGTACTCCGCAGACTGATCCGGCACGACCCGGGCGGCCAACTCTCCCGGCCGCCCGTCGTGTTCCGCCCACCGCGGGCCGCAACCCCTACTCCAAACCACCATAGATCGGTTTGTGTTTCGTGTAGCCACCGTCGGTGGTCAATACCTCTCCCACGCACCAGCATTCATTTGCCCAGAAGAACATTGTCGCACCGGCAATGTGACTCGGATCCGTCAGGCCGCCGAGCGGCATCACGTCCTCAACCGCCTGCAGACGACCCGCGCTCACCGGATTCTGCGCGGCCATCGGCCCGCGCAGCGGCGACGGCGCCAACCCGTTCAGAATCAGGCCGTGCTCCTCGGCGAAGTAGCGCCCCTGCAAGGTCAGCAGATTCATCAGCCCGCCTTTGGACTCTTCGTAGGCCGCGCTGGCCCGGCCTTCTGAGCCGACCGTCGCCGACGTCGAGAGGATGATGACCCCTCGGGTGCGGGGCGCGAACCCTCCGGTGACGATACCCTGTTTCAGTACGTTGTGTGCCCCCCACAGGTTGACCTCACATGCTCCGATGACGTCTTCCCGCGTGAGAGCCTCGGGCGGCGTCAGCGGCTGAGGAGAGATTCCAGCCGTGTGCATCAGGTACCCCACGCCAGGATGGCGTTCGAACAGGGAGCGCACCTCGGCCTCACTGGTCACATCCAGCGTTTCCGCAACCACCTCGGTGGCACCCGCCCGGGAATCGGCGACCTCCGCTGCAAAGTCGGCCAAGGCCATCCCTTCGCCACCAACATTGATCTGTTCCGCATGGTCTGCGAGCACCAGCTTTTCGAGATCCAGCCATTCGGACACGTTGCGCGCCATGTGCTGACCCATGAGCCCGGTGCCAACGATGAGCGCAGTCGCGCGGGGTAGGTAGGTGAGTGCAGACATGACAATGACTTCCGTAGTGTGAACGCCCGCGATCATCACATATCCACGGCACCGGATGCTGGAGCCACGCCAAGGCCGTTTTCGTGGCGGCGTTCAGTCCTGATGGACCGCGAAATCCCGGTCGCCGACGGACTCGGTGCAACGGTGCGGACGCTCGGCGATGATGGACGACGTCATGGCCTGATCGGCCGCAACGCACCGTCCAGCGGCCATCCGACAGTCACTCAGCCGAAGCGGAGACTCAGCCACTACCCGACGTCGGTACGGGCTCGACGCTGATAGTCGCCTTGTTGATCATCAGCGGTTCGGTGGTCTTGCCCCGGCGGCTGCCGGCGGCTTCGAGCGCCTTCACCGTGTCCATTCCGGTCTCGATCTCGCCGAAGATCGTGTGCTTCCCGTCGAGCCATGGCGTCGGCACGAAGGTGATGAAAAACTGGCTGCCGTCCGTTCCGGGCCCGGCGTTCGCCATGCTCAGAAGCCCCGGCCGATCGTGGCGCTCGGCGCCGCCGAATTCACCCGAGTACATGTAGCCGGGCCCACCGCCCCCGGTTCCCGTGGGGTCTCCACCCTGCGCCATGAAGCCCGGGATCACACGGTGGAAAACGACGTCGTCATAAAAACCAAGTTCCGTCAGATAGATTGTACTCGTGACGTGCATGGGAGCCGTGCCGTGCAGGAGGCGAAAACGCATGGGGCCCTTGTTGGTGTCGAGTTCCCAGTAATAGTTCGAGCCGCCATCCAGCGCCAGCGGTGCAGGTGCCGTCAACTGCTGTTTCCAGTTGGGTTGCGTCCGGTCGATAGCGACGTCAGCGAAGAACCTCGGAGCGCTGGCCGAAGCCGGTGGGGCCTCTTGCGTTGTCATCGGTGCGGGTTCGGTCGGCGCGGCGGCCCCTTCCACGGCCGGCTCTCCGGCAGGCGGAGTCCCTTTGGGCGAGTCATCGGAACACGCCGCGAGCAGTGTCATGATCATGGTCAACGCAAGCAGTCTCAGCATGGGCGCAGCCTCCCTTTGGCGCGTCATTTCAGGCGGCTGATCATACTCCGAACGCAGTTGGACTTACCTGCCCTGGCGCCGGCCAGCGCCGGGAATCAGGTCGGGACGAAAGCGGCCCCGCCTGACCCGCTGGTCGGCGTGCGCCCATCGGCAGGCTAGAACCTGCCAGCCGGTCAGTTCTCCGGGTCGGGTGCTCCGAACCTGATCTCCTCGACCGCCGTGTCTCCAAACAGTGCGTCGTGGCGCCCGACCACACCCAGCCACAGCTCCTCCGTGTCCACGGCGAGGCCGAACGCTCCGCTGAGCACCTCGTCCAACTCGGATGCCGAGTCCAGCAATCTGCGCTTGCCGTTGTGTGTGAACACGCGCCCCAGCAACAGACTGATGCCGTCCGGTGACATCCGCTGACAGACGAGGTTCAGCCGGAACATGGATTCAGGGTCGGTCTGCAACCTGCCGCAGATCTCCGCAATGCGTCCCTCGTCCGCCTCGGGCGCGGAAAACCCGCTGTGCCCCTCGTGGTAACGGAAATCGAAGTCGGGCGGCATGGCACCGTCCGCGTTGTGGTAACGCCAGATGCCGCCATCGAGGGTCTCCAGACGAAACGTGCGAGCCCCTTGCCGGTGGTCACCCACTTCGAGGGGAATGGGCTCGGCAATCCCGTCACCCAGGCCGACGTCGGCCAGCCAGGTCCGCCCGTCGAGCGAAACTTTGAGCATCAGGTGATTGCCAAATGCATCATCACCCCGCTCGGACCGCATCACACCACCCAGTTGCCGGGTGACCTTGAAGCCAAGCTCCGCGAGGGCCCAGCCGAGCAGCCCGTTCATCTCGTAACACCAGCCGCCGCGTCTGTGATGCACGATTTTGTCAAAGATCGCTTCGATGTCCTGGCTCACCGGCAATCTGCGCAGCACGTCCAGGTTCTCGTACGGCACCTCGTATGCGTGATGGCGGTGAACCGCGGCCAGTACCGGAAGCGTCGGTTCCCGGGGACCGTCGTAACGGATGCGCTCGAGGTAAGCCTCAATGTCTGCCATCGCCCCCGCTACTCGCTTGTCGGCTCGGGCTGTCTTGCATGCTCGTATTGTGCCTCTTGCGCAACAACCACCGACTGCGTCGCATCACGCCAGATGTCGTAGCCCGCATCCGTCATGTGCAGCATGTCCTTCACGAACAGATCGGCTGGAGGCTTGCCGTCGGCTCCCAGCATCGGCGTCGCGACGTCGACAAAGTGCAGCCGGGGATCGGTGTCACAGCGCGCCCTGAGCAGGGCGTTGGTGCGACGCATGGTCGGCCAGATCTTCCACCGGGCGAGACTCGGCTTCACCGCCATGACATAGATACGCGTGTCCGGAAGGTGCGCGTGAATTCCGGCCGCGACGGCTTCGAAGTGCCCAAGCACCTCCTCCGGGCTCGCCCCAAGCGCGGCATCGTTGTCCCCTTCGTAGAGCATGACTGCGCGGGGTTTGTGGCGCAGCACCAACTCGCTGAGGAAGTAGCGCACGTCGTACATGTTGCTCCCGCCAAATCCGCGCCTGACCAGCGTCAGGGGCTCGAGGTCCGTCCCGATACGCCGGTGCCAGCCGCGCATGCTGGACGATCCGGTCGCGACGATGCCGCCGGGCTCAGGTTGCGGCTCGGCGGCAAACGCTTCCATCGCCGCTCGATAACGTTCGGGGTCCGGGTACTCGGCCGAGTTGGCCATCGCGCTGCAGAGCGCCGCCACGGCCAGCGTTACCCATCGAATCGTGTTGATCATCTGTGTCACCTCGGTGCGGAGAATACACGTGAGCAAGGGACAGGATCAGCGCCCGGCATTTGGGTTACGACGACCAGATTCCTTGATCGGAACGACCAAAGTCCTCCTGTCATCGAATGGGGCCGGGTAACGACACATTGCCGTGGCAGCCATCATTCTTTCAGGAGCATCCAATGACGATCGGCACCAACTCCGTGGTCGCATTCCATCACACTCTCACGAACGACGCGGGCGAAACGCTCGATTCCTCGGACGGACGCGACCCGCTGTCCTTTCTGTTCGGGCACGGTGGCATCATCCCCGGCCTCGAGGCGGAGTTCGAACGGCGACAAGTTCGATGCGACGATCGACCCTGAGCACGCCTACGGCGTCAAGGACGACACGCTTGTCCAGGAAGTGCCGCTGTCCGCCCTGTCAGCCATCGCTGATCTGGCGGTGGGCATGCAGTTGCAGTCCCAGACGCCGGAGGGTCAGGTTCAGGTACTCACCGTCATCGCGATTGGCGCCGAGACCGCTAACCTCGATGCGAACCACCCGCTTGCCGGTCAGCGCCTGCACTTCGAGGTCAGCATCGAGAGCGCGCGCGACGCCACCGAAGACGAGATCAGTCACGTCCACTGAGCGTCGGCTATCGAGTCACCTCAATGCTGAATCCGTCAGACGGGGGCACTTCGGCCGGACGCTCCGCAACGTTGGTCACGCGCGCGAAGAACGGTCCGCGACGGCATCGCTCCAGCATCGTTCCGACGGCACTTTCCGCCCCGTGAAACACCGCTTCGACGTCGCCATCGATCCGGTTGAACACGTACCCCGCGAGTCCGAGTGAACGGGCCTCGGCGAGAGTCCACTGACGGTATCCGACCCCCTGCACGCGGCCGCTGACGATTATCCGGACAGTCATCATGGTGCTGCTATCATAGCGCCACGGGAAACACAGATCGCCGCCAGGCTCGCGCGGCAAGGAGAAGGCATGAAGTTCGAAAACGTCGACTGCGTCGGCATTCTGGGTGCAGGCGTTATGGGCGGCGGCATCGCGCAGAACGCAATTCTGAGCGGCACGAAGGTGCTCGTGCGGGACATCAACGACGAAGCGCTGGAGAAGGCACGGGAGACCATCGTCAACGGGCGTTTTGGCCTGCGCGTCGGGCTCGAGCGCGGCAAGCACACCCAGGAAGAATACGATTGGGCGCTGGGCCTGCTGAACTTCACGACCGACCCCGGCGATCTTGCTGACGTCGACCTCGTCATCGAAGCGATTGGCGGAGGCGATACCGGTAAGCTGGAAGACAAGCCGCTCAAGCTGAAAGTCTGGGCCGAGATGGAGGAGATCGTCAAGAAGGACGCCGTCTTCGCCAGCAACACCTCCACCTTCAGCATTACCGATCTTGCCCAGGCGACGAATCGGCCGGAGCTGTTCATCGGCATGCACTGGTTCAGCCCCGCCAACATCATGAAGCTGGTGGAGATCATCCACACCGAAAGCACGTCCGAAGAGACGTACCAGCTCATCGAGGACGTCTGCAAGGCCTGGGGCAAGGTTTCGGTCAAAGTGAAGGACATCCCGGGCGTCGACTCGGGCTTCATTGGCAACCGGATCATGGGCGTGGCACGCCGCGAAGCGATGAAGATCGTCGAAGAAGGCACCGCCACCGCCGAGGACGTCAACAAGGCAATGGTGCACGGCTTCCGCTGGCCGGCCGGCCCCCTCCCTCTGGGTGGACCGGGCGCGAGAAGCGGCTGGCAGTAACGCCCAACTCACCGGACGACACTGCTGAAACGGCCCCGCTCCCGCGGGGCCGTTTGCGTCTAAGGAGACACGAAATGACGGATTACACCCCGCTGCCCGAAGCCATGCGCGCCGCCAAACCAGCCACGGCCCACACGCAGGCGGCCCAGCAACAGGTGAAGGACACGCTGGACTGGACCGACACACGCAGCTTCGACGATGCGCGGCGCGGGTTCATCGCGACGCTCGATGCGCCGACCATCACACACGCGAACGGCGGCCGGGAAGTCTACGACCTTGCCGCGCTCGGGTTCCTGGTCGGTGAGGCACCTGACACCGTCAACCCCTCGCTCTGGCGCCAGGCCCAGTTGAATGCACGGCATCACGGGCTGTACGAGGTCGTCGACGGCATCTACCAGGTCCGCTCGTTCGATATAGCCAACATGACGCTCATCCGCGGCGAGGTTGGCTGGATCGTCATCGACCCACTCACATCGAGCGAATCCTCCGGCGCCGCACTCACGCTGGCCAACAAACATCTTGGCGAGCGGCCGGTCACGGCGGTCATCCACACCCACAGCCACGCCGACCATTTCGCGGGCGTGCTCGGCGTGGTCACCCCGGAACAGGCCGCGTCAGGCGAGGTACCGGTCATCGCGCCGCTCGACTTCGTGGACGAGTCCCTGTCAGAGAACGTGCTCGCCGGCAACGCGATGAATCGCCGGGCCACCTACATGTACGGCAATCTGCTCTCGCCTTCGCCCACAGGTTTCGTGACCTGCGGACTCGGCGCACGGCTTGCGCTCGGCACCACCGGCTTCGTCGTCCCCAACGACATCGTCCGGGAGACCGGCGAGACGCGGCTGATCGACGGGGTCCGTTTCGAGTTCCAGATGACCATGGGCACGGAAGCGCCAAGCGAGTTCGTCTTCTACCTCCCGGATTTTGCCGCACTCTGCATGTCCGAGATCACGTCCCATCATCTGCACAACGTCTACACGCCACGCGGTGCGCAGGTACGTGACGCGCTCGACTGGTCGAACCAGATCAACGAGTCGATCGAGCTCTTCGGCGATCGCCTCGAAGTGCAGTTCGCGAGTCACCACTGGCCCATCTGGGGACGCGACGCGGCGTTGACCTATCTTGGCAAGCAGCGGGACCTCTACAAGTTCATCCACGATCAGACCCTGCGGCTCGCAAACCTCGGCTACACCAAGGATGAGATTGCAGAGCAAGTCCACCTGCCGGATTCACTAGCTCGTGAGTTCTACAACCGCGACTACTACGGCACGGTGCATCACAACGCCCGGGCCGTCTATGTGAAGTATCTCGGGTATTTCGACGGTAACCCGGCAACGCTCTTTGCGCTCCCGCCCGTCGACGCCGCGCGGCGTTATCTCGACTACATGGGCGGGGCCGACGCGGTCGTCGCGAAGGCACGCGACTCCTACGCGGATGGCGACTACCGCTGGGTTGCCGAGGTGCTCAATCACGTCGTCATGGCCGACCCCGAACACATCGAGGGGCGCGCGCTGCTTGCGGACACCTTCGAGCAGCTCGGCTATCAGAGTGAATCGGCGCCCTGGCGCAACTTCTTCCTGAGCGGCGCGCTGGAACTGCGCGAGGGCCTGCCGGCCGGCTCGGCGTTTCAGGCAAGCGCGGGCATGGCTGCCAACATCCCGCTCGAGAACCTCTTCCAGACGATGGCGGTCCGCCTGAACGCCGAACGCGTCGAGGGCGTGGTACTCACGATCAACGTCGAGTTCAGCGACACAGAGCCCGTCGTGCTGAGCATCGAGAACAGCGTCCTGCATGCGCGTCCAGGACGCCGTCACGACGACGCGGAAGCTACGATCCAGACGGACAGCGTCAGCTTCAAGCTCCTGATGGCGGGCGCCACGACCGCGCCGGAGCTGATTGCCGAGAGCAAACTGCGGATCGACGGCAACGTCATGGCGCTCGCGCAGCTGGGAGGCTACTTCGATCGCTTCGAACGGCGCTACCCGCTCGTGACGCCGCGCCGGGATTGGCGGGCGACCGAGTGAGCTGCCCGCGTCTCCTGCCAATCAGACGACGGGCGCAACGCCTCCGTCGACGTTGATCGCGGAACCCGTCACGTAGCTCGCGCCGGCAGAGCACATGAACGCGATGACGTCACCCGCCTCCGATGCTTCGCCAACCCGCAGCATCGGGACGGTCTGACCCATGCGCTCATACATGTCCTCGAGCGTGAGGTCCGGGTTCTTTTCCTTCGCCTTCTCCCAGCGCAGGCGATGCTGACGACTCTTGAGCAGCCCGACACAGACCGTGTTCACACGGACACCGTCGGCTGCGAACTCTTTGGACCAGGTCTTGGTCAGCGAGATGCCCGACGCCCGGGACAGGGCCGTCGGCTGACTGCCGGGACCGGGCGCTTTGCCGCCCGGGGTCGTCGTGTTGCAGATGACACCCTGGGTCGCCTTCAGGTGCGGCAGCGCATGGCGGGTGCAATAGATCGCACCCATGACCTTGAGCGTGAAATCTTCTTCCACCTGCTCGTTGGTCATGTCTTCGAACCGCGAGGCGGACGACGTGCCGGCGTTGTTGACGAGGATGTCGAGGCGGCCCCAGCGCTCCACGACCGACTTGACCATCGCCTCGACTGCGGACTCGTCTTTGACGTCGGCGGCAATGCCGACAACTTCGTTGCCGGTCGAGGCACTGATCTCGGCCGCAGCCGTATCCAGATCGGACTGCGTCCGGGACACAACCGCCACGAGAGCCCCTTCTGCAGAGAGTCGCTCGGCTGCGGCACGACCGATCCCGTCGCTCCCTCCCGTGATGATCGCCACCTTGCCTGCCACACCTAGATCCATGTCCTGCCCCTTGTTGTGTTCTGTCGACGCCGATTCGCGGCGGAGCGCAATCCTAACCCAGGATGCGACGAACGCGCGCCCGGCTCAGACGGCGACATCGACCCAGGCGCGGTCCTGCCCTGACTGCACGACAGCGTCGAGCAGGGCCTGATTGTGTACCCCGTCGGCAAACGAGGGCGACATCGCTTCCCCCTGCAGAATGGCATCGATGAAGTTCGTTACGTTCTGGCCGAGGTACCGTTCCGGGGTCGTCCCGAACCTCGCGGGAATCGGCGCGCTGATCATCTGACCTTCCCGCGCGAACCGCCCGATCGACACACGCAGGTTCTGCTGATCGTTGAAGTCCATGCTGAGCGCACCTTTCTCGCCATAGATTTCGAGACGCTGGTCCATACCCTGTCCCGGCACATACCGGCTGCTCGTGAATGTACCCATCGCGCCATCGTCGAATCGCGCAAGGACGGAAGCGGCATCATCGACGTCCACCGGTCCGCGTCCACCCTCCGGCAGCGGACGTTCGTCGACAAACGTCTCGAGGTCGGCAACCACCGAGCGAATGTGCTGCCCGGTGACCCATTCGGCAAGATCGAGGATGTGCGAACCGATATCGCCCAGCGTGCCCGTGCCGGTTTTGGCGCGCTGCAGACGCCAGACACGCGGCGCATTGTGGTCACGCAACCAGCCCTGCTGGAAACAGCCGAACAGATGATAGATACGACCCAACTCACCGGATGCAACGATGTCCCGGGCATAGCGCGCGGCGGCAGGATGCCGCCACGTGAAGTTGATTCCCGTAACCAGGCCGGACCCATCGGCGGCGGCCTGCATCCTCTGCGCTTCCGCCAAACTGAGCGCCATCGGCTTCTCACAGAGGACGTGTTTACCGGCTTCGAGGGCGGCCACCGCCAGATCCGCGTGTGAGTCGTTGGGTGTCACGATCGCGACGGCATCGAGATCGTCACTCGCCAGGAGTTCCGAATAGTCAGCGACCGCGCGTGCCACGCCGTGACGTTTCGCCAACCGCTCGGCGCTCGCCAGATTGGGGTTACACACGGCGACCGCATCCGCACGCCGATGCTGTTGGCTCGCGGTCACATAGAAGCCGCTCCACAAGCCGCTCCCGACGATCCCTACTCCTACACGGTCCAATTCTGCATCTCCTCCGGTCGATAGCCAGAACATAACAGGTGACTGTCCGGAGTGTTCCTGCGGGTCCTCCCGACACCTTTGCCGAACCCTGACACGCCCCCGCGACTTCCTCACTTGCAAAGCCGCCCCGGAAGCCCGCCCCGGGGTGGATCACCCCTCTCAGGTTTGTTTTACTCTGCCTGATCGCGCGTGCGCGCGAGCACACAAACACAACAAGAAGGCGGACAGCACGTGCTCACAGATCCGGACTACGAGGCGAACAAGGTACGCGCGAGCGCGCTGCCCATGTTTGGCGACGGCCCGATCCCCGCGGAGCGCGACCGTTCAGTCGACGAGGACGACTCCGGCTTCCTCGACGTCCTGCTGCTGCTGCTGCGCTCCTGGCCGTACATCCGCCCGCAGCTTCTCGGGCGCTGGTACCAGCCTGGCAAGGGCTATGAGGACCGCGTCGCCGACAACGTCGCCGGCGGCGGCTACAGCTTTGCGTACGCACCTGTGCTGGTGTTCGCAATCGCCGTCGCGGGCCCCCTGTTGGGCTACGTCCCCGCGTCTCTCGAATGGCCGTGGTATCTGCTCTACGGACCCGTCTTCATGATGGTCGCCTGCATCTCGGTGATGGCATTCAGCAACACAGTTCAGGTCACCGCCACGGTTGGCCTGTTGCTGGGCGGGATCGCCGCAAACGTCGTTGCGAGCTATGTGCTCGACGGCTGGGCGGACGGTGTCTACGCGGGTCTCGTCACGCTTGGTTGTCTGATGGGGTGGATCGTGCAGTTTCGACGCCACGACGGCCGCCTCGAGTATCGCCTGCGTTCCGGCACGCACCTTGTCTACTTCTATGCCATCAATTTCGGTCAGCGGTTTCTGAATCTGGCCCTGGCTCTGATCACCGCAGATCTGCTCAACCAGAATCTCCTCCAGAACGAGCCGATTGCCCCTGGCCTCGCGAACCTCATCGGCATTCCAGAATGGGCGCAGGGCTCGATCACCGAACTGACCCAGGACCAGCGCCACGAACTCAAGTGGATCTACTTCTGGATTGCATTCGGCGCATTTCTTATCCAGTTGCCCCTCCGCGTGATCAATCCCTACTACAACATGTGGATCATGCAGCGCATCAACCAGGACCTGCGCCTCGCCTTGCTCGAGCGCTGGCACCAGCTCTCGCTGAACTACCACAGCGGCCACCGGACCGGCGACTCCATTTACCGGATCTACCAGGACAGCGCGATGGTCACCGCGGTGATCGGCCACATCATCGGGATCACGCTGGCGCTGATGAGCTACTACACCTGCGTCGTGTTCGCCACGCTGCTCAGTCCATGGATTGGCCTGATGGCAGGAACCATTTGCATCCCCGCCCTGATCTGGGGGTATTGGGCGATGCCGCGGGTGCGGACACGAACGCTCGTGTACCGGGCCGCTACGTCGGACGTCACCTCCACCATTCAGGAAACCTTCGGCGCCATCCGCCTCATCAAGGCGTTCAACGCAACCGACCGGGCCCAGCGCCGGATGGACGAAGACTCCGTGGTCGCGTTCAACGCCGCCTATCGCGTCCGCTGGCTGATCGCCATGGTGACGATCGTGATGTTCACGGTTGTCTGCGTATTCCTGATCGGCGGCGAGTTCACGATGGCCTTCTGGGCCAACCGCGGCGACCCGACCTGGGCAACCGATCTGATCGCGCTGATCGGGGTCAGTTTCGTGGTCTGGAACCTTGCGAGCTACTCGTGGACGCGGGATCAGTTCCGTGAGTCGAGCGGGGATGTGCGTAAGCTGCTGCGGGACTGGATGACCGCGCAGGACATGGCGATGGGACTGCGGCGCGTGTTCGACATCCTCGACATCGAACCGGACGTCCAGGACCGCGCAGACGCCAAACCGATGCAGGGGTTCGCCAGAGAGATCA